>NZ_JBSFUW010000031.1:0-98355 GCF_053591995.1 Streptomyces sp. NPDC002835 | reverse complement strand
ACTGGCTGTACCTCTTCGGCTCGCTGATCGCGGTGGCCGGCTTCCTCACCCCGCAGGGCGCCGCCGACTTCGGCTGGTTCGCCTACTCCCCGCTGAACGACGCCGCCCACTCACCGGGTGTCGGCGCCGACATGTGGATCATGGGGCTGGCCTTCTCCGGCTTCGGCACGATCCTCGGCTCGGTCAACTTCATCACCACGATCATCTGCATGCGCGCTCCCGGCATGACGATGTTCCGGATGCCGATCTTCACCTGGAACGTCCTGCTGACCGGTGTGCTGGTCCTGCTGGCCTTCCCGGTCCTGGCCGCCGCATTGCTCGCCCTGGAGGCGGACCGCAAGTTCGGCGCCCACGTCTTCGACCCTGCAAACGGCGGGCCGATCCTGTGGCAGCACCTCTTCTGGTTCTTCGGCCACCCGGAGGTCTACATCATCGCCCTGCCGTTCTTCGGCATCGTCACCGAGATCCTGCCGGTCTTCTCCCGCAAGCCCATCTTCGGTTACATCGGTCTGGTCGGTGCGACGATCGCGATCGCCGGTCTGTCCGTGACGGTGTGGGCGCACCACATGTTCGTCACGGGAGCGGTGCTGCTGCCGTTCTTCTCCTTCATGACGTTCCTCATCGCCGTGCCGACCGGCGTGAAGTTCTTCAACTGGATCGGCACGATGTGGAAGGGCTCCTTGTCCTTCGAGACGCCGATGCTCTGGTCCATCGGCTTCCTGGTGACGTTCCTGTTCGGCGGTCTGACCGGCATCATCCTGGCGTCGCCGCCGCTGGACTTCCACGTCTCGGACTCGTACTTCGTCGTCGCGCACTTCCACTACGTCGTCTTCGGCACCGTGGTGTTCGCGATGTTCGCCGGATTCCACTTCTGGTGGCCGAAGTTCACCGGCAAGATGCTGGACGAGCGGCTGGGCAAGATCACCTTCTGGACGCTGTTCGTCGGTTTCCACGGCACGTTCCTGGTGCAGCACTGGCTCGGTGCGGAAGGCATGCCGCGGCGGTACGCGGACTACCTCGCCGCCGACGGCTTCACCGCGCTGAACACCATCTCGACCATCAGCTCCTTCGTGCTGGGTCTGTCGATGCTGCCGTTCGTCTACAACGTGTGGAAGACGGCGAAGTACGGCAGGAAGCTCCTGACCGACGACCCGTGGGGCTACGGCCGTTCGCTCGAGTGGGCCACCTCCTGCCCGCCGCCGCGGCACAACTTCACGACACTGCCGCGCATCCGCAGCGAGTCGCCGTCGTTCGACCTGCACCACCCGGCCATCGCCACCCTGGACGAGGTCACGGACGCGGGACGGCGCGACGTCTACGAGCCGGGGCAGGGAGTCGCCCCGCCGCTCGGCGAGGACAGGGACGGCAGGTGAGGGGCCGGGTGCGGCAGCCGGAGGCGGAGGTCGCGGCGGGGATCGCCAAGCTGGAGGGCTACCTCCTCGCGCAGAGCCGGGTGCGGGAGGCGGCGCGGGAGGCCGAGGAGTTCGCCGCCCGGATGCCGTGGCTGACGGGCGCGCAGCGCGAGGAGGTCGTCCGCATCTACACCGAGGACCGCATCGCCCTGTCACGGCGTGTGCTGAAGGCCCTGGTCTCCCGGGCCAACGAGCTGCGGGCCGAGTACACCGCGCGCTACGAGGAGCTCCGGCGCCGGCTGCTGTGTGCGAGCGTCGCGGCGCTGCTCGGCGCGACGGCCCTGTGCGTGCTCGCGGGGCTGCTGGCCACCCACCGCTGACGCCGGGACCGGGACCTGGGCCGGGACCGGCGGGGTTCGCCGCGACGGGCGCGATACTTGAGGAATGAACAGCTCGGCGCACTCGATCCCCAGTGTGCGACGGCAGCTGGGCAGCAGGCTCTTCACCCGTGTCGCAGGCCCCTCGGGACCGGAGAACCGTGCCCGTATCCATGGCACCCCGGGCCCGCGCTGGTTCGGGCCCGACCGGCCGATCCGCACCGTGCACGGCGACGCCTCCATGTTCATCGGCGGGCTGAGCGCCCTGCTGCTGCAGTCGCTCCATCCGCTGGCCATGGCCGCCGTCGCCGCGCACTCCGGCTACCGGGGCGACCCGTGGGGGCGGCTCCAGCGCACCAGCACGTTCCTCGCGGTGACGACGTACGGGACGGCGGACGACGCCCGGGACGCGGTGGAGACGGTGCGCGCCGTGCACGCGCGCGTGACGGGCACGACGGAGTCGGGAGAGCCGTACCGCGCCTCTGACCCGCATCTGCTGGGCTGGGTGCACGTCGCGGAGGTCCACAGCTTCCTGTGCGCGCATCAGCGCTACGGGAAGCATCCGCTGGACGCGGCGGGCTGCGACGGGTACGTCGCCGACACGGCACGGGTCGCCGAGGCCCTCGGGGTGGCCGATCCGCCGCGCGACCGGGCCGGGCTGGCGGAGCGGCTGGACGCCTACCGTCCCGAGCTCCGCGCCTCGCGGGAGGCCCGGGAGGCCGCCCGCTTCATGCTCCGCCACCCGCCTCTGCCGTGGGCGGCCAGAGCGCCGTACGCGGTCCTGGCCGCGAACGCCGTCGCTCTGCTGCCGCCGTGGGCCAGGAAGCCGCTCGGACTGCCGTACGCGCCGGGGGTCGAGCGGCGCTGCGTGCAGCCGACCGGGACGGCGCTGACCGGTGCGATCCGGTGGGCGATGGTTCCCCCTCCCCCGCCCTCCGGGCAGTGCTGACGGCGGCCCGCGGTCACCTCGGGCAGCCCTCGTCCGGCGGAAATAGAATGGACGCGGGCTGCAGGGCCCAGCCGGGCCGGTCCGCCGTACGCCGCACGGGCACCGGGCCGGTCGACCTTCGGACGCGGTGCGGAGACGTCCATGAGCCGGCATCGCCCCGCCCGATCGGCGACCGCGGAGGAGATGCTGGCCACGCTCGGACGGCTCACCGACCGGGCGCGGCAGGGCGCCGAGCAGCACAAGGCCCGGGTCGAGCTGGCCGAGGCGCTGCAGCGTTCGATGCTGCCGGCGGAGCTGCCCACCGTGCCGGGCCTGCGGGTCGCCGCACGGTACGCCCCCGCCCGGAACGGTCTTGACATAGGCGGCGACTGGTACGACGCCTTCTTCCTCCCCGACGGCTCGCTGGCCCTGTCCATCGGTGACGTGCAGGGCCACGACGTGGAGGCCGCCGCCTTCATGGGGCAGGTCCGCATCGGGCTGCGCGCCGTCGCGATGGCCACCACCGACCCGGGCGAGGTGCTGCGCCGCGCCAACGAGCTGCTGCTCTCCGTCGACCACGGGCTCTTCGCGACATGCAGCTTCCTGCGCTACGACCCGGCGCTGCGCGAGCTGCGGAGCGCCCGCGCCGGTCATGTGCCGGCCGTGTGGGCGACGCCCGGCGGGGAGGGCGGGGTCGTCGAGGACGAGGCGGGCGTACCGCTCGGCATCCTGCCCGGCGAGGTGTATCCGGTGGCGACCCGGCGCCTGTCCGCGGGCGGCGCGTTCGTCCTGTTGACGGACGGCGTCGTGGAGGGGCCGTCGTATCCGATCGAGGCGGGGCTGGCTGCGGTGACCGGCATGGTCCGGTGCGCGGCCCGTGACGGCACGGCGGCACAGGAGCTGGCGGCGCGGGTGATGGGCACGGCGGCGCTGACCGATCACACCGATGACGCGGCGGTTCTCGTCCTGCTCCAGGACGCCGCGTAGCCGCCGGGGAAGTTCGCGGCCACCGGCCGCGCGTGTCACACGGGCGGGGCGGCGGGAACGCTGTGTGATGACATGCGTGGTCCGCAGCGAACGAGTCCGACGCCCCGCCGCAGCGCTGCTGCGTGTCCTCGCCGTCGCAGGCGCCTACTGGGTGGGCGGCCGGATCGGCCTCCTCCAGCAGGTGGTCGTGGACGGGGCGGTCGTCACACCGCTGTGGCCGCCCACGGGCATCTCCCTGGCCTGTCTGCTGTGGGCCGGGGCCGGGGTGTGGCCCGGGATCTCCCTGGGCGCGCTCCTCACCATGGCCACGATCGACACCCTCGACGCGGGCGCGCTCGGCATCCTGGCCGGCAACACGCTCGCCCCGCTGTCCGCGTATCTGCTGCTGCGGCGGATCGGCTTCCACACCGGTCTCGACCGGCTCAGGGACGGGCTGGCGCTGGTGTTCCTCGGCGCGCTGGCCGGGATGCTCGTGAGCGCGACGTTCGGCGCGGGGACCCTGGTGCTGAGCGGGTCGCTGCCGCCCGGCGAGTTCTGGGCGGTGTGGTCCGCGTGGTGGACCGGTGACGCGATGGGCGTTCTGGTGATCACGCCGCTGCTGCTGGTGCTGCGCCGCGCCCGGCTGCCGCGCGACACCCGGGCGTGGTGGTGGACGGAGGCGGTGGCGCTCTGCGTGGCCTCGGTGGCCGTGACGCTGGTGGCCACGCGGGCCGACCTGTCACTGCTCTTCCTGGTGTTCCCGGTGCTGATCTGGGCGGCTCTGCGGTTCCAGCTGCCCGGCACCGCGCCGTGCGCGCTGCTGATCTCGGTGATGGCGATCTCGGCGGCGACCGGCGGCTCCGGCGTGTTCGGCGACCGGACCATGCTGGAGGTCATGGTGATCCTCCAGGCGCTCAACGGGTGTGCGGCGCTGACCGGGCTGCTGCTGGCGGCGATCGTCGCGGAGCAGATCGCCGTCCGCCGCAAGATCGAGCTGGCCTGCTCGGCGCTCGCCGAGGTCGTGGACCAGCTCGCGCCGGGCGAGACGGCGCACCTGTGGCCGCCGGCGAGGGATCAGTAGGCGGAGTCGACGTTGTCGATGGAGCCGTACTTGTCGGCGGCGTAGTTCGCGGCCGCGGTGATGTTGGCGACCGGGTCGGTCAGGTCACGCGGGGTGCCCTCGACGTGGTAGGCGTCGAAGGTCGGCTGGATGACCTGGAGCAGCCCCTTGGACGGGGTGCCGTTCTGCGCGTTGACGTCCCAGTTGTTCTGGGCGTTCGGGTTGCCGCTGGACTCGCGCATGATGTTGCGGTGCAGGCCCTCGTAGCTGCCGGGGATGCCCTCGTCCTTCATGATCGCGAGTGCTTCCTTGATCCAGCCGTCGAGGTTGTCGGCGTAGACCTTCTTGCCCTTCTTCGGCTTGTCGGCCTTCTTCTCCGCCGCCACCTCGACCGCCGCGGCGGGGGCGGCGTGGGCGGGAGAGGGAGCGAGGGTCAGCGCCACTGCCGCGGCGCCCGCGGTGGCCAGGCCGGTGAGGGAGAGCTTGCGGAGGCGAGCGGTGCGGGCGGTGCGGGCGGTGCGAGTGAAGGCGGTCATACGGGGGAACTCCCAGGGGACGTCGGGGGCCGACCGGATGAGGTGCGGCGGCGGAGGGGGATGCCCCTCCTGACGTCAGCCATGGTTAAAGGCGGCGGGAGCACGGCGCAAGAATGTGACCTACTACCCGAATACCAAGAAATGCTCGAATGACTCCTCGATGGGCCCATCGTTCCGGTTCAGCAGGGCGCCGGCGTCCACTACCGGGCTTAGGACGTGACGTGGCCCCTATGCCCGGTGTCACAGCGAAGGGCCCGCCGGGCGGCGTCGTCGCACCGGCGGGACCGGGCGGCTTCCCGGCCCGGACCCGCCGCCCGGCGCGCCGCTGTCACTCGAAGCGCGAGGGGTCGCCCGCTCCGCGGCGCACGATCTCCGGTTCGCCGCCGGAGAAGTCGATGACCGTGGTCGGCTCGGTGCCGCAGTCGCCGGAGTCGACCACCGCGTCCACCACGTGGTCGAGCCGTTCCTTGATCTCCCAGCCCTGGGTCATCGGCTCCTCCTCGTCCGGCAGGAGCAGCGTGCTGGAGAGCAGCGGCTCGCCGAGCTCGGCGACCAGGGCCTGGGCGACGACGTGGTCGGGGATCCGGACGCCGACGGTCTTCTTCTTCGGGTGCAGCAGCTGGCGCGGCACCTCCTTCGTCGCGGGAAGGATGAAGGTGTAGCTGCCGGGCGTCGTCGCCTTGATCGCCCGGAACACGTCGTTGTCGATCTGCACGAACTGGCCCAGCTGTGCGAAGTTCTGACACACCAGCGTGAAGTGGTGGCGTTCGTCGAGATTGCGGATCGACCGGATCCGGGTGATGCCGTCACGGCTGCCCAGCCGGCATCCCAGCGCGAAGCAGGAGTCCGTCGGATAGGCCACGAGCGCGCCGGCTCTGATGCTTTCGGCCACACTGCTGATGGTGCGTCGCTGGGGGTTCTCGGGGTGCACATCGAAGTACTTCGCCATCCGCAGAGTCTAGGGCGTACGGGGCGCGCCGGAGCCGCGTGGGACGGCCGCCGGGGCCGCGGGGGCCGGGTCAGGGGTGGCGACTGCTGACGGAGACGACCTCGCCGGTCATGTACGAGGCGTAGTCGCTGGCCAGGAAGACCATGACGTTGGCGACCTCCCAGGGCTGCGCGGCGCGGCCGAACGCCTCGCGGGAGCTGAGCTCGGACAGCAGCTCGTCGCTGGTGACCTTGGCCAGGTGCGGGTGCACCGCGATGCTCGGGGCGACGGCGTTGACGCGGATGCCGTGCCGGGCGACGTCCAGGGCGCTGCACCGGGTCAGCGCCATCACACCGGCCTTGGCGGCGGCGTAGTGGGCCTGGCCGCGCTGCGCGCGCCAGCCGATCACCGAGGCGTTGTTGACGATCGCGCCGCGCCCGGCGGGGATCATGTGGCGCAGGGCCGCGCGGGTGGCCTTGAAAGTGCTGGTGAGGGTGACGGCCAGGACGCTGTCCCACTGATGGTCCGTCATGTCGACGACGCTGGCCGTGCCGCCGAGGCCCGCGTTGTTCACCAGGACGTCGATGCCTCCGTACTCCGCGGCCGCCGCGTCCATCAGGCGGTCGATCTGCGCGCCGTCGGTGACGTCGCAGGGGACGGCCAGCGGGCGGTCTCCGGTCAGCTCCTCGAGCCGGTCGGCGGCTTCTTTCAGCCGCTGTTCGTGCCGGTCGCTGACGGTCACGCGGGCGCCCTCCTCGGCGCAGCGGCGGGCGGCGGCGAAGCCGATGCCTGTGCCGGCGGCGGCTGTGACGACGACCGTGCGGCCGGCGAGCAGCCCATGGCTTACCGGGTAAGCGGCGGGCGCGGTGGGGTCGGTCGGTGCGGACATCCGTACTCCTCAGCTCGCAGGGAGGCGGTCGTCCGGCGTACGGCCCAGCCGCGTCAGGATCTCGTCCGCCGATGTCATGATCCGGGTGATCAGCTCCGCACAGCTCGGCAGGTCGTCGATGAGGCCGACCACCTGGCCGGTGGCCATGACCCCGATGTCGGCGCGGCCTTCGAGCAGGGCGGTGCGGTAGAGCATCGGCGCGTTGGCCGCCATCACGACCTGGCTCCAGGTCAGTTCGTGTTCCCGCCGCATGGCCAGCCCCTCCCGCACCAGTTCGGACCACCGCGCCCCCGACATCCGGCGGAAGGCGACGGCGTTGCGCACGGCGCGCAGGGTGCGGACGGGGCCCGAGCTGCTTTCGAGCCGGTCGACCGGGCCGGCCCGCAGGACCCGTTGGGGTATGCCGTCGATCTGCCGGGTCAGCACGGTGTCGGTGACGGACTTGGCGAGATAGACCTCTTTGACCTGCCGTGCGACGGGCGAGTCGCTGGTCAGTAGGAAGCGGGTGCCCATGGCGATCCCGTCGGCGCCGTAGGCCAGGGCGGCGACCAGGCCGCGGCCGTCGAAGTAGCCGCCCGCGGCGATGACGGGGATGTCCACGGCGTCGCGGACCTGCGGCAGCAGCAGGCTGGTCGGCACCTGGCCGGTGTGGCCGCCGCCCTCCCCGCCCTGGACGACGACCGCGTCGACGCCCCAGCCGGCCACCTTCTCGGCGTGGCGCCGCGCGCCGACGGAGGGGACGACGATCAGGCCGCCCTCCTTGCAGCGGGCGATGAGCTCGGGCCGTGGGGCGAGGGCGAAGGAGACCACCCGTACGCCGCCGCGGATCAGCAGGTCGATGCGCCGGCCGATGTCGGGCTGGTCGGCGCGCACATTGACGCCGAACGGCCTGTCGGTCGCCGACCGGACTGCGGCGACGGCCCGTTCGAGCTCGGCGAGGCCGAGGAGGCCGGCGGAGAGGATGCCCAGGCCGCCCGCCTCGGCGGTCGCCGCGGTCAGCGCCGCGTCCGAGACGTGGCCCATGCCGGTCTGGACGATGGGGTGTTCGACGCCGAACAGCTCGCAGGCCCGGGTGCGCAGCGCCGGGTGCGGGGGTGGGCGGTTCATGCCGCGACCTCGGCGTCACGCAGCCGCCTCGGGTCGATGACCTCCCGTACGAGCCGGAGTTCGTCGTCCGTGGGCAGCCGGGTGCGCGCCGGTTCGCCGCCGTGGGTGAGCAGCGGGAAGCCGGTGCGTTCGCGGACCTCTTCGACGCCGACCCCGGGGTGCACGGACACCAGGCGCAGGGCGCCGGACCGTGACTCGAAGTCCAGTACGGCGAGTTCGGTGACGACTCTGCGCAGGTCGTGGTAGCGGCGGGCGGCGGGGCCCGCCGCGGCCGCCGAGTCGGTGCCGACGCCCGCCACCATGTCGACGCGGGGCACCAGGGCCCGGGTGGTGTGCCGGGGAATCCAGTAACTGACCGGGTGGCAGACGGTGTTGCCGGGGGCGCCCCGGACTCCGACCAGTTGGACCTCCGGCCGGGCGTGTGGGCCGATGGCGGAGATGTTGACGTTGCCGTGGGCGTCGATCTGGGTGGGGATCATCATGGCGTGCCGCTTGCCGCTCCAGACGAGGTCGAAGACGGTCCGGAACGGCGCCCAGCCCTCGATCACGCCGTCGGCCGGTGCGCCGACCGGCCAGGTGCCCTGCATCAGACGGGCCTCGCCGTCGGTGAGCAGCAGGTCGGGCGAGAAAGTGTGCCGGGCCAGCCGGACGCCGATCGCCGGGATCGTGCCGAAGGCGCTGGCGAGGATCTCGCCGTTGCCGCGGAAGGCCTCGGCGCAGGCGACCGCGCAGACCTCGGCCCTGGTCACGTCGCTCATACCGGCCTCCCCCCGGCGGCCGGGCGCCGTTCGCAGGGCTCCTCCCCGGCGAGGTAGCGCCGGTGGAAGCCGGCCCATGCCTCGGGGTCGCCGGCCGCGGTGACGTACGCGCGCTGGTACGCCTCGTCCCGCTCGTAGTCGGGGACGCACGAGGTGAAGTGCGCACCGCCCGGGGCCTCCACGACGCCTGTCACGGCGAGGCGCCGGACGACGACGGTCGACGGGTGGGCGGTGCGGGTGAGTTCGGCGGTCGGCACGATCCGTTCGCAGGAGACGAAGGCGTGTTCTGCGGCGCCGCAGAAGAGGTCGTCGAAGTACGGGTCGGGGCCCAGGCACTGGGCGTTGCCCGCGGCGTCGGCGCGGTTCAGGTGCACCAGGGCGGCGTCGAGCGGGAGGGCCGGCATGGCGACCAGTTCCTCGCCGCTGCCGTACGGGTCGGGCACGGTGCGCAGGCCCGGGTTCACCGTCATGACGTCAGAGCCGAGGCCCGCGCGGGTCGGCAGGAAGGGCAGCCGCAGGGCCGCCGCGTACAGGCCCCACTGGAGCATCCCCTCGTCGTACTCGGCGACCTCGAACCGGCCCGCCTGGCGGGCGGCGCGGAAGTGCGGGTCGAGCGCGACGGTGTCCAGCGAGACGAACCCGAAGACGAGCCTGCGGACCCTGCCCGCGGCGCAGAGCAGGCCGACGTCGGGGCCGCCGTAGGAGACGACGGTCAGATCCGTGACGTCGGAGCGCAGGATCTCGCGCACCAGCGCCATGGGTTTGCGCCGCGAGCCCCATCCGCCGATGCCGATGGTCATGCCGGAACGCAGCCGGCCGGCCACCTGCTCCCCGGTCATCCTCTTGTCGCGCATCCGCGGCTCCTGACGGCCCGTCATTCGAACCTAGCAAACGTTTGGTAGAAACATTAGGCTGGGCGTCCGGCCGCCCGTCAAGGGAACGGTCGCGCACCGAGCGATGTGGGGAGCCGATGGACTTCGCGGGCAGAGCGGTGATCGTCACCGGCGGCACCAGGGGCATCGGCCGGTCGATCGCGGAGGCGTTCCTGGCCGTCGGCGCCGACGTCGTCGTCTGCGGGCGCGGTGAACCGCCCTCGCTGCCCGAGACGGGCGGACGGAGCGCGCTGTTCCGCCGCACCGATGTACGCGACCCCGCGGCGGCGGAGGATCTCGTCGACCACGCCGTGAGCCGCTTCGGACGGCTGGACGTCCTCGTCAACAACGCCGGGGGCTCCCCTGACTGCGACGCGGCGACGGCCTCGCCACGGTTCGTCGAGAGGGTCGTGGCGCTCAATCTGCTGGCCCCGTTCCACATGGCCCAGGCCGCGAACCGGGTGATGCAGCGGCAGAACGGCGGCTGCGTCGTCAACATCGGCAGCGTCTCCGCGCACACCCCGCAGCCCGGCACGGCCGCGTACTCGGCCGCCAAGGCGGGGCTGCTCGCGCTGACCAGGGCGCTGGCCCTGGAGTGGGGGCCGCGGGTGCGCGTCAACCACATCACGGTCGGCCCGGTACGGACCGAGGACGCCACCGCCGGTGAAGGGGACGCTCTCGGCCGGGTCGTCCCCCTGCGGCGGACGGCCGTCCCCGAGGACGTCGCCGGGGCCTGTCTGTACCTGGCCGGGCCGTCGGCCGGCTACGTCAACGGCGCGGACCTGGCCGTCCACGGCGGCGGTGAGCTGCCCGCCCGGTATCTGGCCGCGCGGGGGCGACTGGGCTACCGCGCCCCGTAGACGGGCCCGGGAGGCTCGGCCGCCGCCAGCAGTTCGCGGGCCGCCGCGCCCGCCTCCTCGGGCGTCCGGCGCCCCGCCGCGTCGGCGGCCGGCCCCGGCCGCCAGCCCTCCATGACCGTGATCCGGCCGCCCTCGGCCTCGAAGACCCGGCCGGTCACCCCAGAGGAGGCGGCGGAGCCGAGCCACACCACCAGCGGGGACACGTTCGCCGGCGCCATCGCGTCGAACCGCCCCGCGGCCGGCGCCGCCATCGCGCCGGCGAACGTCCGCTCCGTCATCCGCGTACGGGCGGCCGGCGCGATCGCGTTGACCTGCACGCCGTAGCGGGCCAGCTCCGCGGCCGCGACGAGGGTCAGGCCCACGATGCCGGCCTTCGCGGCCGCGTAGTTGGCCTGCCCGACGCTGCCCAGCAGGCCCGCGCCCGACGTGGTGTTGACCACCCGGGCCCGCGGCACGCGGCCCGCCTTCGCCTCCGCGCGCCAGTGCGCGGCAGCGTGCTTGAGCGGCAGGAAGTGGCCCTTGAGATGGGCCCTCATGACGGCGTCCCAGTCGTCCTCGGTCAGGTTGACCAGCATCCGGTCGCGCAGAAAGCCCGCGTTGTTGACGAGGGTGTCGAGGCGGCCGAAGGCGTCGAGCGCGGCGGCGACGAGGGAGGCGGCGCCCTCGGTGGTCGCGATGTCGCCGTCGTGGGCCACCGCTCGGCCGCCGAGCGACCGGATCTCTTCGGCGACCTGGCGGGCGGGGCCGGTGCTTGCGTCTGCGCCCGTGCCGTCGAGTGCGACGCCGAGGTCGTTGACTACCACCCGCGCGCCCTCGGCGGCGAAGGCGAGCGCGTGCGCGCGCCCCAGGCCGCGCCCGGCTCCGGTGACGACGACGACACGTCCTGCGCAGAGTCCGGTCACGGTCCGCGTCCTTCCGGTGTACGGCAGCGTCCGGCGGTTGACCCCGGCCGGTGGTCCCGAGGCCTGCTAACGTCTACCTAACAAACGTTTGGTAAGGGCCACTTGAAGGGTAGCTGATCTGCTCATGGGTGTCTCCACCTCCACCGCGGAACCGGGCGTCGCCGTCGTCACCGTGGACTTCCCTCCGGTCAACGCCCTGCCGGTACAGGGCTGGTACGACCTGGCCGGCGCGGTGCGCGCCGCGGGCGCCGATCCCGGCGTGCGCTGTGTGGTGCTCACCGCCGAGGGCCGGGGCTTCAACGCGGGCGTCGACATCAAGGAGATCCAGCGCACGCCCGGCCACGACGCGCTCGTCGGCGCCAACCGCGGCTGCTACGAGGCGTTCGCCGCCGTCTACGACTGCGAGGTGCCCGTCGTCGCCGCCGTGCAGGGCTTCTGCCTCGGCGGCGGCATCGGGCTGGCCGGGAACGCCGACGCGATCGTCGCGAGCGACGACGCGACGTTCGGGCTCCCGGAGCTGGAGCGCGGGGCGCTCGGGGCCGCGACGCATCTGTCCCGGCTGGTGCCGCCGCATCTGATGCGCACCCTGTACTACACCTCACGGACCGTCACCGCCGCGGAGCTGCACGGGCACGGCTCCGTGTGGCGGATGGTGCCGCGCGGGGAACTGCGCGCGGCCGCGCTGGAACTGGCGCGGGAGATCGCGGCGAAGGACGGCGGCCTGCTGCGGCTGGCGAAGGCGGCGATCAACGGCATCGACCCGGTCGACGTCCACCGGAGCTACCGGTTCGAGCAGGGCTTCACCTTCGAGGCGAACCTCAGCGGAATCGCGGACCGGCACCGGGACGCGTTCGTGTCCGCGAAGCGCCCGGCACCCGGGGACGCCGGGCGTTGAGCCGGCGGCGACCGCGGGGCCCGGCGCGGGGTCAGAGCCGTTCGATGATCGTGACGTTGGCCTGGCCGCCGCCCTCGCACATGGTCTGGAGTCCGTAGCGGCCGCCGGTGCGCTCGAGTTCGTGCAGCAGCGTGGTCATCAGCCTGGTGCCGGTGGCGCCGAGGGGGTGGCCGAGCGCGATGCCGCCGCCGTTGACGTTGACCTTCGCCGGGTCCGCTCCGGTCTCCTTCAGCCACGCCAGGACGACGGAGGCGAACGCCTCGTTGATCTCGACCAGGTCGATGTCGTCCATCGACAGGCCGGTCCTCTTCAGCGCGTACGCGGTGGCCGGGATCGGCGCGGACAGCATCCGGACGGGGTCCTCGCCGCGGACGGAGAGGTGGTGGACGCGGGCGCGGGGCGTCAGGCCGTGTTCGCGTACGGCCCGTTCCGAGGCGATCAGCATCGCCGAGGCCCCGTCGGAGATCTGGGAGGAGACGGCGGCGGTCAGCCGACCGCCCTCGGTCAGGGGTGGCAGAGCGGCCATCTTCTCCGGGCCGGTGTCCCGGCGCGGCCCTTCGTCGGTGCGCACGTCCTCCCAGGGGACCGTCTCTCGTGCGAAGCGGCCCTCGTCGACGGCCCGTACGGCCCGCCGGTGTGACCGGAGCGCGTACTCCTCCATGGCCTCGCGGCTGATGCCCCACTTCTCCGCGATGAGCTCCGCGCCGTGGAACTGGTCGACCGGCCGGTCCCCGTAGCGGGCGCGCCAGCCCTTCGAGCCGGCGTAGGGGCCCTCGGTGAGACCGAGGGGTTCGGTCGCCCGGCGGCTCGCGTACGCGATGGGGATCTGCGACATGCTCTGCGTGCCGCCCGCGACAACGAGGTCCTGGGTGCCGGAGAGCACTCCCTGCGCGGCGAAGTGCACGGCCTGCTGGGAGGAGCCGCACTGGCGGTCGACGGTCACTCCCGGCACCTCCTCCGGCAGCCCGGCGGCGAGCCAGCAGGTGCGGGCGATGTCACCGGCCTGCGGGCCGACCGTGTCGACGCAGCCGAGGACGACGTCCTCCACGGCGGCCGGGTCGGCGCCGGAGCGCTCCATCAGGGCGCGCAGCACATGTGCGCCGAGGTCGGCCGGGTGGACGGCGGACAGGCCGCCGCCGCGCTTGCCGACCGGGGTGCGGACCGCTTCGACGATGTATGCCTCGGGCATGGCTTCGGCTCCTTCTCCGAGGGCTCCGGGCTCCGGGGCTTCCGGGGCTCGGGCTCCGGTGGCTGTTACGTGGGCGCGCTCCCGAGGGCGATGCCGTCGAGGACCATGGACAGGTACTGCCGGGCGATCTCGTCGGGGCTGTGCAGACCGCCCGGCCGGTACCAGGACGCGGCGACCCACACGGTGTCGCGCACGAAGCGATAGGTGAGCCGGACGTCCAGGTCGGCGCGGAAGACCCGGTCGGCGACCCCGCGCTCCAGGGTGCCCAGCCAGGCCTTCTCGAACTTCTGCTGCGAGTCCGTGAGGTACGCGAAGCGGGGCTGGGCCGCGAGGTACCGGGACTCCTTCTGGTAGATCGCCACGGCCGCGCGGTGGCGGTCGATCTCGCGGAAGGACTCCACGACGAGCGCCTCGATGGTCTCCCTCGGGCCGAGGTCGGCGGCCAGTACGGCGTCGTAGCCGGCCCACAGTTCGTCCAGGAAGGTGGAGAGGATCTCGTCGAGCATCGACTCCTTGGAGTCGAAGTGGTAATAGAGGCTCCCCGCCAGCATTCCGGCCGCGTCGGCGATCTTGCGGACGGTGGTGGCGTTGTAGCCCTGCTCGGCAAAGACCTCGGCGGCGGTGCCGAGCAGTTCACGGCGGCGTTCTGGCGGGGCGCTCACGGCCTTCCTCCGGCCGGCGGCCGGCGTCGCCTTCTTCTCTGCCGGCGCGTCGCTGACCGGCGCCTTCTTGTCGTCCGGCGCGTTGCCGCTGGGCGCGTTCATGCGGGGCACATTACTTTTCGGCACGCTGCCATTGTCGTCCCCCGCCCACCGGCGGATGCCCCGGGCCGTCGCCCGGCGCAGGAGTTCCCACGGCGTGGGCGCGGCAGCGTTCATCCACGCGCCTCCCTGGGCAGGCCGAGCACCCGCTCGGCGATGATGTCGCGCTGGATCTCGTTCGATCCGGCGTAGATCGTGTCGGCGCGGGAGAAGAGGAACAGCCGCTGCCACGCGTCGAGCTCGTACGGCTCCCCCGCGGCCAGCATGCCCCCGGCCCCGCGGACGTCCATGGCGAGTTCGCCGAGGCCGCGGTGCCAGGTGGCCCAGAAGATCTTGCCGATCGACGCCTCCGGGCCCGGCGCGCCGGCCGCGACCGCGTCGAGCATGCGCAGGGCGTTGCAGCGGACGGCTTCCAGACCGATCCAGGCGTGTGCGAGCCGGTCGCGGATCAGCGGGTCGCCGGCCGCGCCGTTGCGCCGGGCCAGGTCGATCAGCGCCTCCAGCTCCCGCCGGAAGCCGACCTGCTGGCCGAGGGTGGAGACGCCACGTTCGAAGCCGAGGGTGGCCATGGCCACCGTCCAGCCCTCCCCCGGCGCCCCGACGATGTTCGACGCCGGGGTGCGCGCACGGTCGAAGAACACCTCGTTGAACTCCGAGGTGCCGGTGAGCTGGGTGATCGGCCGGACCTCGACGGCGGGCTGGTCCATGGGCACCAGCAGATACGAGAGACCGTCGTGGCGCACGGAGCCCGGCTCGGTGCGGGCGAGGACGAAGCACCAGTGGGACGCGTGGGCGAGCGAGGTCCAGGTCTTCTGGCCGGTGACGACCCACGCGTCGCCGTCCCGTTCGGCCCTGGTGCGCACCGCGGCCAGGTCGGAGCCGGCGTCCGGCTCGCTGTAGCCCTGGCACCACAGCTCGTCGGCGGCGGCGATCGGCGGGAGGAAGCGGGCGCGCTGCTCCGGTGTGCCGAAGGCCATCAGCGTGGGGCCGACGAGCTGTTCGCCGATGTGGTTGACGCGAGCGGGCGCGCCGGACTCGGCGTACTCCTCGTGGAAGGCCACCTGCTGTTCGAGGGTGGCGCCGCGGCCCCCATACTCCTCGGGCCAGCCGACGCAGGTCCAGCCGGCGGCGGCCATGTGCCGCTCCCAGGCGAGGCGTTCGGCGAAGGCCTCGTGCTCCCGGCCCGGGCCGCCGCAACCGCGCAGGCCGGCGAAGTCGCCGGTGAGGTTGGCGGCCAGCCAGCTCCTCACCTCGGCCCTGAACTCCTCCACGGCGTCCATGCACCGGCTCCCTGCGGATCTCGACGGCCCACGGCCCGTACGTTAACCTACCAAACACTTGTTAGGGAAGGAGGGCGGATGTCCGCTGTCCCGACGGAACCGGTCCGCTACGAGGTACGGGGCCCGGTCGCCCTGGTCACCATGGACCGGCCCGAGTACCGCAACGCCCAGAACTCCGCGATGACCTACGCCCTGGACCGGGCCTTCTACCGCGCCGCCGACGACGACGCCGTGAAGGTCGTCGTGCTGGCCGGAGCGGGCGGGCACTTCTCCGCCGGCCACGACATCGGCACCCCGGAGCGCGACGCCCATCTGCCGTTCGACCGCACGGCCGGACTGTGGTGGGACCACTCGGACAAGCCGGGCGCCGAGAGCCGCTTCGCCCGCGAGTCCGAGGTGTATCTGGGGATGTGCCGGCGGTGGCGGGAGCTGCCCAAACCGGTGATCGCCTGTGTACAGGGCGCGTGTGTGGCGGGCGGGCTGATGCTCGCCTGGGTCTGCGACCTGATCGTCGCCTCCGAGGACGCGTTCTTCGCCGACCCGGTGGTCCGGATGGGCATCCCCGGTGTCGAGTACTTCGCCCATCCCTGGGTGATGCCGCCGCGGATCGCCAAGGAGTTCCTCTACACCGGCGACCGGATGAGCGCACGGCGCGCGTACGAGGTCGGGATGGTCAACCGTGTCGTGGCGCGCGGCGAACTCATGGACCACACCATGGAGTTGGCGGTGCGGATCGCCGAGATGCCGCGGATGGGGCTGGCACTGACCAAGCGCGCGGTCAACCAGGCCGAGGACCTCCAGGGCCTGCACACCGGGACGGACTCCGTCTTCGGGCTGCACCATCTCGCGCACGCGCACAACGCGGAGACCGCTCAGGACCCGCTCGGCGGCATGGACGTCCGCGCGATGAAGGAGGCCGGGTCCTGATGGACCTCGAACTGACGGCCGAGCAGCGGGCGTTCCGCGACGAGGCACGCGCCTGGCTCACCGCCCACGTCCCCGCCGTACCGCTGCCGTCGCTGGAGACCGCCGAGGGTTTCGCGGCCCACCGGGAGTGGGAGCGCACGCTGGGCCGGGACGGCTGGTCTGCCGTCGCGTGGCCGGAGCGGTACGGCGGACGCGGTGTCTCTGTCATGGAGTGGTTGATCTTCGAGGAGGAGTACTACGCGGCCGGGGCGCCGGGCCGGGTCGCCCAGAACGGCATCAGTCTGCTCGCCCCGACCCTCATGGAGCACGGCAGCGAAGCCCAACGGGCCCGGATCCTGCCGGACATGGCGAGCGGTGCGGTGATCTGGGCACAGGCCTGGTCGGAACCGGAGTCCGGCTCCGACCTCGCCTCCCTGCGCTCCACCGCCACCCGCACCGACGGCGGCTGGCTGCTCGACGGGCAGAAGACCTGGTCGTCGCGGGCCGCCTTCGCCGACCGCGCCTTCGGCCTGTTCCGCAGCGCGCCGGCCACGGATCGGCCGCACCGGGGTCTGACGTATCTGATGGTTCGGCTCGACGCCCCCGGTGTGACGGTCCGGCCGATCGGCCGGCTCGACGGGAAGCCCGCGTTCGCCGAACTCTTCCTCGACAGCGTCTTCGTGGCCGACGAGGACGTCATCGGCGAACCGGGCGACGGCTGGCGCGTGGCCATGAGCACCGCCGGGAACGAGCGCGGCCTGACGCTGCGCAGCCCGGGGCGCTTCACCGCCGCGGCCGGGCGGCTGAGGGAGCTGTGGCGGGAACGGGGGGAGGCGTCCGACACGGCGCTGCGCGACCGGGTGGCCGACGCGGTCATCGGCGCGGAGGCGTACCGGCTGTTCGCCCTCGCCACCGCCTCGCGTACCGCCGACGACGGCCCCGGCCCGGGCGGCTCGGCCGGAGGCGGCTCAAGAGCAGGCGGCTCGGACAGGGGCGGCCCGGCCGGAGGCGGCGCGGCCGGGGCGGAGGCCAGCCTCAACAAGGTGTTCTGGTCGGAGCTGGACATCGCGCTGCACGAGACCGCGCTCGACCTGCTCGGCCCGTACGGGGAGCTCGGCGACCTGGCCGAGGAGGCCCCGGACCACGGCAGTTGGGCAGAGGGGTACGTCTTCTCACTGGCCGGCCCCATCTATGCCGGCACCAACGAGATCCAGCGCGACATCATCGCGGAGCGGCTGCTCGGTCTGCCGAAGGGGCGTCGCTGATGCGGTTCCTCCTCGACGCCGCGCAACGGGACTTCGCCCGCTCCCTGAACGCCATGCTGTCGGCGGCGGACACCCCGGCCGCCGTACGGGCCTGGGCGGCGGGCGACAGCGCGCCCGGCCGCGCCCTGTGGGCCCGGCTCGCCGAGGCGGACGTCTTCGCCCTGGCCGTTCCGGAGCGCCACAAGGGACTCGGCCCGCTTCCCGTCGAACTCTCCGTGGCCTTCACGGAATTGGGCCGCCACGCGGTGCCCGGCCCGCTCGTCGAGACGGTCGCCGCGGCGGCCCTTCTGGACAGGCTGGGCGACGACGGCACAGCGGGAGACCTGCTGCCGGGCATCGCGTCCGGCGGGACGGTCACCTCCCTCTGTCTGCTGTCCGACGCCCAGCCCTTCGCCCTGGACGCCGCGGCGGCCGACACCGTCCTCGTCGTCGAGGGCGACGTCCTGCGGCTCGCGGAGTCCGCCGGGCCCGTCCAGCGGTCCGCCGACCCGGCGCGCCGGCTGGCCCGCCCCGGCCCCGGCCCGGTCCTGGCCCACGGCCCCCGGGTGCGCGCCGCGGCGGACCACGCGGCCGACGTGGCAGCGCTCGCCACCGCGGCGCAGTCCCTCGGTCTGGGCCGGGCGCTGCTGGACGCGACCGTGGCCCACGCCCGGCGGCGCGTCCAGTTCGGCGTCCCCGTCGGCTCCTTCCAGGCCGTCAAGCACCGGCTGGCCGACACCCTGATCGGGCTCGAGTTCGCCCGGCCGCTGCTGTACGCCGCCGCGCTCGCCCTCGCCAACGGCGAACCGGGGCAGGCGGCCGGGGTCTCGGCGGCCAAGGTCGCCGCCTGTGAGTCGGCCTGCACGGCTGCCCGTACGGCGCTGCAGATCCACGGAGCCGTCGGCTACACCGACGAGCTCGCCCTCTCGCTGTGGATCCGCAAGGCCCGCCCACTCCGCGACGCCTGGGGCACCACCGCCCGGCACCGCGCCCGCGTGCTGGCGCAGCAGGCGGGCGGCGGACGGTGAGGCCGACGAAGGAACACGAGGAGCTGCGGAGCGCCGTACGGTCGCTGCTCGCGCGCCACGAAGGGGCGTCCGCCTGGCGGCCGTTGACCGAGCAGATCGGCGTCGCGGGGCTCGCGGTCCCGGAGGCGTACGGCGGGTTCGGTGGCGGTGCCCGCGAAGTGCATGTGGTGATGGAGGAGTTGGGGCGCCGGCTGAGCCCGGTGCCCGCCCTCGGGTCGGCGGTGGTGACCGTGCAGGCACTGCTCGCCTCCGGGGACACGGCGGCCTGCGCGCGGCTGCTGCCGCGACTGGTGTCGGGCGGCGACGTCGGAGCGCTGGCCTGGGCGGAGCGGGGTTCCTGGGACCCGGCAGCGGTACGGGCCAAGGCCGTGGCCGGCCCGGCCGGACGGTGGCTGCTGACCGGGACGAAGGAGCATGTCCTGCACGGCGCGGAGGCGGACGTGCTGCTGGTGGCCGCGCGTACCGACGCCGGGGTCTCGCTCTTCCAGGTGGACGCCGGAAGCGCGCGGGTCCGCCGGGAGGCGCTGGTCACCCTGGACGGGACGCGCGCACAGGCACGGGTGGTGCTCGACGCGGCCGAGGGCCGGCTCGTCGGCGGGAACGGCGACGGGGGCCGGGTGCTGGCGCGGGTCCTCGACCTGGCCTGCACCGCGCTGGCGGCGGAGCAGGCCGGCGCGGCCGCGCGATGTCTGGAGATCACGGTCGCCCATGTGAAGGACCGGGTCCAGTTCGGCCGGCCCATCGGCTCGTTCCAGGCGGTGAAGCACCGCCTCGCCGACGCGTACGTCCAGGTGGAGGCGGCGCGCTCGGTCGCGCTGGGCGCGGCGGCCGGGGCGGACGCGGCGGCACCCGGGGCGAGCCGGCTTGCGGCCGCCGCCAAGTCCGCCTGCTCGGAGGCGTTCTCCGCGGTCGCGGGCGAGATGATCCAGCTCCACGGCGGCATCGGCATCACCTGGGAGCACGACGCCCACCGCTACTTCAAGCGCGCCCACGCCGCTGCCCAGTTGTTCGGACCGCCCGCCTGGCACCGGTCCCGCCTGGCCGCCGGCCTGGGGCTGCCGGCCGGGTGAACGAGGCCCCGGTGCGTACGGGCCCCCGGGCCCCTGCGGAGCCGGCTCAGCGGGCGGAGAGGCTGGAACGCCGGACGACCAGTTCGGGCTGGAGCACCACCCGGCGGTGCTCGTGCGCGCGCCCGCCGCCCTGCGCCTCGGTCTCCTCCAACAGCAGTTCCGCGGCCATCGTGCCCATGGTGACGGCCGGTTGCCGCACCGACGTGAGCGGGACGGCCGCGGCGGCCGCGAACTCGATGTCGTCGTAGCCGACGATGGCGAGGTCGTCGGGGACCGCGACACCGGCCGCGTACAGGGCCTGGAGAACACCGAGGGCGAGCAGGTCGTTGGCGCAGAAGACGGCGGTCGGGCGGTCGGCGAGGCCGAGGATCCGGGCGCCGGCGTCGCGTCCCGCGCCGACGTCGAGCCGCTCGGTCGGCAGCTCGCGCAGCGCTTCCGGCCCGAGGCCGGCCTCGGCGAGGGCGTTCAGTGCGCCGGTGCGGCGGTCCCTGACCTGGTTCAGGTTCGGCGGGCCGCTGACGTAGGCGATGGAGCGGTGCCCCGCGTCGAGCAGGTGCCGTACGGCCAGCGCGCCGCCCGTCACGTCGTCGACGGAGACCGAGCACTCGGTGAGGCCCTCGGCGACGCGGTCGACGAGGACGAAGGGGATGTTGTGGCGGCGGAAGGCGGCGACGGTCCTCCCGGTGGCGTCGGCCGGGGTCAACAGCACGCCCCGGACCCGCTGTTCGGCGAAGAGCGACAGATATTCGGCCTCCTCGCCGGGGCTCTGGTCGCTGTTGCAGACCATCACGCCGAGGCCGGCCTTCCGGGCGGCGCGCTCGGCCCCGCGTGCCACGTCGACGAAGAAGGGGTTGCCCATGTCAAGGACGAGCAGTCCCATGATCCTGCTGCGGCCGGCGCGCAACTGGCGTGCGGACTCGCTGCGGACGTAACCGAGCCGGTCGATGGCGGACAGCACCCGGGCCCGGGTCTCGGCGGCCACCGAGTCCGGCCGGTTGATGACGTTCGACACCGTGCCCACGGAGACGTTGGCGGCGCGAGCGACGTCCTTGATACCCACCGACTGGGACATCAGGCAGGAACCTCCGAGAGGACGAGTGGGCGAGGGGCGGGGAGCGAGGGGGCGCGAGACGAGTGCCGAGGGGCGGCCGGGGCGCATCACACTACCGTCACGCCGTCTCGGGAGCCGCCCCGGTCAGACGCCCGGCCCGGCACCGGCGGCCGGGTCCTCAGGCGAGATGGAACACCTCGGTGAGGGGCTTCATCGCCTCGTCGGGACGGGCGCCGTCGAGCGATTCGAAGAACGGCGCCATCTCGGCCTGCCAGCGGGCGTTCACCTCGGTGGCCTCCATCGCGGCCCGCGCCGCGGCGAAGTCCTCGGTCTCCAGACAGCCGACCAGCAGGCCGTCGTCGCGCAGGAAGAGCGAGTAGTTGTGCCAGCCGGTGGCCGAGAGCGCTTCGAGCATGTCCGGCCACACGGCCGTGTGCCGTTCGCGGTACTCGGCGATCCGGTCCTCGCGGACCTTGAGGACGAAGCAGACGCGCTGCACGGGTGCGCTCCTAGCTGTGAAGGGTTGATGAAAGGTTTCAACACACCCTTGGGACGTTAAGCAGGGACAGCCCGTCCGGTCAAGGAAAACGCCGGCGCACCGCGCCTGACCGGACCGACGCGCGACCGGCCGACAGGGTTGACACCTCCACCCGAGCGCCCTTAGCTTCGCTTTTGAATCGTTTCATAAAGACCTTCGACCAGCCCCTTCCGACCGATGTCACAGGAGCCCTGCAGTGACCGATCTCGCCGCGGTGAAGGCCGCACTCAAGACCCAGGCCATCGAGACGCCGTCCTGGGCGTACGGGAACTCGGGGACCCGCTTCAAGGTGTTCGCCCAGCCGGGAGTGCCGCGCACCCCGTGGGAGAAGCTGGACGACGCCGCGCGGGTGCACGCGCACACCGGCGCCGCCCCGTCCGTCGCACTGCACATCCCGTGGGACAGGGTCGACGACTACGCCGCCCTCGCCGCGCACGCCGAGAAGCTGGGCCTGCGGATCGGGGCGATCAACTCCAACGTCTTCCAGGACGACGACTACAGGCTGGGCTCGGTGACGAACCCCGACCCGCAGGTGCGCCGCAAGGCGATCGCCCATCTCCTGGACTGCGTCGACATCATGGACGCCACCGGGTCCAGGGACCTGAAGCTGTGGTTCTCCGACGGCACCAACTACCCCGGCCAGGGCGACATCCGCTCCCGCCAGGACCGGCTCGCGGAGGCGCTCGCGGCCGTCCACGACCGGCTCGGCGACGACCAGCGGATGCTCCTGGAGTACAAGCTCTTCGAGCCGGCCTTCTACACGACGGACGTGCCGGACTGGGGCACGGCGTACGCGCACTGCCTCAAGCTGGGCGACAAGGCGCAGGTCGTCGTGGACACCGGACACCACGCGCCGGGCACCAACATCGAGTTCATCGTCGCGGTGCTGCTGCGTGAGGGGAAGCTCGGCGGATTCGACTTCAACTCGCGCTTCTACGCCGACGACGACCTGATGGTGGGCGCCGCCGACCCGTTCCAGCTGTTCCGGATCATGTACGAGGTGGTGCGCGGCGGCGGCTTCACGCCCGACGTCGCCTTCATGCTCGACCAGTGCCACAACATCGAGGCGAAGATCCCGGCGATCATCCGCTCGGTGATGAACGTGCAGGAGGCCACCGCGAAGGCGATGCTCGTGGACCACGACGCGCTGACCGCGGCGCAGGCGGTGGGGGACGTGCTGGCGGCCAACGCCGTGTTCATGGACGCGTACAACACGGATGTGCGGCCGCTGCTGGCGCAGGTCCGCGAGGAGCAGGGGCTCGACCCGGACCCGGTGGCCGCGTACCGGGCGTCCGGCTGGCAGGAGCGGATCGCCGCCGAGCGGGTCGGTGGGCAGCAGGCGGGCTGGGGGGCCTGACCCCGCTACGCCTGCCGGAGCTCCCGTACGTCATCTTCCCGAAGGACTGATCTCATCATGGCCGTTCATCCCGAAGCCGCCGCGCTGCTCGCCCGTTCGCACCGGCTCGGCGCCGATCCCCGTAACACCAACTACGCCGGCGGCAACACCTCCGCCAAGGGCGCCGCGACCGACCCCGTCACCGGCGGCGACGTCGAGCTGATGTGGGTGAAGGGCTCGGGCGGCGACCTGGGCACGCTCACCGAGGGCGGGCTCGCCGCCCTGCGGCTGGACCGGCTGCGCGCCCTCACCCATGTCTATCCGGGTGTGGAGCGCGAGGACGAGATGGTCGCCGCGTTCGACTACTGCCTGCACGGCAAGGGAGGCGCCGCGCCCTCCATCGACACGGCCATGCACGGCCTGGTGGACGCCGCCCATGTCGACCACCTGCATCCCGACTCCGGTATCGCGCTGGCCTGCGCGGCCGACGGCGAGAAGCTGACCGCCGAGTGCTTCGGCGACACGGTGGTGTGGGTGTCGTGGCGGCGGCCCGGGTTCCAGCTCGGTCTGGACATCGCGGCGGTCAAGGCGGCCAACCCGCAGGCCGTCGGCTGCGTCCTCGGCGGCCACGGCATCACCGCCTGGGGCGACACCTCCGAGGAGTGCGAGCGCAATTCGCTGCACATCATCCGCACCGCGGAGGCGTTCCTCGCCGAGCGCGGGAAGCCGGAGCCCTTCGGTCCGGTGATCGAGGGGTACGAGCCGCTGCCCGAGGCCGAGCGGCGGGAGCGGGCCGCGGCCCTGGCGCCGCACGTCCGTGCCGTCGCGTCCAAGGACCGGCCGCAGGTCGGCCACTTCGACGACTCCGCGGCCGTCCTCGACTTCCTGGCCCGGGCCGAGCACCCCAGGCTGGCGGCCCTGGGCACGTCCTGCCCGGACCACTTCCTGCGGACCAAGGTCAGGCCGCTGGTCCTGGACCTGCCGCCGACGGCCGCGGCGGACGAGATGGTCGCCCGGCTCGGTGAGCTGCACGCCGCGTACCGCGAGGAGTACGCCGCCTACTACCGGCGGCACGCGCTGCCCGACTCCCCCGCGATGCGCGGCGCCGACCCGGCGATCGTCCTGGTGCCGGGCGTGGGCATGTTCAGCTTCGGCAAGGACAAGCAGACCGCCCGGGTCGCGAGCGAGTTCTACCTCAACGCGGTCAATGTGATGCGCGGTTCAGAGGCGGTCTCCGCCTACCGGCCCATCGACGAGGCGGAGAAGTTCCGCATCGAGTACTGGGAGCTGGAGGAGGCGAAGCTGCGGCGGATGCCCGCGCCCAAGCCGCTGGCCACGCGTGTCGCCCTGGTCACCGGCGCCGGTTCCGGCATCGGCCGGGCGATCGCGCACCGGCTGGCCGCCGAGGGCGCGTGCGTCGTGGTCGCGGACCTGGACGCCGCGAACGCGGCCGCCGTCGCCGAGGAACTCGGCGGGCCGGACAAGGCGGTCGCCGTGACCGTCGACGTGACGTCCGAGGAGCAGATCGCCGACGCGTTCAAGGCGGCGGTCCTCGCCTTCGGCGGGGTGGACCTGGTGGTCAACAACGCCGGTATCTCCGTCTCCAAGCCGCTGCTCGAGACGACGGTGAAGGACTGGGACCTCCAGCACGACATCATGGCCCGCGGTTCGTTCCTCGTCTCCCGCGAGGCGGCCCGGGTCATGACCGCGCAGCGACTGGGCGGCGACATCGTCTACATCGCCTCGAAGAACGCCGTCTTCGCCGGCCCGAACAACATCGCCTACTCGGCCACCAAGGCCGACCAGGCCCATCAGGTGCGGCTGCTCGCCGCCGAACTCGGCGAGCACGGCATCCGCGTCAACGGCGTCAACCCGGACGGCGTCGTCCGCGGCTCCGGCATCTTCGCCGGCGGCTGGGGCGCGCAGCGGGCCGCCGTGTACGGGGTGCCGGAGGACAAGCTCGGCGAGTTCTACGCCGGGCGGACGCTCCTCAAGCGGGAGGTGCTGCCCGAGCACGTGGCGAACGCCGTCTTCGCGCTCACCGGCGGCGACCTCACCCACACCACCGGACTGCACATCCCGGTCGACGCCGGTGTCGCCGCGGCCTTCCTGCGATGAGCGGGGCCGTGAAGTCGTACGCCGCGGTCGACCTCGGCGCGTCCAACGGGCGGGTCATGACCGGCCGCGTCGGCCCCGGCACCCTGGAGCTGACCGAGGCGCACCGCTTCCCCAACCGGCCGGTCCGGCTGCCCGAGGGGCTGCGCTGGGACATCCTCGGGCTCTACGCCTGCGTCCTCGACGGGCTGCGGGCGGCCGGGCGGGTCGACTCGGTCGGCATCGACGGCTGGGCCGTCGACTACGGGCTGCTCGACGCGGACGGCGCCCTGCTCGGCAACCCCGTCCACTACCGCGACCCGGGCACCGAGGGGATCGCGGAAGCGGTGCGGGCGGCGGTGCCCGCCGGCGAGCTGTACGCGGCGACCGGGCTCCAGGACGCGCCCTTCAACACGCTGTACCGGCTCGTGGCCGCCCGTTCCTCCGGCCGGACGTCGCTCGCGAAGCGCCTGCTGCTCGTCCCCGACCTGATCGCGTACTGGCTCACCGGTGAGCCGGGCACCGAGCTGACCAACGCCTCGACCACCCAGCTCATCGACCCCGTGACCCGCGACTGGGCGCACGGGATCGCCCGCCGGCTGGACGTCGACCTGGGCCTGTTCGCGCCGCTGAGGCAACCCGGCGACCCGGCCGGTGTGCTCCGTCCGGAGGTGCTCGAGCAGATCGGGGCGACCGGTCCGGTGCCGGTGACGGCCGTCGCCTCGCACGACACCGCGTCCGCGGTGGCCGCCGTACCCGCCACGGGCGAGCGGTTCGCGTACATCTGCACCGGCACCTGGTCGCTCGCGGGCCTGGAGCTGGACGCTCCCGTGCTCACCGAGGCGAGCCGCGCCGCCAACTTCACCAACGAGCTGGGGCTGGACGGCACGGTCCGCCATCTGCGGAACATCATGGGCCTGTGGCTCCTCCAGGAGTGCCTGCGGGCCTGGGGCGACCCCGGTCTGGGCGAGTTGCTGCTGGCCGCGGAGAGCGTGCCGGCGCTGCGGTCGGTGGTGGACGCGGGCGACCCGGCGTTTCTCGCGCCGGGGCGGATGCCGGAGCGGATCGCGGAGGCGTGCCGGGCGTCGGGGCAGCCGGTGCCCGGCTCCCCCGCCGAGATCACCCGCTGCGTCCTCGACTCGCTGGCCCTCGCCCACCGGCGGGCCGTCGAGGACGCCCAGCGGCTGGCGGACCGCCCGGTCGACGTCGTGCACGTCGTCGGCGGCGGCGCCCGCAACGCGCTGCTGTGCCGGCTGACGGCCGACGCCTGCGGGCTGCCGGTGGTGGCGGGGCCGGCGGAGGCGGCCGCGTTCGGTAACGTCCTGGTGCAGGCACGGGCCCAGGGGGTCGTCGGCGACCGGTGGCACATGCGGGAACTGCTCGCCCGTACGCAGCCATTGACGCGGTACGAGCCACAGGGCGGCACGGCCCCGTGGCGCGCGGCGCAGGCCCGGCTCGCCGGGGGCTGAGCGGCCCGCCCCGGCAGCCGTGCGGCGTACCGGCGCCGCACCCGTCCGACGATCGACGACAAGGAGTCCGCGATGCGTGTCGCCCTGTTCCTGACCTGCGTCAACGACACGCTCTACCCGGACACCGGGCGGGCCGTGGTGAAACTGCTGACCAGGCTGGGTGTGGAGGTCGACTTCCCGATGGGCCAGACCTGTTGCGGCCAGGCCCACTACAACACCGGTTATCGGCACGAGGCCGAGCCGCTCGCCCGCCGCTTCGCGGACGTGTTCCGCGACTACGACGCGATCGTCACGCCCTCCGGGTCGTGCGGGGCGATGGTGCGGGAGCTGTACCCGCGCATGGGCGAGCGTGCCCGGGCCGAAGGGCGCGGCGACTCGCTGGCCGCCGCCCTGGCGCCGGTGGTGCCGAAGACGTACGAGCTGACCGAGTTCCTGGTGGACGTGCTGGGCGTGACCGATGTCGGGGCGCACTATCCGCACCGGGTGACGTACCACCCGACCTGTCACGGTCTGCGCGGCCTCGGACTCGGCGACCGTCCCCGGCGGCTGCTGGCGGCCGTCAAGGGGCTGGAGCTGGTGGAGCTCCCGGGCGCGGAGGAGTGCTGCGGCTTCGGCGGCACGTTCGCCGTGAAGAACCCCGACGTCTCGGCGGCGATGGGCGCCGACAAGGTGCGCAGCGCCGAGTCGACCGGCGCCGACGTGCTGTGCGCGGCCGACAATTCCTGTCTGATGCACATCGGCGGGACGATGGCCCGGCTGAGGACGCCCATGCGGCCCGTCCACCTCGCGGAGATCCTGGCGAGCACGGAAGACGACGCAGAAGAGGAGACCGGGGCATGAGCGGAACCTTCGTCGGTATGCCGGCCTTCCCCGAGGCCGCGCGGCAGGCCGTCCACGACCCCACGCTGCGCGGCAATCTCCGGCACGCCACCCGTACGATCCGCGCCAAGCGGGAGAAGGCCGTGGCGGAGCTGTCGGACTGGGCCGAGCTGCGGGAGGCGGGCCGGCGGATCAAGGATCACACGCTGCGCCATCTCGACCGTTATCTCGTGCAGTTGGAGAAGTCCGTCACCGCCGCCGGCGGCACCGTCCACTGGGCCGCCGACGCCGAAGAGGCGAACCGGATCGTGACCGGGCTGGTCCGGGCGACCGGCGAGAGCGAGGTCGTCAAGGTCAAGTCGATGGCCACGCAGGAGATCGGCCTCAACGAGGCGCTGGAGGCCGCGGGCATCCACGCCTACGAGACCGATCTCGCCGAGCTGATCGTGCAGTTGGGCAAGGACCGGCCCTCGCACATCCTGGTCCCGGCGATCCACCGCAACCGTGGTGAGATCCGGGACATCTTCCGCTCCGAGATGGGCGAGTGGGGCCGTCCGGCGCCCGAGGGGCTGACCGACACGCCCGCGGAGCTCGCGGAGGCCGCGCGGCTGCATCTGCGGGAGAAGTTCCTGCGCGCCAAGGTCGGCGTCTCCGGCGCCAACTTCATGGTCGCCGAGACGGGCACGCTGGTGGTGGTCGAGTCCGAGGGCAACGGGCGGATGTGCCTCACCCTCCCCGAGACGCTGATCTCGGTCGTCGGCATCGAGAAGACCGTGCCGACCTGGCGGGACCTGGAGGTGTTCCTGCAGACGCTCCCCCGCTCCTCGACGGCGGAGCGGATGAACCCGTACACCTCGATGTGGACGGGCACCTCCGACGGGGACGGTCCGACGGCGTTCCATCTGGTGCTGCTGGACAACGGCCGCAGCGACACCCTCGCCGACGAGGTCGGCCGGCAGGCGCTGCGCTGCATCCGCTGCTCGGCGTGCCTCAACGTCTGCCCGGTGTACGAGCGGGCCGGCGGTCACGCGTACGGCTCGGTCTATCCGGGGCCGATCGGCGCCATCCTCAGCCCCCAACTGCGGGGCACGGGAAGCGAGATCGACGCCTCGCTGCCGTACGCCTCGAGTCTGTGCGGGGCCTGCTACGAGGTGTGCCCGGTCGCCATCGACATCCCCGAGGTCCTGGTGCATCTGCGCGAACGGGTCGTGGAGGGCGGCCCGGTGACTCGGCGCGGCGAGAAGGTGGTGCTGAAGCCCGCGAAGGGGCACGCCGCCGAGCGGGCGGCCATGCGGGCCGCCCGGTGGGCCCTCAGCAGGCCCGGAGCGTTGCGCGCCGGACAGCGGCTCGCCTCGCGCACCCGCCGCCTCCATCCGCGGACGCTGCCCGGGCCCGGCCGGGCGTGGAGCGGCACCCGGGACCTTCCGGCGGTGCCGGCGGAGCCGTTCCGGGACTGGTGGCAGCGGACCGGCGGCGGGAAGGACACGAAATGAGCAGCAGGGAACGCGTCCTGGGCCGGGTCCGGCGCGCGCTGGCCGACGTGCCCGCCGACGACACCCCGTACGAGCAGGCGGTCGAGCGCGCCTATCTGCGTGAGCACGTGTCCGGGGACACCGGCCGGACGGTGGCGCTGCTCGCCGAGAACCTCGCGGACTACCGGGCGGTCGTGCACCACTGCGACGCGGCCGGGCTGGCGGAGACGATCGCCGGGCTGCTCGACGCCCGCGGCGCGTCGTCCGTGCTCGTACCGCCCGGGGTGGACGAGCGCTGGCTGTCGGCCACCTCCGCCGTGCGGGTGGCCGACCGGCCGGAGAGCACGCCGGAGGATCTGGACCGGGTGGACAGCGTGGTCACCGGCTGCGCCGTCGCGATCGCGGAGACGGGGACGATCGTGCTCGACGCCTCGCCCGACCAGGGCCGGCGCCGCGTCACTCTCGTTCCCGACCACCACATCTGCGTGGTGCGCGTCCCCGGCCAGGTCGTGTCGTCCGTGCCGCTGGCACTGGAACGGCTCGACCCGGTACGCCCGCTGACGTGGATCTCCGGCCCGTCGGCCACCAGCGACATCGAACTCGACCGGGTCGAGGGGGTGCACGGTCCGCGCACCCTGGAGGTGGTGCTGGTGACGGACTGAGCCCGGGCGCACTGTTCTGGGCGCGGGACCGGGGGTTGCGACGGGGCCGGCCACTGTCCTCGGCGGACGGCCCCGGCGTTCAGGCGCCGGCCGTGGCGCAGGCGGGGTGGACCCAGCCGTCGTCGTTCTTCGTGATGGTCTCGCCCTTGTCGTAGGGCCGGCCGCAGCGGCACCGGCCGGGGAACTTGGCCTTCACCGAACCGCGCCCGGCGCCCGACGGTGCGCGCCGCGCCGCAGCGGCGGGCCGGCGGGACCGCGCCCCGGCGCCGGTCCGGACCGGCGCCTCGGGCGGCGGCAGGGCGGACCCGGCGGCCGAGCCCGCGCCCTCCTGCGTGACGGCGGTGCGGCTGGCCGCCCCGTCGGCGGCGGCGTTCAGCGGATCGCCGTCGACCTGGTGCGCGGGGGTGTGGACGAACGTGACGTCCCGGCCGGTCAGCAGGGTGTCGATGGCCATCACGAGCTCCTGGTTGGCCACCGGGCCGCCGGAGGCCGTCCGCCAGCCCTTGCGGCGCCAGCCCGGCAGCCAGGTGGTCACCGCCTTCATGGCGTACTGCGAGTCCATCCGCACTTCGAGCGGCGTCATCGGGTCGGTCGACCGCAGGAGTTCCAGCAGGGCGGTCAGCTCCGCCACGTTGTTCGTGGCCCGGCCGAGCGGCCCCGCCTCCCAGGAGACGACACTCCCGTCCGCGTCTCCGACGACCCACGCCCAGGCCGCAGGCCCGGGATTCCCCTTCGACGCCCCGTCGCACGCGGCAATGATCCGTTCCACCATTCCCCCGATGCTGCCACGTGCGCCGCGCGGGCCCGCGTCGGGGGCGTCGCTCACGCGCCGCCGGTCCCGGGAGCCAGATGCGGGAACCGGAACTCGGTGCGGCTGCGGAACACCGCACCGGGGCGCAGCACCGTGCTCGGGTACTCCGGGCGGTTGGGGGCGTCGGGGAAGTGCTGGGTCTCCAGGCAGACGGCCAAGTGGCGCTCGAGACACCGGCCGTCGCCGTCCTTGAGTGTGCCGTCGAGCTGGTTGGCGGTGTAGATCTGCACGCCCGGTTCGGTCGTCCACACATCCATGACGCGGGTCGCGGCGGGAGCGGTGAGCCGCCCGGCGCAGCGCAGCGTGCCGTCGCCGTCGCCGGTCAGGACCCAGCAGTGGCCGTAGCCGCCGGCCCGGCGGATCTGCTCGTCCGCCGCCGTGACGCGCTCCGCGAGGACGTGCGGCGTGCGCAGGTCGAAGGCCGTGCCGGTGACGTCGGCGGCCGGGCCGTACGGGATGCCGTCCGGGGCGACCGGCAGATAGGCGGGGGCGTCGACCTGGAGGGTGTGGTCCAGCACGTCGCCGTCACCCGCGAGGTTGAAGTAGGCGTGGTTGCTGATGTTGACGACGGTCGGGCGGTCGGTGACCGCCGTGTAGTCGAGGGCGAGGGTGCCCGAGGTGTCGAGGCGGTAGGTGGCGGAGATGTCGAGCGCGCCGGGAAAGCCCATGTCGCCGTCCGGGCTGTGCAGCGCGAGCCGTACGGACGCGCCGTTCTCGTCGGTGTGCGAGGTCGCCTGCCAGACCTTGGTGTCGAAGCCTCCCGGGCCGCCGTGCAGGGCGTGCCCGCGGTCGTTGGCGGGCACCTGGTACGTCGTGCCGTCAAGGGTGAAGCGGCCCCGGGCGATGCGGTTGGCGTAGCGGCCGACGAGGGCGCCGGCGAGGAGCGCGACGATCCCCGGCGAGCAGCCCACCGGCCTGCTCGCCGGGGACCGGCCGTGTGCCCGGCCCGGAGCGCCGTTGTGGCCGGCGTCCGCGCTACGTCAGGTCAGGTCGGGAGCGGCGCTCATGCCGTCGCCGTACGGGGCAGGTCGAAGCGCTCCCGGTCGTCCTCGGGCACGAGGTCCAGATAGGCCGGAAGGTCCTCGGCGATGATCTTGCGGACGTAGGGGCAGAACGGCAGCACGGCCAGTCCCCGGCTGCGGGCGTCGTCCAGCTCGCCGGTGACCAGCTGCCGGGCCATGCCGCGGCCGGAGAACTCCGGGAGGGTCTCGGTGTGGGTGAAGGCGATGCTCCGGCCGGTGAGTTCGTAGTCGGAGAAGCCCGCCAGGGCCTCGCCGTCGTGGATCTCGTAGCGGCGCTGCTCGGCGTTGTCACGGACGGTGATGGTCATACGGGGGTCCTCCTGCGGGCTTCTCCGGGCGGAACGCGGCCGGACCGTCGACCGCCCGGCCAGGGACGGGGTGACGGCTGACGATCGGCACGCGGTTGAAGGCACCGATGGTAGTGACGACCGGGGGCCAGGGCGGAGATCCACGACCCGCACCGCCTCCAGTCCCTGGTCGCCACCCTCAATGCCGCGGCACACGCCCTGGAGGAGGGCCTGACCGAGCAGAAGGGAGCCCTCGCTCACCCCTGTGTCACACGTTGGACGTTCTCCTTACGACTTCCTGCTCCTCCAGGGGCCCGCCCTTCTGCTCATCCCGGTCGTCTCGCGGCTCCTCCACCGGATCGCCGTCCGAGTCCTCCTTCGCCGTCGCCAAGCGTGACGTCGCGCCGGAACCCGCCGCGACGTAAAGCCAGCGGCGCAACTGACGGTCGCCCGACCCGCCTCGACGCGCGGCCTGTCCGCCCGGCGTCATCGAGGGACGCCGGGCGGACAGGGGTTGCTCGCTGCGGAAGGGGAACCGGCCGCGTCACCCGTCAGGCCGGCGGCGTGCCCCAGGCGAGGCTCGTGCCCGTGTAGGCGGGGATCTTCGGAGCGTCCGCATACACCGTGGCCGTCGACCGGCTGTAGTCGTCGGCCTCGCTGAAGTTCGACCAGTCGGACTTGCTCATCCGCAACTGGATGTCGCCGGTGTCCCTGCCCGCCGCAAGGGAGTCCCTGGCGAACGTCACCTCCAGGTAGGCGTCCGCGCCCGCGACCGGCGTGGTCAGCGGGACGACCTTCAGCTTCACCTGCGCGCACCCGACCACCGCGTGGTCGCACCACGCGCTGACCGACGACGCCCCGCCGTCACGGCTGAAGTAGTAGCGCGCCGACACCGTGCTCAGGTCCAGGGAGGCGGATCCGGTGTTGGCGATCTGAACGGTCGGGCGGATGGCGTTGTCGGTGGCGGAGGTGTCGGTGTTCTTGTAGCGGACCTTCACCGCGCCCGACGGATCGCCGCCACCGCCTCCGTCGTCGGTCGTCACGCTCAACGCCGCCGACGGAGCGGATACGTTGCCCGCCGCGTCCCGCGCCCGCACCGTGTAGCGGTACGCGGTCGAGGGCGACAGGCCGGTGTCGGTGAACGACGTACCGGTCACCGGCGCGGCGTTCACCTTCGTCGTGCCCCGGTAGACGTCGTAGCCGGTCACACGCACGTTGTCGGTGGAGGCCGACCACGACAGGGACACACTGCCCGCCGTCTTCGCGGTGGCGTTGAGGCCGGCCGGCACGGTGGGCGCGGTGGTGTCGTCCGGGTCGGGCTCGCCGCCGCCGTCGCCGTACACGTCGGTCAGGCTGATGCCCGTGGTGCTCCCGGCGCCGCCGAGCGGCACCTCGTGGTCGAGGCTGACGAACTTGCCGCCGCGCTGCCACAGGGCGGGCTTCAGCAGGGCGTACTTCTCCTCGTCCCACGACTTCCAGTCGCCGAGCAACAGACCGCCCGTGTCACCGGAGTTGGGGTTGACGCACCAGAAGGTCTGGTGGATGCGGCAAGGACTGCAGGGGGAGCTCCGCGGCCTTGGCAAGACACACCGCGGAAGTAGCCATCCTTGTCCTGCATCTTGACGCCGCACGCCTCGCCCTCGACATTGGGAGCGCTCCCACACCCATGCGTGCGCTCCCGTGTCTCAGGCCACCGCGCACCTTCCCTACTCTCCAAGAGGACCTTTGGCGTGTCGCATCATCAGTTCCTCCTTCCCCCTACGGCCCGTACGCCCCGCCGCCAGGGCCGGCGCAGACGCCTGGCGCTGAGCGTCGCCGCCCTGGCCGGCCTGCTCGCCGGGGCGGTCGCCGTCGCACCCGCCACCGCCACCGCCGCGGAGCCGGCCGACGAAGCGCCCGAACTCATCGTCAACGGCGACTTCGCCGGCGGAACCGCCCCCTGGTGGTGGACCGACAACAGCCCCGGCGCCGTCGTGGACGGGCGTCTGTGCGCCGAGGTCCCCGCCGGCACGGCCAACCCGTGGGACGCCATCGTCGGACAGAACGGGCTCGCTCTCGCGGCCGGTGAGGGCTACACGCTCAGCTACTCGGCGACATCGACCGTGCCGGTCACCATCCGTACCAACGTGCAACTGGCCGTCGACCCCTGGACCCAGGAGCTCGCCGCGACCCAGCAGGTGGGCGAGAGCGCCGAACGCGTCAGCCACACCTTCACGGCGTCCGCCGACCACGACGCCGCACAGCTCGTCTTCCAGGTCGGCGGCAGCGAGCAGGCGTTCACGTTCTGCATCGACGACGTCTCCCTGCGCGGCGGCACCGCACCGCCCCCGTACGAGCCGGACACAGGCTCCCCCGTCCGCGTCAACCAGGTCGGCTACCTCCCGAACGGCCCGAAGAGCGGCACCTTCGTCACCGAGGCCACCGAGCCGCTGACCTGGACGGTCAACGACGCCGACGGGACGCGGCGGGCCAGTGGCGCCACCACCCCGGCCGGTGTGGACCCCACCTCGCGCCAGAACGTCCACACCTTCGACTTCAGCGCGGTGACCAGCGCCGGGGACGGCTACACCGTCACGGTCGGGGACGAGAAGAGCGAGCCGTTCGCGATCGGGGACGACCTCTACGACTCGCTGCGCACCGACGCGCTCGCGTACTTCTACCACAACCGCAGCGGCATCGAGATCGACGGCGACATCGTCGGCGACGAGTACGCCCGCCCGGCCGGGCACGTGGGCGTGAGTCCCAACCAGGGTGACAACGACGTGCCCTGCCAGCCGGGCGTGTGCGACTACCGGCTGGACGCGGCGGGCGGCTGGTACGACGCCGGCGACCACGGCAAGTACGTCGTCAACGGCGGCATTTCCGTGGCCCAGTTGATGGCCACCTTCGAGCGGACGCTGACGGAGGAGCACGCCGACGCCGCCCCGCTCGGCGACGGCGAACTGCGCCTGCCGGAGCACGGCAACGCCACGCCCGACATCCTCGACGAGGTCCGCTGGGAGATGGACTTCCTGATGCGGATGATGGTGCCGGCGGGCGAGCCGCTGGCCGGCATGGCGCACCACAAGCTCCACGACAAGGCCTGGACCGGCCTGCCGACACTCCCCCACCAGGACCCGCAGCCCCGCGAGCTGCACCCGCCGACCACCGCGGCGACCCTCAACGTGGCCGCCACCGCGGCGCAGTGCGCCCGCCTCTTCGCGCCGTACGACGCGGGGTTCGCAGCCAAGTGCCGTACGGCTGCGGTCACCGCGTGGAACGCGGCCAAGGCCCACCCGGACATCCTGGCCGACCCGAACGACGGGACGGGCGGCGGCGCGTACCCCGACGACGACGTGCGCGACGAGTTCTACTGGGCGGCGGCCGAGCTGTTCCTCACCACCGGGCAGGACGCCTACCGCCAGGAAGTGCTGCGCTCACCGCTGCACGGCGACACCGACCTGGTCTTCCCGCGCGGCGGCATGTCGTGGGGCTCGGTCGCCGGCCTGGGCGCGCTGAACCTGGCGACCGTGCCGAGCAGACTGACGGCCGATCAGCTCCGGTCTGTGCGGTCCATGGTGACGCAGGCGGCCGACGGGTACGCGGACGACTCGGCCGAGGCCGCGTACGGCCTGCCCTACGCGCCTGTCGACGGCCGCTACGTGTGGGGCTCGAACAGCCAGGTCGCCAACAACATGGTGGTCCTCGGCACGGCCCACGACCTGACCGGCAAGGCCGTGTACCGCGACGGTGTGCTCCGCGGGCTCGACTACCTGCTCGGCCGCAACCCGCTCAACCAGTCGTACGTCACCGGCTACGGCGAGCGGGACTCGCGCAACCAGCACCACCGCTTCTGGGCGAACCAGCTCGACCCGTCCCTGCCGAACCCGGCGCCGGGCTCGCTGGCCGGCGGCCCCAACGACGCCATCCAGGACCCGGTCGCGCAGAGCAAGCTGAAGGGCTGCGCGCCCGCGATGTGCTACATCGACGACATCGAGTCGTGGGCGACGAACGAGATCACCGTCAACTGGAACGCCCCGCTCGCCTGGGTGGCCTCCTACGTGGACGACCTCGGCGACGGCGGCGCCCGTAAGCAGGGCTGTGAGGTCACCTACATGTCGACCCGGTGGGGCGGCGGCTTCACCACCCAGGTCGTGGTGAAGAACACCGGCGCCGAGACGATCAGCCCCTGGCAGCTGTCGTGGACGTACTCCGACACGCAGCGCCTGACCGACCCGTGGGGCGCCACCGTTACCCAGACCGGCCCGAACGTCGTGGCCAGGTCGCTGAGCTGGAATTCCACGCTGGCTCCCGGCGGAACCGCACGGTTCGGCTTCAACGGCACGTCGAGCGGACAGGTCCACGACCCGCGGGTCTTCCGGCTGAACGGCACGCCCTGCGGGGTGACGCCGGCCCGCTAGAAGGCCACGGTCACGACCGTGCGTCGCCCATGGCAGCAGGTCCCGTGGGCGACGCGCCGCGCCGGACGCGGCTTTGCGGCTACAGCCGCTCGAAGTCGCCCGCGAGCGCCGAGGCGATCCGCAGATGCGGCTTCGCCTCCTCGTCACGGCCCTGCCGCTCCAGCGTCCGCCCGAGCAGCAACCGGGCGTACTCCCCCACGGGGTCGCGCTCCACGAGGGCGCGGCACTCGGCCTCGGCGCGCCGCAGCTGGGCAGAGTGGTAGTAGGCACGCGCCAGCAGCAGCCGCGGTCCGGCCTGCTCCGGCACCTCGTCCACCAGCTTGTCCAGGACACGGGCGGCCCGGGCGTAGTCCTTGGCCTCGAAGAACTTCCGCGCACGCTCCCAGCGCTCCGCCGGCGTGCCGTAGTCGTAGTACATCGTCTCCACTGCGCCCTCCTTCGAGCACGCAAACCGAGGACGACAGTCAAAAATTCCACTATTTCCGCGGCCCGCGCTGCCCACTCGTAGGTAGCGCTGAAGGCCGCGAGGGCCAGGAAACCCGCCGCCGGGCCGCACGAGATCCAGATCTTCTGCCCTTGGTTCACCAGCCCCGTCTGTCCGGAAAGCCGCCGGGCGTGCCGGGATCGCCCCCCGTGCGTACGCTCAGGGCAGGGCACAGCGGGCTCCGAGAGGGGAAACGGCATGTCCACTCGGATCGCCGACTACGGGATGCTCGCCGACGGCAGTTCCGCCGCCCTCCTCGACCGTCGCGGGTCCATCGACTGGATGTGCGTGCCGCGGTTCGACAGCCCGGCGTTGTTCGCGCGGCTGCTCGATCCCGAGGCCGGGCACTGGTCGATCACACCGGCGGGCCGGTTCGAGGCGCCGCGGCGTTATCTGCCGGGCACGCTGGTCGTCGAGACGACGTTCACCACCGCGTCCGGCGTGGCGCGGCTGCGGGACGCGCTCGCCGTTCCCGAGGGGCAGCGCGGCCACGAGCTGGGCATGTCGGCGCCGCACGAGCTGCTGCGCGAGATCGAGGGGGTGAGCGGCGGGGTCACGTTCGACGTGGAGCTGGTGCCCCGCCCCGAATACGGGCTGGTGCGGCCGCTGTTGCGGCTCACGGACGGTGGGATGCGCACGTTCGGCGGCCCGAATCAGATCGCCGTGCGTTCCCCCGTTCCGCTGGAGGGCGGTGAGTCGCGCGTCCGGGCGAGGCTGCGCGTGGCGGCCGGGCAGCGGCTCGGGTTCTCGCTCGTGTGGGCGCCCCCGGAGGTGGCGCCGCCGGAGCCGACCGCTCCCGAGCGGGTGACGGGGCGGATCGACGACACCGTCGAGGCGTGGCGGTCGTGGGAGGCGGAGCACGACAACTACCGGGGCCCGCACCGCGAGCTGGTCCTGCTGTCGTCCCGGGTGCTCAAAGGGCTCACGTACCGTCCGACCGGCGCCATCGTCGCCGCTCCGACGACCTCCCTGCCGGAGACCGTGGGAGGGGTGCGCAACTGGGACTACCGCTACGCCTGGATCCGTGACGCCAGTCTGACCCTGGAAGCCCTCTACCAGGGCTCGTGCCCCGAAGAGGCGGTCGACTTCGTGTCCTTCATGACCAGCTCCGCCGGCGGAGACGCCGGTGCGGACTCGTCGCTGCAGATCATGTACGGGGTCGGCGGCGAGCACGACCTCACCGAGCGTCTGCTGCCGCATCTGCGCGGATGGCGGGACTCCCGCCCGGTCCGGGCCGGCAACGCGGCATGGGCGCAGACCCAGCTCGACGTCTACGGGGAGCTGCTGAACGCGCTGCACCTGTACCGGGAGCGGCTCGGGGAGCTGCATCCGGAGATCCAGCGGTTCGCCGCCGGACTGGCGGACACGGCGGCGCGCCGCTGGCGGGAACCCGACGCGGGTATGTGGGAGATGCGCGGCGAACCGCGCCATCACCTGTCCTCGAAGGTGCTGTGCTGGGTCGCACTCGACCGGGCGGTGAAACTCGCCCCGCGCCTGGGCCGGCACGCGCGCGCCGCGGCCTGGGCGGCCGAGCGGGACCGCATCCGGGCGGCCGTTCTCGAACACGGCTGGAGCGAACGGCGGGGCGCCTACGCCCAGGCGTTCGACTCCGACGAACTCGACGCCGCCGCCCTGCTCATGCCGCTCTACGGCTTCCTGCCCGCCACCGACGCACGTATGAACGCGACCGTCGAGGCGATCGCCCGCGAGCTCACCGAGGACGGGCTGGTGCTGCGCTACCGGCTGGCCGGCGAGGGGAACGTCGACGGACTCGCGGGAAGCGAGGGTACGTTCGTGCTCTGCTCGTTCTGGCTCGCCTCCGCGCTCGCCCGGGCCGGGCGGCCGGACCGCGCGCAGGCCCTCTTCGACCGCGTCGCCGGCTTCGCCAACGACCTGGGGCTCCTCGCCGAGGAGGTCGACCCGCGCACCGGTGAGCTGCTCGGCAACTTCCCGCAGGCGTTCAGCCACATCGGGCTGATCAACGCGGCCGCCGCCGTCGACGAGGCCGCGGGCGCACTGTCCGGCCAGGGCGTCGGCCTGTCGGGCTGAACGGGCGAAGGCCGGTCCGTCACACTCCACCGCTGGACGCGCGGACGCGGAGTTCGGGGAGGATGGACACCTGGCGTCGGGGGCGGTCCGGTTCGGCGACCCGGGCGGCGAGGAGTTCGACGGCGGAGACGCCCACCTCGTGTTTCGAGGGGGCGACGGCGCTGAGGGGGAGGTCGCCGAGGCCGGCGACCTCGTCGTCGTACGACACGACGGCCAAGTCGCCGGGGACGGTGAGCGAGCGGGCACTCAGCCGCTGCAGGAGTACGAGCGCGTCGCCGTCCGGGTGGACCACGGCCGCGTCGACGCGGCCGGCCGTCACCGCGTCCAGGAACCGGGCCATGGCCCGGTCGTACTCCGGGTTGCCGGGGCGGTGCGTCCCGAGGTCGACATGGCCGGCGTCCTCGGGCGCGTCGAGTCCCGCCAGGTCGAGTCCCGCGCGGAAGCCCTCCTCGAGCAGCGGGGCGGTGGGGGTGCCCCCGCGGGTCAGCAGCGCGATGCGGCGGCGGCCCCGCGTGACGAGGTGGTGGACGGCGAGGCGGGCGCCGTAGGCGTGGTCGGTGACGACGTGCTCGACGGCCGGGCCGACCGCCCGGGGGCGCCGCTCCACCAGGACGAGGGGGATGCCGAGCTCCTCGTACCACGCGCAGTCGGTGGGAGCCGCGGCCGTGGTGGTGGGCGCCAGCAGCAGGCCGTCCACGCCCGCCGCGACCATCGCGTGGGCCTGCGCGCGCTCTCCGTCGACGTCGTACTCGGAGATGCGCAGCACGAGCCGGGCGCCCCGTGCCGTCGCGGCCTCCCGCACGGCCCTGATCACCTCCGGGTAGTAGTACGTGGCGGACGGCACGACCATGCCGAAGGTGAGCTCGCGCGGGGCCTGTCGGGGTGCGCCGCCGGTGGCGCCGACGGCGGACGGCGCCCGGTCCTCGGGGAGCCTGGCGCCGCCGTGGACCCGTACCACGAGCCCGCGTTCGGCCAGGGCCTCGACGTCCTTGCGGACGGTGACGGGTGAGACCCGCAGCTCCGCCGCGGCCTCGGTGACCCGCACCGAGCCGTGTCGGCGCACCTTGAGCAGGATCGCCTGAAGCCTGTCCTCGGCGTGCACGTGAACTCCCCCTCGTCGTCGCTCATCACAGGCCGCGCACTCTACGGGCGCGACTGTCTTTTCCGCACGCTCACTTTCGAAAAACGAAGAATTGAGCGAACGAGCGACGAAAGCGTTGCTTGTCGGGGAAAGCGCGTGCTACAAACCGCGCACCGCACCACTCCCCACGCTGCCGGACACCGTCGTGCTCCCACTTCCGGAGGTTTCCCCGTGCCCTCAAACTGGTCCCGCCGTGCCGTCGTACAGGCCGCCGCGGCGGCATCCGTCGCCGCAGCCGTCGGTGGCGCCACCGTCCGTCCCGCCTTCGCGGCCGAACCCGCCACCGGCGGTGCGGAGTTCGCGGCCCTGCGCGCCAAGTGGCGCGACCTGATGCTGGGGACGGCGTTCAACCCGGCCGCGGAGCCCTTCCGGCGGCTGCTCGCCGACCTCGGCGGCAAGGCGCGGGCGTACCTCGACAGCATGGCTCCCGCGGCCGGTTCGCTCTGGCCCGACCTGGACTGGGCCGATCCGGACCCCGACACCGACTCGGAGTCCTACGCCCATTCGGCGCGGATCGTCACCAGTTACAACCGGCTGAACACCATGGCCCAGGCGTACTGCCAGCCCGGCACGGGCGTGACCGGCAGCGCCGTACTGCGGGACGCCGTCCTCGCCGGTCTCGACCACGTCAACTCCGAGGTGTACAACGACCGCACCACGCGGTACGGCAACTGGTGGAGCTGGCAAATCGGCGCTCCGCAGGCGCTCATGGACACCTGTGTGCTGCTCCACGAGCATCTGACGCCGGTCCAGACCGACAACTTCTGCCGGGCGGTCGACCACTTCGTACCGGACTCGGTCTTCGACAGCTACAGCGGCACCAGTACCGGCGCCAACCGCGTCGACCTGTGCCGCACCGTCGTCCTGCGCGGCATCGTCGGCGCGAACTTGGACAAGGTCGCCCTGGCCACGCGTGCGCTCGGCCCGGTGTTCCCGTACGTCACCTCGGGTGACGGGTTCTACGCCGACGGCTCGTTCATCCAGCACCGCAACGTCCCCTACATAGGCGGCTACGGGGCCGTGCTCCATGACGGCGTGGGCCGTCTCATGGCGCTGCTGCGCGGGTCGTCCTGGGAGGTGGGCGGCCAGGACGCCCAGTTGTTCCTCGACACGATCGACCGCGCCATCGCCCCGTTCATCTACAACGGCCTGATGATGGACAACGTCTCCTCCCGCGGCATCAGCCGGGCCGGCACCTCCGACCACAGCCGCGCGCACCCGCTGATGGCCACGATTCTGCTGGTCGGCCAGGGTGCGACGGCGGAGGAGAACGCCCGGTGGCGTGCCATGGTCAAGGGATGGCTGCGCCGGGACTACCACTACCCCGCGCTGAGCAATCCCGGCCTCGGGCTCACCCGGACGTCCCTGCTGCAGGCCCTCCAGGACGACGACTCGGTCAAGGCGGCCCCCGAGCCGATCGAGCACCGGCTCTTCCACAACATGGCCAGGGTCACCCACCGCCGCCCGGGCTGGGCCGCCTCCCTCTCCATGGCGGCCAAGCACATCGCCCACTACGAGTTCGGCAACGGAGAGCACGCCCGCGGCTACCACACCGGCGCCGGCTGGCTCTCCTGGTGGGGGGACGACTTCGGACTCGAGCAGTACGCGGACGAGTTCTGGCCCACCGTCGATCCCTACCGGCTTCCCGGCATCACGGCCTCCCGCAAGCCGCTCCCGGACGGCGCGGGCGGCAACTGGGGACAGCCCTGCCCGGACGCCACCTGGGTCGGGGGCACCACCGACGGACGGTTCGGCGCCACCGGCCAGCACCTCAAGGGGCTCCTCAGCACGATGAGCGCCCACAAGTCCTGGTTCTGGCTGGACGACTGCGTCGTGTGCCTCGGGGCCGGCATCACGTCCCGCGACGGGTTCGCCGTCGAGACGACGGTCGACAACCGGAACCTGGGCGCGAAGGGCGCCCCCGCCCTGACCGTCGACGGCACCGTCCAGCCGTCCGCCCAGGGCTGGTCGGCCGCCTTCGACGGCGCGCGGTGGGCGCACATCGCCGGGCAGGCGGGGTACGTCTTCCCCGAGGGGGCCGATCTGCGCGCCGTCCGCGAGGAGCGCACCGGGGCGTGGCGGGACATCAACGCCAACGGCCCCACCACCCCGGTCACCCGCCGCTGGCTGACGCTGCTCACCGACCACGGCGCCGACCCCGCCGACGCCTCCTACGCCTACGTCCTGCTCCCGGGCGCCGGCGCCGCCGCGACCGCTCGGCGGGCGGCCGACAGGGGATGGCTGAAGATCCTCGCCAACAGCCGTGAGCAGCAGGGCGTCCGGGCCCCGCGGGTGGGCTTCACCGCGGTCAACTTCTGGGCTCCGGGGACGGTCGGCGGGATCACGGCCAGTGCGCCCGCCTCCGTGCTGATCCGGGAGAACCGGGACGGCACGGCCACCGTCGTCGTCTCGGATCCGGCGCGCCGGGCCGCCGCCCTGGAGATCGTCTGGGACCGCGCCGTCTCCGCCGTGCTGTCCAAGCCGGCCACGGTGACGTCGGCCCGCACCGGCGACGCGCTGCGACTCACCTTCGGCGACCTCACCGGCCAGGCCGGCGCCCCGCAGCAGATCCGGGTCCGCCTCACCTGACTCGAAATCCGTCCCACCTGCCCGGAAGGATCACGATGCCTCCCACACGGATGCACACGTTCCACATGTCCCGCACCGCCCTGAGCCTGGCCGCCGGGACCGCCGCGATGACGCTGGTCATGGCGACGGACGCCTGTGCCGCCGTCCTCTGGGACGGGGACGCCGCCAAGGGCCCCGGAGTGTTCGAGACCGTGCTGTGCCCCTCGCCGGGCGGCGTGAGCGTCAAGAACTGGGGCGACGCGCACGGCGACTTCTTCGAGTTCCTGAAGCCCGCCGGTTCCGAACGCTGCGAAGCCCACAGCATCAACAGGCCCGAACTGCTGCGGAACAACGCGACGCTCTGGTTCGGCTGGGGCTCCATGACGAAAACCGGCAACGCCCAGACCGTCTTCCAGTGGAAGTCCAACGGCACCAACGACCAGAACCAGCAGAACTACCCCGTGATCATGAAGGTCGAGGACAGCCGGCTGAAGGTCTGGTACGTCGCGCCGGATGAACGGTGGATCTCCATCGGGAGCGCTCCGTGGGCCCCCGAGTCCTGGCACTCCGTCCAGCTCGGCATCACCACCAGCTCCGTCGGCGCCGGCACGGCCGAGGTCTGGCTGGACGGCAGCCGCATCGCCCGCAGGACCGGGATGCGGACCTGGGACGACCTGGGCAACAAGCCCCGCTGGGGCACGTACGGCTCGACCATATCCGGCGTCTCCTCGACCAACTGGGTCGACGATCCGATTTTGGGCAACGCACGCGGGGACGTCGACTGAGACACCCGGTCCGGCCTGACCTCCTCACCCCCCTTATGTTCATTCGAGCAAAAACGTTCACAAGCGATCGCGTGGGCGCTAGACTGCAGCTCAGTGGACCAACGGATGACGAGGGGACCCGGTCACGTGCACGCCGAGGAAAGGCACCAGGAGATACTGCGGCGGCTGCGTGAGCGCGGCTCGATCCGGGTCACGGAGGTGGCCGCGGAGCTGAACGTCTCCCCCATCACCGTGCGCCGCGACGTGGAGGCGCTGGCCGAACGCGGGCTCGTGGAGCGCGTGCACGGCGGGGCCGTGCTGCCACAGGCCGCGGGGGCCGGGGCTCCGGACGCGCCGGACCTGCCGTCGCGGAACGGCGGCGAGCGGGTGTTCGGCCTGATCGTGCCGGCCGCCGACTACTACTACCCCGAGGTGATCAAGGGAGCCCGGGAGGCGGCCGCCGAGCGCGGCATCCGTCTCGTGCTGGGCATCTCGCAGTACAACCCCGACGAGGAACGGGCGCAGGCCCTGCAGATGCTCGCCGACGGCATCGACGGCCTGCTGATCACCCCGTGCGGCCCGGCGCAGGCGCGGAGCTGGCCGGCCGAGCTCGACGTGCCGTACGTGCTGGTGGAGCGGCGTCCCGAGGACGACGCCACGGGCGCCGAGCGCGTGGTGACCGATCACGTCCACGGCGCCCGGATCGCCGTACGGCACCTCGTCGAGGCGGACCGGAAGCGGATCGGGCTGCTGCTGCGCGAGGACAGCCCGCACGGCGCGCTCGTCCTGGAGGGCTATCGCGGCGGCCTGACCGCCGCCGGGCTGCCCGCCGCCGACGAGGCGTTGTTCCGGCTGCCGCCGCCGGGGGGTGACGCCGCGGAGCGGGAGCGGGTGCTCGCCGCGTTCACCGAGGCGGTCGCCGAGGGTCGGCTCGACGCGGCGGTCGTGCACAACGACCACGACGCGATCGTCGTCCTCCAGCGGCTGCGGGCCCGCGGCGTCGACGTCCCCGGTGACGTCGCCGTCGTCGCCTACGACGACGAGGTCGCCGCCCTCGCCGACATCCCGCTGACCGCGATCGCCCCGCCGAAGCACGCGGTGGGCGTCGCCGCCGTCGACCTGCTCGCCCGGCGGATCGCCGATCCGTCCCGTCCCCGGCACCGGATCGCGATCCTGCCGGAACTGCACGTGCGCTCCTCGAGCGCCTAGTCCGACCCCGCACGACTGGAGAACCCTCATGTTCGAGATCGCACCCGGGGGTTTCTCCCTCGACGGCCGTCCGCTGCGTCTGCTCTCGGGCGCGCTGCACTACTTCCGCGTGCTGCCGGAGCAGTGGCCGCACCGGCTGCGGATGCTGCGCGCCATGGGCCTGAACACGGTCGAGACGTACGTGCCGTGGAACCTGCACGAGCCGCGCCCCGGCACGTACGACTTCGCGGGCATCGCCGACCTGGACCGATTCCTGCACGCCACGCGGGAGGCGGGCCTGCACGCGATCGTGCGTCCGTCGCCGTACATCTGTGCCGAGTGGGACAACGGCGGGCTGCCGTGGTGGCTGGCCGCCGACCCGGAGGTGCGGGCGCTGCGCTGCCGGGACACGGGCTATCTGGCGCACGTGGACCGCTGGTTCGACCGGCTCGTGCCCGTCATCGCCCCGCACCAGGTCACCCGGGGCGGCAATGTACTGATGGTGCAGGTGGAGAACGAGTACGGCTCGTTCGGCACCGACACCGGCCATCTGGAGCACCTGGCCGGCGGGCTGCGCTCGCGCGGGATCGACGTACCGCTGTTCACCTCGGACGGTCCGGACGACTTCTTCCTGACCGGCGGGACGCTGCCCGGGAGCCTGGCGACGGTGAACTTCGGCAGCCGCGCCGGTGAGGCGTTCGCCTCGCTCGCCCGGCTGCGGCCCGACGATCCCGCTATGTGCATGGAGTTCTGGTGCGGCTGGTTCGACCACTGGGGCGCCGACCATGTCGTCCGGGACCCCGAGGACGCCGCGGACACGATGGCGGAGATTCTGGGCTCCGGGGCGTCCGTCAACATCTACATGGCGCACGGCGGCACCAACTTCTCGACGTGGGCGGGCGCCAACACCGCGGACCCGGCGACCGGTGAGCGCTATCTGCCGACGGTCACCTCCTACGACTACGACGCGCCGATCGACGAACGGGGCGGCGTCACCGAGAAGTTCCACGCCTTCCGCAAGGTGCTGGAGCCGTACGCGGACGGCCCGCTGCCGGAGCCGGAGCCGCCCGCGCCGCTGCTCCCGGCCGGGCGGGCCGGGCTGACGGAGTCGCTGCGGCTGTTCGACGCGCTGGACGCCCTGGCGGGCCCGGAGGCCGAGGCGCCGCTGCCGCCGTCCTTCGAGGATCTGGACGTCGGCCACGGACTAGTGCTGTACAGCGGGCGGGTCCCGGGGCCCCGGCAGCCGTATCCGCTGTCCGTGCAGGGTCTCGCCGACCGGGCGCACGTCTACGTCGACGGGGCCTTCGCCGCCGTCCTGGAGCGGGACGCGGACGAGAGGGTTCCGGACGTGCCCGTGCCGTCCGACGGGGCCCGTCTGGAGCTGCTCGTGGAGTCGATGGGGCGGATCAACTACGGGGCCGGCCTCGGTGAGAGCAAGGGCGTGCGGCGGGTGCTGCACACGCAGCAGATCCTGCACGGCTGGCGGGCCCGCGCGGTGGAGCTGGGGCACGGGACGCCGGGGAAGCTGCGCTGGGACGCCGGCGCGTCGGCCGAGCGGGGCCCGCTGTTCCTGCGCGGTCACCTCGAGGTGGCCGAGCCCGGCGACGCATATCTGGCGCTGCCCGGCGGCGGCAAGGGGTACGTGTGGGTCAACGGCTTCTGCCTGGGCCGCTACTGGGCCTCGCGCGGCCCTCAGCGGACGCTCTACCTGCCGTGGCCGCTGCTGCGCGCGGGTGCCAACGAGATCGTGGTGCTGGAGCTGGACGCGGACCTCGGCGCCGTCCCGGCGGCCGTGGAGCTGCGGGACGCCCCCGACCTCGGCTGACGCTTGTTCGTTTCGCCCGCCACCTCAGCCCAAACGAACATCCTGATGTTCATTTGGCGCACATCGCTGATTGATTGTTCACTTCCTATTGACTCTGATCACACTTGGCCGAAAGATGTGCGTCAATTCGCACCGAACTCCCCAGGAGTCAGCAATGAAGCCGTCCTCCCCCGCTCTCGCCGCCACGGCGGCATGCCTCGCCCTCCTCGCCACCGCCTGCGGCGGTCAGGACCAGAGCGAGGCTGGCGCCGGCACCGCCGACAAGCCCGTCGAGATCACCTACTGGTCCTGGATGCCGGGGACCAAGGAACTGGCCGCCGAGTTCAACCGGACCCACAAGGACATCAAGGTCACGTTCTCCGAGATACCGGCCGGCCTCAACGGCGGCCACGACAAGCTCGCCAAGGCCGTCAAGGCGGGCAACGCCCCCGACGTCATCAACGTCGAGTACCAGTCCCTGCCCGACCTGGTCACCCAGGGCCTGCTCCGTGACTCCACGGCGGAACTCGGCGAGGCCGTCGAGGGCTACGCCCCCGAGTCCGTGCGCGGCATGGTCACCCTCGGGGACAAGACCTGGGCCGCGCCCTACGACGTCGGGCCGCAGACCTTCTACTACCGCAAAGACCTGTTCGCCAAGTACGGCGTGGAGGTGCCCAAGACCTGGGAAGAGTTCGAGGCCGCCGCGGAGAAGGTGAAGACCGCCTCCAAGGGCAAGGCCCGCATCCTGGACTTCTGGGGCGACGACGTCGCCACCTGGGCCGGACTCTCCCAGCAGGCCGGCGCCCGCTGGTACGGCTCCTTCGGGGACGCCTGGAAGGTCGACATGACCGACGACTCGACCAAGAAGGTCGCCGGCTACTGGAAGAACCTGGTCAAGACGGACCTGGTGCTCAACCACAAGGCGTGGAGCCCCGAGGCCACCAAGGCCGTCACCGACTCCCGGGCCATCGCCCTGCTCGGCGCGTCCTGGAGCGCCGGCGGCATCAGGACCACCTACCCCGAGCAGGCCGGCAAGTGGGCCGAGGCGCCGCTGCCGCACTGGGGCACGCCCGCCACCGGCGCCGTCGGCGGCTCGTCGTTCGCCCTCTCCAAGGACACGAAGAAGGCCGAGGCCGCCGCCGAGTTCGCCATCTGGGCGACCACGGACAAGGCAGCCGTGAAGTCCCGTCTCGCGGCCGGCACCTCCAGCGGCCTGCCCGTCGCCGAGGACCTGCGCGCCACCGCCAGGGAGTCCTTCGACGCCTCCTTCTTCGGCGGCCAGGACATCTACGAGACCGCCGGCTCCCAGGTCCCCCTGATCGCCGAGGGCTGGATGTGGAGCCCGGTGCACAACTCGACCTCGATGACCCTGCAGACCGAACTCGGCAAGGCTCAGAAGACCGGCGAGTTCTGGCAGGCGTTCCTGGCGGGACAGCGCGCGGCCGAGAAGTCGATCACCGACCGCGGGCTCAAGCTCGCCAAGTGACGTCACGTCCCGAGAGCCCGGCTCCCCCGCGCGGAGCCGGGCCCGGCACCAAGGAGCTCCACCCATGGCATCGACCCGGCTCAGCCGCGGACGGCACGCCGCACCCGCCTTCTTCCTCGCCCCGTTCCTGCTGCTCTTCGCCACCACCCTCCTCGCCCCGATCGGCTACGCGGTCTGGATGAGCCTGTTCCGGGAGCAGGCGGCCTCCGGACTCGGTTTCGGCGGCACGAAGACGCTCTTCGTGGGCATCGACAACTATCTGCGTGCCCTGGGCGACGACGGCTTCCGCCGCAGCTTCACGCACATCGCCCTGTACTGCCTCGTCTACATCCCGGTGATGGTGGGCGGCGCGCTGGCCCTGGCCCTGCTGGTCGACTCGACGCTGGCCCGCGCCAAGCGGTTCTTCCAGCTGGCCTACTTCCTGCCGCACGCGGTGCCGGGACTGATCGCCGCGATCGTCTGGGGCTTCCTCTACACCCCGGGGCTCAGCCCCGTCATCGACTTCCTGTCCGTCTTCGGCGCGGACTGGGACCTGCTCGGTCCCGACGCGGTGGTGTTCGCCATGGCCAACGCCGCCACCTGGCAGTGGCTCGGCTACAACATGGTGATCTTCTACGCCGCGCTCCAGGCCGTGCCGCGCGAGACGCTCGAGGCGGCCGTGGTCGACGGGGCCGGCGAGCTGCGCACCGCCTGGTCCGTGAAGATGCCGATGATCCGTTCCTCGGTCGTGCTGACCACACTGTTCACCGCCGTCGGCGCGATCCAGCTGTTCAACGAGCCCGAAGTGCTGCGCAGCCGGTCGTCCGCGATCTCGCCCGACTGGAGCCCGGTCATGTTCATCTACCAGGCCGCCTTCACGGAGCACGACTACGGCCTCGCCGCCGCGGCCTCCCTGCTGCTCGCCGTGCTCGGCGCCGTGCTGTCCTTCGTCATCACCAAGCTCGGCAACCGCTGGAAGGAGGCGTGACCATGGCCGTCGACACGCTCCCCCCGAAGCAGCCCACCGCGTCGCCCGCCCCGGATGCGGCACCACGCCCGCAGCCCGTACTCAGGTCGTCCTGGTCGTCCCGGGCCGTCGTCAACACCGTGCTGGCGATCGTCGCCGTGTACACCCTGATGCCGCTCAGCTGGCTGCTGGTCAACGCCACCAAGGACAACGGCGACCTGTTCGGCAGCCCCGGCTTCCGGCTCGGCGACTTCAACCTGTTCGGCAACATCGCCGATCTCTTCGCGTACCACGACGGCGTGTTCGGCCGCTGGATGGTCAACAGCCTGCTGTACTCGGTGGTCGGCGCGCTCGCCGCCACGCTGATCTCACTGCTGGCCGGCTACGCCTTCGCGACGTACTCCTTCCGCGGCCGCGAGAAGGTGTACGGGCTGGTCCTGCTCGGCATCCTCGTGCCACCCACCGTCGTCTCCCTGCCGATGTACCTGCTCGCCTCCGAGGCCGGCCTCGTCAACACCTACTGGTCGGTGCTGATCCCGAGCCTGGTCAACCCCTTCGGCGTGTACCTTGCCAGGGTGTTCGCCGAGTCGTACGTACCCAACGAGACGATCGAGGCCGCGCGCATGGACGGCGCCGGTGAACTGCGCGCGTTCCGCTCCGTGGCTCTGCCGATGCTGGCCCCGGCCTTCGTGACCATTTTCCTGTTCACGTTCACCGCCGGCTGGAACAACTTCTTCCTGCCCCTGGTGATGCTGAACGACTCGTCCCTCTACCCGGTGGGCCTCGGCCTGTTCAGCTGGAACGCCGTCCTGCCGCAGGAGCCCCAGCTGTACGCGCTGGTCGTGACGGGCTCCCTGCTGTCCGTCGTTCCGCTCGCCGTCGCCTTCCTTCTGCTGCAGCGCCACTGGCGTTCCGGCCTGACCGCGGGAGCCGTCAAGTGACCCCCACGCCCGTCCGTCGCCCCCGCACCGTCCTGGCGATGAAACCGCCCGTCCACGCAGCACTCTTCGACCGGGCGGCGCTCGACCGGCTGGCGGCACTCGCCGACACCGATCCCTCGCTCGTCGTCGGCGACTTCACCGCCCCGGCGGTGGCCGCCGCCCTCGCCGAGGCGGAGGTGCTGCTGACCGGCTGGGGCTGCCCTCCCCTCACCGCGGAGGCACTGGAGCGCATGCCGCGGCTGCGTACGGTGATCCACGCGGCGGGCTCGGTCAAGCACCATGTGACGGACGCCTGCTGGGACCGCGGCATCACCGTCGCCTCGGCGGCCGCCGCCAACGCCGTGCCCGTGGCGGAGTACACGGTCGCCGCCGTCCTGTTCTCCGGCAAGAAGGTCCTGCACGCCGCGCGCGTGTATCGCGAGAAGCGGACGTGGGTGAACGCCCTCGACGTCATCGGCGCCGGCGGAAACCACCAGCACACCGTCGGCGTCGTCGGTGCGTCCCGCATCGGCCGCCGGGTCGTCGAACTGCTGCGCCCCTACGACATGCGGGTCCTGCTCCACGACCCGTACGTCGACGACGACGAGGTTCGGGCCCTCGGCGCGCACCCGGTCCCTCTGGACGAACTCGCCGCGCACAGCGACACCGTGACCGTCCACGCGCCCGAACTCCCGGAGACGTACCACCTCTTCGACCGCCGCCGCCTCGCCCTCCTCCAGGACGGCGCGACGCTGATCAACACCGCCCGCGGCTCCCTCGTCGACACCGCGGCCCTGACGGAGGAACTGCGCTCGGGCCGGCTGAACGCGGTCCTGGACGTGACCGACCCCGAGATCCTGCCGCCCGACTCGCCCCTGTACGACCTCCCGAACGTCCTGCTCACCCCGCACATCGCGGGTTCGCTCGGCAACGAACTCGGCCGGATGACCAACGCCGCGCTGGACCAGCTGGAGCGCTACGCGAGCGGACTGCCGTACACGGACCCGGTGCACCCGGAGGACCTCACGCGCTCGGCGTGAGCGGAGGACCGTGTCCTACGGGGCTTCGCCGGGGACGGACCGGTAGGTCTCGCGAAGGCGCGTCAACACGTGGTGCTCCCTGGGGAGTTCCGTGTCGTCGATCGCCGCCAGGGATCGCACGCCGATGCTCGTGTTCGTCGCGAACGCCGCCGCCATGCGCTTCGCCTCGTTCAGTGTGACCGCGGCGACCCGGTGCTCGGCGTGCTGCTGGAGCAGGGCCATGGTCACGCCGGGCAGCACCTGGGCCTGCGGCCACACCACGGCCCCGGCGGCGTCGACGAAGCCCACGTTCCAGGTGCTGCCCTCGCTGACGAGTCCGTCACGGCCGACGAACAACGCGTCGCCGAATCCGGCCAGTTGGGCCGTGCGGCGGGCGTGCAGCGACCCGAAGAGCCCGACATGCTTGACCTCGGGAAGGTCGCGTTCGTAGGACACACTCATCGCCCGCAGTGGTTCCGCCGGCATCGCTCCGGCGCCGCGTACGGACACCATGATGTGCGGCCGGCCAGCGTCCGCGGGGCGGCCCAGGTCGACCTGAGGGTCGTAGATCGTGACGCGCACGGTGCACGGGCCGCTCCGCCCGTCCAGGCCCTGCCGGACGTACTCCCGGACACGTCCGGTGTCCAGGTCGGTGCCCCAGACGATTCCGCAGTCCTTCACGAGGCGTTCCAGATGGAGGGCGAGGCCGCGGACACGGCCGTCGGCGTCGACCCGCATGGACGTGAAGTGGCCCAGGTTGGTGAGGGCCAGCGGAAGCAAGTCGTCCGTGGATACGGGCTTTCCGTTCAGTGTGACCATGCGCCCAGCATGACACCGCAGGGCATCGGTACGTCCCTACGAGTTTCACTAGCCGCTCGTCCGTAGCCTCGAAGCCCGGCAACGGATGAGGGGCGATGTCATGACGTCGGTCGAGGGAACGGGCGTGCACGGACTGCTGGCCTGGGTGTGCGATCTGCACCGGTTGAACTCCGTCCTGGCGTCGGCACCCGAATCCGGTGCCGTGCCACAGCCCCCGGCGGGGCCCGCGCCGACGGCCGACGTCCCGGACTGGGCCACCCGCTTCTGGCCGCCACCGGGTCCCGCGGTGGCCGCCCCTCCCGAGACGGGTTCCCCATGATCGAGCGCATTCTCCCCATGTCCGTGGTGGGCGTCGACGCCTTCGGTGACCTGCCCCACGCCGCCCTGCACCCGTTGGAGGCCGTGGCTGTGAGGCACGCGACCGGCGCCCGCCGGCGCGAGTTCGCCACCGGGCGGTGGTGTGCGCGGCAGGCGCTGGCCGGACTGCGCGTCCCCGAGGCGCCGTTACTGCCCGGCCGTCACCATGCCCCCGGCTGGCCGGAGGGGGTGGTCGGGAGCATCACGCACTGCGACGGGTACCGGGCGGCGGCCGTGGCGCACAGGTCGGACGTGCGCATGCTCGGAGTGGACGCGGAGCCCCATGCCCCGCTGCCCGCAGGGGTGTTGGAGAGCATCGCGCTTCCCGAGGAGCGGGCGATGGTACGCGAGCTGGGCATCGTCGCACCGGACGTCCACTGGGACCGACTGCTGTTCAGCCTCAAGGAGACCGTGTACAAGGCGTGGTATCCGGCGACCTCCCGCCGGCTGGAGTTCGAGGACGCGCGCATCACGATCGACGCCCCGGCCGCGACCTACTGCGCGCGGGTCCTCGTACCCTCGCCGTTGCGGCAGTCTGGCCGGCCGCTCGACCGTCTGAACGGGCGCTGGCTGGTCAGCCGCGGGCTCCTGGTGGCCGCCCTCGCGATTCCGGCGGAGGAGGCGGCCAGAGCGGCCGGGCCCTTGGGCTCCGGCTGCTCCCGGCACTCCTCGGCATCGGCTACCTGACGAAGTCCTCGACCACCTTGGGCGGCCACACACCCACCTTCAGCACGCCCATGGAGTAGGCGCGCGACACCAGTGCCGCCCTGTTGGGCACCCGCAGCTTCCGGAACAGACAGGTCACGTGGTACTCGACACCCTGCCGGCTGAGGTACAGACGCGCGGCGAGCGGAACGGTCGAGACGCCGGCCGCTATCCCTTCGAGTATCCGGGCGTCGATCTCGCTCAGTATCTTCTTCCGGCTGGGCATGACGTCGGCGTCCACCGGCTCCTCGTCCGAGGTCATCATCACCCAGATCGCCGACACGTCCGGGGTGCTGCTGCGCACGGCGCAGGCCGAGAGTGAGGCGGTGAAGGCCTGGCCGTCGGGCCCGACCGCGAGCATCTCGCTGGTGAAGCGGTCACGTCTGCCCTCGGTGAGCCCGGCGAACTTCCGCAGCAGCGGCTGTTGCGCGCTGGGATGCACCAGATCGGCGAACGGCCGGCCGCAGGGCTGGGTCGAGTCCCCGCCGAACCGTCCGAAGAACTCCTGGTTCGCCTGCTGCACCGTCAGGCTCCGGTCGAGGCAGGCCATGGTGAGGCCCGGCCGGTTGAACAGCGGGTCCCCCGGACCCTTCGGGTCGGCGGTGAAGCCCTGCACCACGGTCTGCGCCACATCTGGCAGCGCGCTTACGGAAGTCGCCATGGAATATCTCGGTCCTTTCATGGCGTGAGGTTTTGCGAAAACGACTGAGTGGAATCCCCGTGAGTCCATGCGGTCCCGATATCGGAGAGACCCGCCAGAACTGAACTCTGCTGTCAACACTAAGCAGTCGACTTCCTGCCGGTCAACGCCGACCCGGCACCGTGGATCAACACTGTGGTCATGGGGTCCAAGGGTTCGGTACGACTCTTGCACTTCGGTGGTTCGGTACGGTGCGGTCTCACTGCGCCGCAGGTCAGCCAGGTGGAGGGCATATGACGGGGACCTCACGGCGGGACGGTCGGTCCACCGAAGCGAGCTTGCAGGACACCGAACCATCCCGTCGGTACCGAAGTGGGGGCTCTGCTCAAGTGCGCGTGGATATCGTCCGCGTGCCCGACATCAGGGCCCGGAGTTGCGGACGTCCCGATATCCCGAGTTTTCTGTAGGAGTTCGTCAGATGCTTTTCCACCACCCGTGAACCAACCCCAAGTTCCGTCGCGATCGCCTGGTTGGTGAGGCCGCTGCCGGCCAGCACCGCCACCCTCGACTCGGTGGGCGTGAGGGTCGGTTCCGGCCGGGCGTCGGCCGGTCCCGGTGTGCCGGGCCGGTCCCGCTCGGCCTGCCAGGGCACGCCGCAGGCCATCGCGAGCGCCGCCGACTCGCACTGCAGCTCCCGCGCCTCGGCGCCCTCGCGCACCGCGCGTGCCAACGCCCGCAACGCCCGGGCCAGTTCCAGCTCGTTGGCCGATCCGCGCAGTACGTCCACCGCGTCGCGCAGCAGGGCTGTGCCCTCACTGTCGCCGCGGAGGCCACCGCGCAGCAGTTGCGCGCGTCCGATCGCGACGGGCGCACCCCAGATCCGGGCCTGGGCATACTCCTCCTCGGCGAGTGCCCGCGCGGATTCCAGTTCGCCACGACGGTGCAGAAGCCGGATCGTCCAGGGCCGCCACGGGAACAGCACCGGGTTTCGCCAGCCGGCCGCCTCCAGTTGGCGGCCGCAGGCGAGCACGGTGTCCAGGGCCCGGTCCGGTTCGCCTCGTTGGGCCTCCGACTGCGCCTCCGTCAGCCGCAGCAGGGTGGTGGAGAACAGGTTGCCCGCCGACCGCTGTCCACCGGCCTCGGTCCTCACCCGCTGGCCGAGGGCCGTGTCCCCGGTCTCCAGGGCGACGGCGGCCAGCACGCCGACAGCGCCGGCGGCGGTGTCGCCGTGCCGGACGCTCACGGCGTGCTCGAAGGCCAGTTCGGCGTGCTCCCGCGCGTGTGCCGGCCGGCCCCGGGCCAGCAGGACCGTGGCGAGTTCGACCTGGACCAGGGGATCCGGTCCGCCGCCGGCCCGCTGGTGCCGCTCGCGGGCCGCCAGCCAGTCGGCCAGTGCGTCCACCTGGTCGGCGGCGGTGAACACCGCTGCCAGCAGCGGCAGCACGGACGGGGAACCGGAACCGGTGGCCGGCACCCGCTCCAGGATCCGCGCGGCCTGCCGGGCGGCCTCGTACGCGGGCAGCCGGCCGCTGAGCGTGGCCGCGTAGAGCAGTACGGCGAGCAGCTCGCGGTCGGCGCCGGAGCAGACGGCCGGCTCCTCGGGCCGCTCACGCAGCCACTTCACCGCCCCCGCGAGTTCGGCGGGCTCCTGACGGGCGCTGTGCCGCAGTCGGGCCTCCAGCCGCAGGGCCAGCCCGCGTGCCGAGCCGGTCAGCCGGTCCGGGGAACCGAGATCGGCGGCGGCCTGCCGGAGGATCTCCATGCCGGAGGGGCCGACCGTGCGGAGGAAGCCCGGCGAGATCCGCAGTGCGGCCGCGGCCCGGTCGTGCGGGGTGTCCAGCAGGGCGACCGCCTGGGCGGTGTGGCGTTCACAGGCGGCGCTGTCGTAGGCGCTCTCCGCCGCCGCCAGGTCGATCAGCAGACGCGCGCGGTCCTCACCTTGTTCGGGGCTGTCGAGCAGGGTGCGTCGCAGGAAGCGGGCGGCCTCCTGGGGGGCGCCCCGCCGCAGCGCCGCGTCCGCCGCGGTGCGCAGGACGGCGGCGGACCATCCGTCGCCCGGGGTGGCGGCCGACATGATCTGGCCCGCGACTTCTTCGGCGGGGTGTCCGGCCTCGTGCAGCAAGGCGGCCGCCCGCTCGTGCCAGCGTCCACGCTCGGCCATGGACATGGCGGCCTCGGCCGCGTCCTGGACCACCGGGTGGACGAATTCCGGGACGCCTTCGGCCACGAGCAGTCCCAGCCGGTACAGGACGCGCAGGGCGCCGGACTCTCCGATCGCGTCGAGGCCGGCCAGTCGTCCGGCGAGCCCGGGGGTCTCCTGCCCGCCGAGGACCGCTATCGCGGCGGTCAGGTCGCGGACCGGCGCGGTCTGCGCGCGCAGGCAGTCGGCGAGCCGTTCGCGCAGCGGCACCGGCCGCAGCGTGCCGACGGCCGCAGCGTGTGCGGCGCCGGGCCGCGCCCCGGCGGCCTCCAGGGCCGGCAGCAGCGCGCGCAGGAACACCGGGTTGCCGCCGGACGCCCGGTGGCAGGCCCGGACGAATTCCTCCTCGCCGCTCTCCCCGAACTGTTCACGCACCAGCTGCCCGGTCGCCTCGGTGGACAGCGGGGCCAGTCGCGTCACTTGGGTCGCGGCGTCGGTCACCGCGCACACCAGCGGGTGCCGGGCGCGCGGGTCGCCGTCGCGCAGGGTGCAGACGAGGACGGCGCGCATGCCGTGCGGGCGGCCCGCGAGGTAGGACAGGAGCCCCAGCGACCGGGTGTCGGCCCACTGGACGTCGTCGACGAGGATCAGCAGGGGCCGGTCACGGCCGAGCCGGGTCAGCATGACGCGCAGGTCCGGCAGGAACGCGTCGAGGGGCGCCGACGGGTCGTCCACACCGGCCGACAGGAGGTCTTCTGCTCCGGTGTCCTCATCGGGCGGGAAGACGGCCGCTCCCCCTTCCCGCTCGGCGAACCCAGCAGAGGCGCCGAGGTCGTCAGAGGCGTCGAGGGTCAGGCTGTCGAAGAGCTGGCGCACCACGCCGAAGGCGAAGTCCTGTTCCATGACCGCCGCGTTGGCGCGCATGACCCGCACGTTCTGGACGTCGAGCCGTCGCGGCAGTTCCCGCAGCCAGGCGGATCGGCCGATGCCGAGGGGTCCGGCGAACAGCAGGAGCGAAGACCTGCCGTCGGCGGCCGCCTGCAGGGCCTCCTGCACCAACGCCGTCTCGGCTGTCCGTTCGAGCAGCATGGGCTCACCGTCCTTCCATGTCGCGTACGAGTACGCGGAGTTCTTCCCGGCCGGCGATCCGCAGGGTCCGGTAGACCCGGCTCAGCCGGAGCTCAACGGCACGGCGCGACAGGGACAGAAGTTCAGCGATCCGGGTGTTGCTGTGCCCGTGGGCGGCGAGCGTCGCCGTACGGGCGTCCCGTTCCGACAGCTCGGCCCAGACGGCGGGCCGGGAGGTGTCGGGGCCCCGCGCGGGCGAGAGTTCCGCGCCGAGCCGCCGGACGCACTGGGCCATCGGGCCGCGCGGGTAGGTGGCCGTGAGCACCCTGAGTTCGGCGACGGCCGCGGCCGCCGCGTGCCGGCTGCCGCCCGCCGCGAGCTCCGCGGCGGCGAGGTCGGCGAGCGCGCGCTGGTACGCGGGGCCCGCCGGGCCGCGGCCGAGAAGACCTGCCGCGTACCGGGCGCGGGCCGGACCGTCGTGTGCGGTCAGCGGTCCGGCGTTCAGCTCCGCCCAGCCGACCGGACCGGGCGCGCCCCATTTGCGGGCCAGCCGCAGCTCCTCCGCACCCAGCCGGTGCGCCTCGGCCTCCTGCCCGGTCGAGCGCAGGATCCGCGCGGCGGCCGAACGCCAGGGCAGTAGCGCGGGGTTGACGTGGCCGCGGTGCAGCAGCAGGCGGCCGCATTCACGCAGCAGGTGCACGGCGTCGACGGGGTCCTCCGCGGCGGCGACCATGGCCCGGGCGAAGAGCAGGTGCGGCCAGTACGCGCTGCGGCGCGCGGCTTCCCGGACCGGCTCGGCGGCGAGTGTCCCGGCCCGTGCGGTGTCTCCGCGTTCGAGGTCGACGGCGATGCGCATGGCCCGTAGCTGTGCCGTCACGGCGGGGTGCGTGCTGGGCCGTGGCAGCGCGCGTTCGGCGGCGGCGATGTCCCGTTCGGCCGCGGCGAGCAGGCCGCCGCGCAGGTTGAGTTCCGCACGCGCGGCGAGGATCCGGGGGGCCGCTATCCATTGGCCGTCGGCCTGTACGCAGGTGAGCAGGGCGCTCAGGCCTGCCTCGGCCTCCTCGTGGTCCCCGGTCAGGCACAGTGCCTCGCAGGCTGCGAGGCGGGGCATGAGCAGGGCGCCGCGCGCCGGTCGGGCGAGGGCGGTGCGGGCGAGGTCCCGCACCGTGGCCAGGCCCTCACCGGCCAGGGCGAGCTGCCAGGCACGGGGCCCGGCCTGAACGGGGGAGGCGGGGAGGGCGGGCAGCGGGGGCATCCGGGGAACGACGCGTTCGGCGGGTTCCCGGTCGGCCGGGTCGGCCGCCCAGAACAGGGCGACGAGGGCCTCCTGTTCCTCCGCGGCGACAACCGGGCGGGCCTCCGCGGCGGCCCGGCGCATCCCGTCGGTGTCCCCCGCGGACAGCCCCAGGTCCAGCGCGCGCAGCCGCAGGGCGGAGCGGCCGCTGTCGCGGGTCCGGATGAGCTCGCCGAGCCGGCGGACGCCCGCCTGTGGAGAGGTGACGAGTTCGGCGGCGGCCAGGTCGAGCGTCGTACGGGCGTACGGCTCCTCGTCGAGCGGTTCGCGCAGGGCGCGGGCCAGGAAGGCGGCCGCCCGGGCGTGGTCGCCCTCCCGATGGGCCGCCACGCCGGCACGGCGCAGTACCGGAACCGACCAGGGCTCACCGAGGGGACGGGCGTGCAGCAGCAGTCCCCCGACCTCCTGGTCGGCGGCGCCGGTGCGCCGGGCGAGCCGGGCCGCGGCGCCGTGCAGGGCGGCCCGTTCGGCCGCTTCCGTCTCGGCCAGGACGCGCAGGCCGGCCTCGGCGCCGATGCGGGTGCCGGCGCGGGTGGTGCGGACGAAGCCGGTGGCGTCCAGGACGGCGCGCAGCCGGGCTTCGCCGAGGTGGCCGAGTCCTGCGAGGGCGCAGACGGACGGGAAGTCGAGGACCGGGCCGGCGACGGCGAGGACGCGCAGCGCGGCGACGGTCTCCGGCGGCAGCCCGCGCAGCACCCGGCCGATGTGGTCGTCCAGCGCCGCGCGGCCGACGGCTTCGAGTTCGGCGATGCGGGGGGCGACCGGGAGGTGCCCCCGCCGGGCGAACTGCCTCAGCGCCGCGTGGAGCACGGCCGGGATCGCTGCCGACGTCCGCAGGGCGGCCGCGGTGAACTCCGATTCGCCCTCGACCCCGCACACGGCGCGTACGGTGCGTACGGCGTCCGCGAAGGACGGCGGGGCCAGCACCAGTTCGCAGGCGCTGTCCGGGTCGGGGGAGGCGGCGGCCAGGCCCCGCCAGCCGGGGCCGAGGACGGCGGCGTCGCTGCCGCTCGCCAGCACGGCCAGGGGCGCGGTGGCAGAGCGTCGTATCAGGGCCAGGAGCCAGTGCAGCGAGTCCGGGTCGGCCCATTGGGCATCCTGGAGGACCAGCAGGAGGGGGTTCCGGCGGGCCGCGCGCAGCACCGGAGCCGGCCCGGCGCGGACGGACGCGTCGAGACCGGTGAGCAGTTGGGCGGCCACGCCGTGGCGCATCCCGGGCTCGGACGGAACCGCCCGGGCAGTGAGCACCCGCAGGCCGCGGGCCCTGGCGAGCCGCGCACACCAGCGGGCCAGGGCGTTCTGACCGTAGCCGGGGCGCCCGGTGAGGGTGACGACGCAGGAGCGTCCGGCGGCGAGACCGTCGAGCAGCAGACTCAGGGTGTCCTGTTCACGGCTGTGATGCGACAACGGGCCGTCGGCCCCGCGCGGGGCGGGTTCCGGCGGGGCGGCGGGGAGCGGGAGGTCCGGGAAGACCGAGAGCGACATGGAGGGGACCGGGTTCCGGGGTCGTTGGTGGGGGGACGGACCTGCGGTTCCGACGTGCGGGCCGATGCCGGTCAGCCGCCCCACGCGGGGACGGCGGGGGTACGGAGGGCGGCGGCCAGCGCCGCGCGGCTCCGGACCCCCAACTTGCGGTAGGCGCTGGTCAGATGGGTCTCGACCGTGCGCAGCGTGACGCACAGGGACTCGGCGGCGTTCCGGTTGCTGGCGCCGTCCAGGACCAGCCCGACGACCCTGCGTTCGGCCTCGGTGAGCAGGTCCTCCCGTGAACCGGTGAGCTCCGGCATGCGCCCGCCCGCGGTGATGAGCAGCCGGCGCGCGCCGAGGGCGAGGGGCAGCGCCCCGCAGGTGTGGGCGAGGTCGGCGGCGGAGCGCAGCTGCGGGCGGGCCTTGGCCCGGTCCCCCTGGGCCAGCAGGCGGCGGCCGAGCAGGAAGGAGGCCCGCGCGTACTCGGTACGGGCGGGCGAGGCGGCCAGTGCGTCGGCGGCCTCCCCGAGCAGTTCGAGGCCGGCCCGGCCGGGGGTGATGACACCGCGGGCGAGGGCGGCGATGCCCAGGGCGTGCGGGGTGCCCCAGCGACGGGCGAGTTCACCGCCGTATTCCGCGTGGCCGCGGGCATCCTGCGGCCGGCGCAGGGCGGCGAGGGTGTGGCATGCCTCGGCCCACCAGGGGGCGAACACCGGGTTGGCGAGGCCGGCTTCCCGCTGTGCCCGGCCGGCGGCGAGCAGCAGGCGCAGCGCCCCTTCATGGTCGCCGAGGGCGCTTCGGGTACGGGCGTGGACCATCAGGCAGAGGTGCTGTTCCATGACGGGTCCGGTAGACGACTGCGGGGCGGTCCCCGCGAGGACGCCCTCGGCACGGGCGGCCTCGCCGCTGTCGCTGAGGGCCGCCGCGAGCACCAGCCGGGGCAGGTGCAGGCGCGGCGGCGCCCCACCGGCCGCGGCGAGGGCCGCGCGGGCATCGGCCATCGCCTCGTGGATGGCGCCGGTGCCGTGCAGCACGAACGCGCGGGCGGACAGGACGAGGGCTGCGGCCCAGCCGGCTTCCGGCTCCTCGACGCGGGCCGTGGTCTCGGCCCGGGTCCTGGGCGTCCGGGTCTGGGTCGTCTGGGTCTGGGGCGTCTGGGTCTGGGCCTGGGTCACCGCGTCGTTCAGGACGGTGAGGGCTTCGCCGCTCTCTTCGGCGAGGGCGAGCACCGTGCAGGACGCCAGCACCGGCCAGGAGGCACGGAGCCCTGGGGCGTCCAGTGCTCGGCGGGCGTGCGTGGTCGCGGTGTCGCGTGCGTTGTCGTAGAGCGCGGTGACCAGGGCGCTCACGGCCTCCGTGTCGGCCGGGCGGGGCCCGGGCGTGCGGTCGTCAGCCCCGAGCTGCGCCGTGGTGCTCGTACGGCCGGTCGAGCCTGTCAGGAGCAGGGCCGATTCCAGGGCCAGGGCCGGCTCCTGGAGGCCGGTCCCCGAGCGCAGTTCGGCCAGCACCCGGGTGGGGGCCCGGCCGGGGGGAACGCCCTGCCCGGCGGCCAAACAGGTGGTGGTGTACTGCACGGCCGCCGCGGCACGCGCCCGGAGGTCGGGTGCCTGGTCGAGGGCGTCGCGGAGCAGGGCGAGGGCGGCGTCCGGGTCGGTGTGGGCCACGAGGCCGGCCAGCCGGAGCCGTAACGTGTGGTCCTCGGGCGTGGCGTCGAGCACGCGGCGCAGATAGCGCGCGGCGGCGGTGGGGGCGCCGCGGTTCTCGGCGCCGGCGGCGGCGTCCGTCAGCAGCGAGATCATCCAGGGCCGGGGGGTTCCGGGGATCGCCAGCAGGTGTCCGGCGACCTCTTCTGCCGGGCGGCCGGCGTCGCTGAGGAGCTGGGCCGCCCGGGCCCGGAGCCGGGCGAGGGCGGCGGGGGCGAGCGGTTCGAGCACCGCGGTGCGTACGCCGTCGCTCGTGAAGTCGGTGCGGCCGGGCGCCAGGAACTCCGTTTCGCGCAGTACGGAGACGGCGTCCTCGACCTGGACGGTGGAGACGCCGGCCAACGCGGCGACGTGGTCGGGCAGATCGTCGCCGAGCACCGCTATCGCCGTGGCGACGGCCTCCACCCAGCCGGGTCTTCTCTCGAAGAGGGCTCTGATCGACAGCGCGTTCAGGCGGCCGCTCAGTTCAGTGGCGTACCGGGCGCCTTCGAGGTCGGGCCGGACCCCCGCGCGCCGCAGCTCCGCCAGCAGCCGGACAACGTTTCCCGGATTGCCGCCGCAGGCGTCGGCGACCCGGTCCGCGAACGGCGGCTCGACCGGGCGGCCGAAGGCCCGGCGCGCCATCTCGCCGACCGCGGCCGGGCTCAGCGGACCCAGAGGCACGGTGGTGCACGAGGGGTGGGCGGCGAACCTCGCCCACGGGGTGCTGTCGGCGGTCGAGGCCTCGGTGCCGCGGGCCAGGATCAGCAGCAGGGGCAGCCCGTCCGCCCTGCGCAGCAGGAAGTCGAGCCAGCGCAGGGTGTACGCGTCGCACAGGTGGGCGTCGTCCAGGACGAGGGCGAGGGGGTGGCGCGCGGCCAGGCTGACGGTGAGCCTGAACAGCCCCTGGAGCACCGTGTAGTCGGCGTCGAAGGCGAAGGGCGGGCGGTCCGTCCCGGGCATCAGCGCGGGCAACGCCCGACGGGCGGTGCCACGCAGCAGCGGGTGAGCCGGGGCGCTCTCGCCCACCAGGCCGAGCGGCCGCAGCAGCGCCCGGATGCCTTCGTACGGGGCGGTGGCGGTGTCCGCGCCGCCGCACGTTCCGTGCAGCGCCCGCATGCCCCGTGGTCCGGGGCGGGTTCCGCCGCGGTCGCCCCCGAGGAATGCGTGGACGAGGCTGCTCTTCCCGATACCGGGCGGTCCGGTCAGGACCACGATTCCGGAGAGCCCCACGCGCGCCGCCGCGGCCCGCGCGGACAGCACATCGATTTCTTCGTCGCGGCCGAATACAGCTCCGCTCGTGCCTGCGGGTCCCGACTGGTCAGTCAAAGACGCCCCCTATATGGAACGAAAAGGGCCGAATCCCCATCAGGCCCAATTTCGACAGGAATCCAAACGATCATCCTGTGGCAGGATACCCGAGCCAACCGGCCCCCTGCGTATGGAATCCAGCCAAGGAGAGTAAAGACAACGTGGCCTGGACGGACTCGATCGACATGCCGAACTTTCCCCTCCGCCCGCGCCCGCGCAGGCCCGCGGAGGCGCTGGACGCGCCAAGTCCAAGCAGGCATCTGATCTATTTAGTTGGTGGTTCGGGGTGATTTCGCGACTGCCCGCACGGGCGGTCGTTGGACGGCGCGTGAATGCTCGTCGTCCTTATCGCGACGATGTCTCCTCCGATGCGCGCCCGGCTTTGTTCGAATCGGTCTTCACCGCGTGGCAAGGCGGCCGAACGGGCCCTGGCCCGGCGACCCGGGCGCACGCTGCTCCCGGGCGCGGCCCGGAACCACCGCGGCCGTGTTCGATGCGCGGGGCATGTGAGAACCTCGGCCAACGTGGCCGAGATCAGCCGGGTCGGCGACGCCGGCAGCAGGATCGAACAAGGCGGACGCACCCGATCAGGCCGGTGCGCGGCCCCGGCTCCGTGCGGCGCTCCTGGCCGAGGCCCGCAGCACGGACGCCCTCGCCCTCGCCGGGCGGCGGCCGGCGGCTCGTCCCCGCCGGGGCCGGCGCGGCCGGCCCCGGGTGTCACTCCGTTAGGAGATCTAAGGATTTCCCGGTACGGCCCGTGAGACCAAGTACGGGTGCAGCCAACCCCACCGGGCGATGCCCCCAGGAGTGCGATGAGCCCCACCCAGAACACCGCGCAGCGGCCCGTTCTCTTCGTCAGCCTGCCGGAGAGCGGGCTGTTGAACCCGCTGCTCGTGCTCGCGGCCGAGCTCTCGCGGCGGGGCGTGCCCGATCTCTGGTTCGCGACGGACGAACCCCGACGGGCCGATGTGGAGCGCCTGTCGGAGGGTTCCGGCGTCGGATTCGCCTCGCTGGGCGAGGTCTTCTCCGAGCTCTCCGCGGTCAGCTGGCCGGACGAGGTGTACCGCGAGGTGACCCAGGCCTCCCGCTTCAAGGCGCACCGCGCCGTGGTCCGGCAGTCCTACCGTCCCGACCTCCAGGCCGAGAAGTTCAAGCGGCTGGATTCGCTGGTCGGGAAAATCAACCCGACCCTCATGGTGATCGACTGTGTCGCCTCGTTCGGTATCGACGTGGCGCTCACCCGCAATGTTCCGTATGCGCTCAGCGTCCCCTTTCTGCCGACCAATGTACTCACCTCGCTCAACCCCTTCGGGCCGTCCGGAACGCCCCGCGACTTCCCTGTCCCGCATTCCGGATTTCCGTACCCGATGAGCTTTTCCCAGCGCATACGTAACGAGCTGTTCAAATACCGCACCCTGGGCATGTTTTTCCACCCGGCCATGGGCAAAGTGCTGTCCGAGGACGCGCGTCTGCGCAAGGAACTGGGCCTGCCCAAGCCCAATCCGATGACCAGGGTCGACCGGGCCGAGCTGGTCCTGTGCAATTCCGTCGCCGAGTTGGACTACCCGTTCACCGTGCCGGACCGGATGAAACTCGTCGGGGCCATGGTGCCGCCGCTGCCGGAGGCTCCGCGCGGCGAGGAGGACGGCGGGCTCGCGGACTGGCTGGACGCCCAGTCCTCGGTGGTCTACATGGGTTTCGGGACCATCACCCGGCTCACCCGGGAGCACGTCGCCTCCCTGGTCGAGGTGGCCCGCCGGCTGCAGGACCGTCATCAGGTCCTGTGGCGTCTGCCCGCCGAGCAGCAGCACCTGCTGCCGGCCGCCGACACCCTGCCCGGCAATCTGCGGATCGAGAGCTGGCTGCCCTCCCAACTCGACGTGCTCGCCCATCCGAACGTCCGGCTGTTCTTCACGCACGGCGGCGGCAACGGCTTCAACGAGGGCATGTACTTCGGCAAGCCGATGGTGGTCCGGCCGCTCTGGGTGGACTGCTACGACCAGGCGGTGCGCGGTCAGGACCTCGGTCTGAGCCTGACCCTGGACCGGCCGCGGGACGTCGACCCCGACGACATCGTCGACAAGCTGACCCGGGTCCTCGGCGATCCGGGATTCCGCGAACGCGCCGAACGGATCGGCGAGCTTCAGCAGGCGGCCGGCGGGCGCGGCACCGCGGCCGACCTGCTCCTCGGGCTGCCCGCCCTGTCCTGAACCAGCCTCTCTGCCCCGCCACTTCGACCGAGGACGACATGTCCATCAAGTACCCCGTTTCCCGGCCCAGTCTCAAGGGCCGGGAACTCGCCTACGTCACTGAAACGATCACCGACGGCTGGATCTCCTCCCAGGGGCCGTACGTCCGGCGCTTCGAAGAGGCGTTCGCCGAGTACTCCGGTATCGCGCACGGCGTCGCCTGTTCCTCCGGGACCGCGGCCCTGACCCTGGCGCTGCGCGCACTCGGCGTCGGCCCCGGCGACGAGGTGATCGTTCCGGAATTCACCATGGTGGCCTCGGCCTGGGCGGCGAGCCATGCCGGCGCGACCCCGGTGTTCGTGGACTGCGCCGACGATCTCAACATCGACCCGGCGAAGATCGAGGAGAAGATCACTCCCCGGACCAGGGCCGTCATGCCCGTCCATGTCTACGGCCGCCGCTGCGCCATGGACGCGATCATGAACATCGCCCACGACTACAACCTGCGCGTGGTGGAGGATTCCGCCGAGGCGCACGGCATCCCCCCGGTCGGTGACATCGCCTGCTACTCGCTCTTCGCGAACAAGATCATCACAGCGGGCGAGGGCGGCATCTGCCTCACCGACGATCCCCGGCTGGCCGGGCAGATGGCCCATCTGCGCGCGATGGCGTTCACCGAGGACCACAGCTTTCTGCACAAGAAGCTGGCCTACAACTACCGTATGACCGCCATGCAGGGCGCCGTGGCGCTCGCCCAGGTGGAACAGCTCGACGACTTCCTCGACCTGCGCCGCGCGATCGAACGCCGTTACGACCAGGGCCTGGCGGACATCCCCGGCATCACACTGATGCCGCCGCGCGACGTGCTGTGGATGTACGACCTGCGGGCCGAGCGCCGGGACGAGCTGCGGGCCTTCCTGGCCGCAGAGGGCATCGAGACCCGGGTGTTCTTCAAGCCGATGAGCCGCCAGCCCGGCTACCACGACCCCGTCTGGCCGTACCTCAACGCCAGCCGGTTCAGCGAAGACGGGCTCTATCTGCCCACGTACACCGAACTGACCGCCGCGGACCAGGAATACGTGACCGGGAAGGTCCGCGCCTTCTACGACGCGGCCTGAGCCCGCGCACCGACCGACGGAGAACGAGGGCCATGACCGGCACCGCCGAACCGAAACTTGTCCCCTTCCCACTGCGGGTACCGGGCGAACCGTTCCCGCCGCCCCGCTACGAGTCGTACCGCCGCAGCAAGGGGCTGGTGCCGACCCAGCTCCCGAACGGCAGCCGGGTCTGGCTGGTGACCCGGCACGCGGAGGTGCGGGCCGTCCTTACCAGCAAGAAGATCAGCGCGAACCCCGACCGCGAGGGCTTCCCGCACATCAGCGACACGATGGGCGTGCCCCGCCAGGAGCAGATCCCCGGCTGGTTCGTCGGCCTCGACTCGCCCGAACACGACCGGTTCCGCAAGGCTCTGATCCCTGAGTTCACCGTGCGCCGCGTACGCGCGATGCGCCCGGCGATCGAACGCACCGTGGACGAGCTGATCGACACCATGCTGGCGGCCGGCAACTCGGCGGACCTGGTGGCGGACTTCGCCCTGCCCGTGCCGTCCCTGGTGATCTCCTCGCTGCTCGGCGTGCCGCCGGTGGACCGCGACTTCTTCGAGTCCCGTACCCGCACCCTGGTCGCCATCCGCACCACCACCGAACGGCAGCGCGACACCGCGGCCAAGGAGCTGCTGCGCTACATCAACCGGCTCGTCGGCATCAAGGCGCAGTGGCCGGGCGACGATCTGATCAGCAGGCTCCTCGCCACCGGCGCCATCAGCACCCAGGAGATGACCGGGGTGCTGATGCTGCTGCTCATCGCGGGCCACGAGACCACCGCGAACAACATCGCCCTCGGCGTGGTGACCCTGCTGCTCAACCCGCAGTGGATCGGCGACCAGCGGGCGGTCGAGGAGACGCTGCGCTTCCACTCGGTCGCCGACCTGGTGTCCCTGCGTGTCGCCGTCGAGGACGTCGAGATCGGCGGCCAGCTGATCCGGGCCGGTGAGGGCGTCATCCCGCTGGCCGCGGCGGCCAACCACGACGAGTCGGCGTTCGCCTGCCCGCACGCCTTCGATCCCGCCCGCACCGAGCGCCATCACGTGGCCTTCGGTTACGGCGTGCACCAGTGCCTGGGACAGAACCTGGTCCGCGCCGAGATGGAAATCGTCTACCGGCGGCTCTTCGAGCGGATCCCGACCCTCGAACTCGCCGTGCCGGTGGAGGAACTCCCGCTCAAGCACGACGGCGTCCTGTACGGACTGCATGAACTCCCCGTCCGCTGGTAGCCGTTGCCCGCGGCCCGCCCTCCCGAAAGAGAACCGATGCGTATCACCGTGGACACCGACCGCTGTATCGGCGCCGGACAGTGCGTGCTGTCCGCACCCGGCGTGTTCGACCAGGACGAGGACGGGCTGGTCCTCGTCCGCGGCTCCGACCCGGCGCCCGAGGACCACGACACCGTGTACCAGGCGGGCGACCTGTGCCCCGCCCACGCCATCACCGTCCACGAGGACTGAACATCCCACCGCGCCGCCCCCGCACCGGCCGACACCCTCCCCCGCTCCTCAGAAAGGACCGTGCCTTGAACCGCTCGGACCACTCCTCGGCGCTGTGGCTGCGCCGCTTCCACCCGGCCGCCGACCTCCCCGTCCGGCTGGTCTGCTTCCCGCACGCCGGCGGATCCGCCAGCTTCTTCCACCCGGTGTCGGCACGGTTCTCCTCCGCCGCCGACGTCATCGCCCTGCAGTACCCCGGCCGCCAGGACCGCCGCAAGGAGCCCTGTGTCCAGGATCTCGGCACCCTGGCCGACCTCATCGTCGACGAGCTGCTGCCCCTCGACGAGAAGCCCACCGTGTTCTTCGGGCACAGCATGGGCGCCGTACTCGCCTTCGAGACGGCCTGGCGGCTGGAGCAGAAGGGCGCCCACGAGCCGAAGTCCGTGATCGCCTCCGGCCGTCGCGGCCCGTCCACCACGCGCGCCGAGACCGTGCACCGCCGCGGCGACGACGGCATCATCGCCGAACTCCGGCTCCTCAACGGCACCAACCCGGACCTCCTCGGCGACGAGGAGGTGCTGCGCATGGCCCTGCCCGCCATCCGCGGCGACTACGAGGCCATCGAGAAGTACCACTGCCCGGCCGGCCGCACGCTGCGCTGCCCGGTCACCGTGCTCACCGGGGACGCCGACCCGCGCACCTCGCGCGCCGAGGCCCGGGCCTGGCAGGAGCACACCGAAGGCGCGTTCCGGATGGAGGTGTACCCGGGCGGCCACTTCTTCCTCACCGACCACATCAAGGCCGTGGGCGACGAGATGGCACGAGAACTCGGGATCCTGTGATGCGCACCCTCCTCGTCGACAACTACGACTCCTTCACCTACAACCTCTTCCACTACCTCGCCGAGGTCAACAGCCAGGAGCCGGAGGTGATCCGCAACGACGACCCCTCCTGGCGGGAGGGCCTGCTCAAGGAGTTCGACAACGTCGTGCTGTCGCCGGGGCCCGGCACGCCGCACCGCCCGGCCGACTTCGGCCTGTGCGCGCGCATCGCCGAGGAGGGCCGGCTCCCGGTGCTCGGCGTGTGCCTCGGCCACCAGGGCATGGCGCTCGCCCACGGCGGCGGGGTCGGCCCGGCCCCGGAACCGCGCCACGGGCGGACCTCGCTGGTGCGGCACGACGGCACCGGGCTGTTCGAGGGCATCCCCGACCCGCTGGAAGTGGTCCGGTACCACTCGCTGGCCGTCACCTCGCTCCCGCCCGTGCTGGAGGCGATCGCCCACAGCGCCGACGACGGGGTGGTGATGGCGCTGCGCCACCGCACCCTGCCGCTGTGGGGCGTGCAGTTCCACCCCGAGTCGATCGGCACGGACAGCGGGCACCATCTGCTGGCCAACTTCCGCGACCTGACGTACGCGCACGGCCGCCGCCCACGGCGCCCGGCCCGCCCGCAGGCGCCGGCCCCGGCCACCACACCTGGCACAGCACCCGCCCGCGAGCTGCGGGTACTGGTCGAGCGGCTCGACACCCGCTGGGACGCCGAACCGGTCTTCGACCAGCTCTTCCGCACCGGCGCGCACGCCTTCTGGCTGGACAGCAGCCGCACCGACGCCCGGTTCGGGCAGGTCTCGGTCATGGGCGACGCCTCGGGGCCGCTGGCCCGCACCGCCACCGCCGACGTGTCGGCCGGCACCGTCGCCGTCACCGCCAACGGGGAGACGCACACCGTGCGCAGCCCGTTCTTCGACTGGCTGGAGCGGGATCTCGGCGCGCTTCACACCGAAGTCCCGGACCTGCCCTTCGAGTTCGCGCTCGGCTGGGTCGGCTGCCTGGGCTACGAGCTCAAGGCCGAGTGCGGCGGCGAGGCGGCCCACCGCTCCCCCGACCCGGACGCCGTGATGGTGTTCGCCGACCGGGCCGTCGTACTCGACCACCGTACGGACACCACGTACCTGCTCGCGCTCGCCGAGGACGGCGACGAGGCCGCCGCCCGCGCCTGGCTGCGCGCCACCACCACCGAGCTGGCCCGGCTCGCGGGGCGGCCGCCCGCGTCCTGCGCGCCGCCGCCCGGGCTCACCGCGGCGGACCTGCGCCCGCGCCACGACCGCGACGCCTACCTCAAGCTCATCGCCGTCTGCCACGAGGAGATACGCGCCGGCGAGACGTACGAGGTCTGCCTGACCAACATGATCGAGGCGGAGACCGCCCTCGACCCCTGGCAGGCCTACCGCCATCTGCGCCGGGCGAGTCCGGCCCCGTTCGCCGCCTTCCTCGGCTTCGGCCCCCTGTCGGTGCTGAGCACATCCCCCGAGCGGTTCCTACGCATCGACCGGCAGGGCCGGATGGAGTCCAAGCCCATCAAGGGCACGCGCCCGCGGCACGCCGACCCGGCAGAGGACGCCCTCCTCGTCGCCGACCTCGCGCAGAGCGAGAAGGACCGTGCCGAGAACCTGATGATCGTCGACCTCGTCCGGCACGATCTCGGCCGGTGCGCCGAGCTGGGCACGGTCGTCGCCGACCCGGTCTTCCAGGTCGAGTCCTACGCCACCGTGCACCAGCTCGTCAGCACGGTACGGGCGCGACTGCGCCCCGGCACCGGCGCGGTGGCGGGCGTCCGCGCGGCGTTCCCCGGCGGGTCCATGACGGGCGCGCCGAAGATCCGCACCATGCAGATCATCGACCGGCTCGAGGGCGGCCCCCGCGGCGTCTACTCGGGTGCGATCGGCTACTTCTCGCTCACCGGCGCGGCCGATCTCAGCATCGTCATCCGCACCGTGGTGCTGAGCGGCGGCAGACTGCGCTACGGCGTGGGCGGCGCGGTGATCGCCCTGTCCGACCCGGCGGCCGAGTACGAGGAGACGCTGGTCAAGTCGGCGCCGCTGCGCGCCCTGCTGCACGGCTAGCCGACGCGGTGCGCACCCGCGTCCGCAGGGTCTAGGGCTTTTCCCGGTCGGCGCGGGGCCAGCATGGGGCGGCAACACACCCAGCGGCCGGCCTTCTCGGGAGTAATGGTGTCCGTCCATGTCGATGACTACGCGGTCCGACCGGCCGCCGACCCGTGCGGAGCGCTGCGCGGCCTGACCCTGCCGGCCGTCTTCCGCGCCGCCGCGCGGCAGGATCCGGAGGCCGTGGCCCTGAGCGACGGCGACCGGCACCTGACGTGGCGGCAGTGGTCGGCGGAGGTCGACGCGCTCGCCCGGGCCCTCCAGGAACGGGGTGTCGGCGTCGGGGACGTGGTCGCGGTCCAGTTGCCCAACTGCTGGGAGTACCAGAGCCTGCACCTCGCCGTCGCGGCGATCGGCGCTGTCATGCTGCCCGTCCACCAGGGCCATGGCAGCGCCGACGTGCTGGCGCTGGTGGAACGGGTGGCGCCGGTGGCGATGGTGCTGCCCCCGGACTCCGCGCACGCCGCCGACGCCCGGGCCCTCGCCGCGATGCGGGCGGCCGTGCCCTCGCTGCGTTCGGTCCTGGTGCCGGGCGCCGGCTCGGCGGGCCTTGTCGGTGTCGGCGTACTGCTGGAGCAGTGGGCGGGCGCCGCCCCGCACCCGGTCGACGTACGGCCGGAGATGCCGCTGGTGCTGCTGCCGTCCTCCGGGACGACGTCCGCCCGGCCCAAGATCTGCCTGCACAGTCACGACGGGCTGATGTCGAACACGGCTGCCGTGACCGAGGAGGCGGCCGGCACCTTCGACGGAGCGGTGCTCACCGCCTGCCCGCTCACCCATCTCTTCGGCCTCCAGTCCCTGCACTCGGCGCTCTTCGCCCGCTGCCGGCAGGTACTGCTGCGCGGCTGGGACGTGGACCGGTTCCTGGACCTGGCGCGCGAGGCGCGCCCCGGCGTGGTCTTCGCCGTGCCCGCCCAGCTCCACGACGTGGGCGCCCGGCTCGCGGACACCGGGGCCCCGGCCGGATTCCGGCCGCGCGAGGTGCGGACGGCCGGCGCGGCCGTGCCGGCCGCACTGGTCGCCCAGGTGCGCGAACTCCTCGGCTCCCCGCTGGTCGTGGTGTGGGGCATGTCCGAACTGGGCACCGGCACCTGCACGTCCGCCGCCGACCCCGCCGAGGTGGCCGCCCGCAGCGTGGGCCGCCCGACCTTCGGCGCGAGCGTACGCGTCGTCCGCGAGGACGGCGCCGAGTGCGCGCCCGGCGAAGCGGGCGAGCTGCGGTACCGCAGCCCCGGCATGTTCCGCGGCTACTACGGGGATCCGGAGCTGACCGGGGCGGCGGTAACCGAGGACGGCTGGCTGCGCACCGGCGACCGGGCGAGCGTGGACGGCGACGGTCGGGTGCGCTTCCTCGGCCGCTCGGCCGAGCTGATCAACGTCGGCGGCCGAAAATTCGACGCGACCGAGATCCAGGGGCTCCTCGCGGACATGCCGGGCCTCGGCCCGGCGGCCGTGGTCGCCCGACCCGACCGACGGCTGGGCGAGTACCCATGCCTGGTGGTCACCGGGCGCGCCGAACGCGCCGTCACGCTGGCGAAGGTGACCGCGTTCCTGCTGGAGCGCGACATCGCCGACTACAAGATCCCGCTGGAGCTGGTGACGGTCGACGAGCTGCCGCGCACCCCCGCCGGCAAGCTGCACCGGCGGGCCCTGGAAGCCCTGCTGGCTGAACGGGGACCGGCCGCCGGGACCGGTGGCGGCTCGGTGCCCGCGTCCCACGCACAGGCCCTGGAACTGGTCCGCGCGTGCGTCACCGAAGCACTGGCGCCGGCCAGCGAGGCCGCCCCCATCCAGGCGGGCGCCACCTTCCGCAGCCACGGCCTGGACTCCGTCCGCAGCATCCGGCTGCGCAACCTGCTCGCCGAGGCGACCGGTCTCCCACTTCCCGCCTCCCTCGCCTTCGACTTCCCCACCCCGCAGGCCGTGGCCCGCCACCTGCGGGGCGAGAGCGGCGAGGACGCCGCTGCCTCCCCACCCGTGGCGAGCGACGACCCCGTCGCCGTCGTGGGCATGGCCTGCCGGCTGCCCGGCGGAGTCCACGGCCCCCAGGACCTGTGGGACCTGGTGGCCAACGGCCGGGACGCGATCGGGCCCTTCCCCGAGGACCGCGGCTGGGACCTCGGCCGGCTCTTCGACGAGGACCCCGAACGCCCCGGCACCTCGTGCACCCGCGAGGGCGGATTCCTCGCCGGCGCGGGCGCGTTCGACGCGGGGTTCTTCGGCTTCTCCGACCGGGAGGCCCTGGCCTCCGACCCCCAGCAGCGACTGCTGCTGGAGACCGCGTGGGAGGCCCTGGAACAGGCCGGGATCGACCCGGCCACGCTGCGGGGCACGGACACCGGGGTCTTCGCGGGCGCCATGTACCACGACTACACACCCTCGGTGTCCGGCGGCGACCGTCCGGACCTGGAAGGGCTGCTGGCCCTCGGCACCGCCGGCAGCGCCCTGGCGGGCCGGATCTCGTTCACCTTCGGCCTCCAGGGGCCCGCGCTGACCGTGGACACGGCCTGCTCGTCCTCACTGGTCGCGCTCCATCTCGCCTGCCGCTCGCTGCGGTCGGGCGAATCCTCCCTGGCACTCGCGGGCGGAGTGGCCGTGATGGCCACCCCGGCGTCCTTCACCGAGTTCTCCCGGCTGCGCGGGCTCGCCCCCGACGGCCGCTGCAAGTCCTTCGCCGACGCCGCCGACGGCGCGGCCTGGTCGGAAGGCGTCGGGCTGCTCGTCCTCGAACGGCTCTCCGACGCCCGGCGCAACGGGCACCCGGTCCTCGCCCTGGTCCGCGGCTCTGCGATGAACCAGGACGGCGCGTCCAACGGGATCACCGCGCCGCACGGACCCGCGCAGCGGCGGGTGATCCGGCAGGCACTCGCCGATGCCGCGCTGACCGCCGCCGACGTGGACGCGGTGGAGGCGCACGGCACCGGAACCACGCTAGGCGATCCGATCGAGGCGCAGGCCCTGCTCGGCACGTACGGCGCCGCGCGCGACGCGGCCCGGCCCCTGTGGCTGGGCTCGGTGAAGTCGAACATCGGCCACGCGCAGGCCGCCGCGGGCGTCGCCGGGGTGATCAAGACGGTGCTCGCGCTGCGCAACGGCGTACTGCCCAAGACCTTGCACGTGGACGCGCCGACCTCCCACGTGGACTGGTCGCCCGGCACCGTACAGCTGCTCACCGAGGCGCGGCCGTGGCCCCGGGAGACCGGGCGGGCCCGCCGGGCCGCGGTGTCCTCGTTCGGGATCAGCGGGACCAACGCGCACGTGATCCTGGAGGAGGCCCCGGAGGAGACCGCGAAGGAGACCGCCGGCGGCCGGCCGGCCGGCCCGGTGGCCTGGGTGCTGTCCGCGCGCGAAGCGGCCGCCCTGCGCGACCAGGCCCGCCGGCTGGCGGCGCACGTGGCGGCCCGGCCCGAGCTGTCGGCCAGGGACGTCGCCTACTCGCTGGCCACCGATCGGACCGTGCATCCGCAGGCCCAGGCGTTCGTCGTCGGCACAGCACCGGACGAACTTCTGGATTTCGTCGGGGAACTGACCGGACGCGAGTTCCCGGCCGGTGTCCCGGCGGACGGGGACCTGGCGTACGTCTTCGCCGGGCAGGGCAGCCAGCGGCCCGGCATGGGGCGCGAACTGGCCCGTGCGTACCCGGTGTTCGCGACGGCGCTACGGGAGGTGTGCGACGCGCTCGACCCCCTGCTGGACCGGCCGCTGACCGAGGTGATGTGGGCGGCCGAAGGCCCGGACGCCGAGCTGCTGGACCGTACGGGCTACACACAGCCGGCGCTCTTCGCCCACGGTGTGGCCCTGTACCGGCTGTTCGAGTCGTGGGGCGTGGCGCCCGGCCGGCTGGTGGGCCATTCGGTGGGCGAGATCACCGCCGCGCACGTCGCGGGACTGCTCTCCCTCGAGGACGCGGCCCGACTGGTCGCCGCCCGGGGACGGCTGATGCAGCAACTGCCGCAAGGTGGCGCGATGCTGGCCGTACGGCTCCCGGAAACCGAGCTGGGCCCGTGGCTGGAGGGCCTGGCCGGTGGGCCGGTCGCGGTGGCCGCCGTCAACGGGCCGCACTCCGTGGTCCTTTCCGGCGCCGCGGAGCCGGTGGAGGAGTTGGCCGGGAGGCTGGTGGCCGCCGGTGTGCCGGCGAAGCGGCTCGCCGTCAGCCACGCCTTCCACTCCCCGCTGATGGACCCGATGCTGGACGAGTTCCGCGAGGCCGTCGGCGCACCGCCGGTCGGGGCGTCGGCGGTTGACGCATCGGCCGTCGGCGCGGCGGCCGGCGCCGCGTTGGGTTTCGCCGCACCAGCCGTGCCGGTCGTGTCGTGTCTGACGGGGGCCCCGCTCACCGCCGCCGAGGCACACGATCCGGACTTCTGGGTACGGCACGTCCGCGAGCCGGTCCGCTTCCACGACGCGGTCGGCCGACTGCTGGCCGACGGTACCGGAGCCTTCCTGGACTCGGGCCCTCGGCCCGCCCTGACGCCGATGCTCGACGAGTGCCTGGCCGAACGCCCGGCGCCGGCGGCCGTCGTCCCCGCCGGGGGCGGCGCCGAGGAGCGGTCGGTGCTCGCGGCGGTCGCACGGCTGCATCTGCACGGGACGCCGGTGGCCTGGGAGTCGGTGCTCCCCGGCGCGGTGGCCGTGCCGCTGCCCACGTACCCGTTCCAGCACCGCACCTACTGGGCCGCGGGCGGGGTTCCCGTGGCGGATCCCCCCGCGACGCCGTCGATGCCGGCGGACCGGCTCCGCGGTCTGGGCCCGGCCGAACAGCGGGCGCTGCTCACCCGGTTGGTGCTCGACGAGACCGAAGCCGTGCTCGGCGGCCACCCCCTGACCGCCGACGACGCGGAGGCGGCCTTCTCCGACATGGGCATCACGTCGGTCAGCGCCGTCGAGCTGCGCAACCGGCTGACGGCGGCCACCGGGGCGCGACTCCCGGCCACCCTGGTGTTCGACCACCCGACCCCGGCGGCCGTGGTCCAGCTCGTACAGCAGGGCCTGGCGGAACGACCCGGCGGGCCGGCCGGCCGTACCGCGGCCGGCCTCGTGGCCGAGCTGGACGAGTTGCTGTCCGCAGGCTCGGACCTGGACCCGGACAGCGCGGCCCGCCTGCGGGCCCTCGTACGCGCCCGGGGGCCGGTTCCCCCTGCCGGCAGTTCGGCCGCCGCCCCCTTCGACCTCGACACCGCCTCCGACGAGGACCTGTTCCGGCGTCTGGACGGCGTCGACCACTGACGGACCGCCCCGGTCCTGCATCACAGCCGATCGGCACCCGTGCCGGTCGGCTGTTCCCCTTCCCGGACTCACCCGAGTCCTTCCGGACTCCCCGAATCAACAACCCCACGACTCAACACCCCGACGGCTGAACAGCCTGCAACAACCCGACGACCCAGGAGAACTCCATGAACGGGCTCCCCATCGAGCCTCCCGAGACCATGATCGAGGCGCGGGGCCTGAGCAAATCCTTCGGCACGGTGCACGCCTTGGACTCGGTCGACCTTTCCGTCCCCCGGGGTACCGTGCTGGGCCTGTTGGGCCACAACGGCGCGGGCAAGACCACTCTGGTGGGCGTCCTCACCACCGCGCTCCCGCCGACCTCCGGCACGGCATCGGTCGCCGGGTACGACGTGGCGTGCCGACCGCGCGAGATACGCCGACGCATCGGCCTGACCGGGCAATTCGCCTCGGTGGACGGCCAGTTGACCGGCCGGGACAACCTGGTGCTGATCGCCAGGCTGCTGGGCGCCGGCCGCCGGGCGGCCCGGGTCCGCGCCGACGAACTGCTCGAACTGTTCGCCCTCCAGGAGGTGGCCGGGCGGCGCGCCCGCACGTACTCCGGCGGGCTCCGGCGGCGGCTCGACCTCGCGGCGGGCCTGGTCGGCCACCCCGAGGTGGTCTTCCTCGACGAGCCGACCACGGGCCTGGACCCGGCCGCCCGGCTGGGCCTGTGGGAGATCGTCGAAGGGCTGGTGGCCGAGGGCGCCACGGTGCTGCTCACCACCCAGTATCTGGAGGAGGCCGACCGGCTCGCGGACTCCATCACCGTCCTGTCGGGCGGCCGGGTCATCGCCAACGGCACGGCGGCGGAGCTGAAGGCGGCCGTCGGCCGTCGCACCGTCACCGTCACGCTGGACCCGGCGGCCGACCGGGAGGCCGTGGTCGGGGCGCTCCGCCGGGCCGCCATGGACCCGGCGGTGGCCCCGCAGACCGACTGCCTCGTCATCCCGATCGACGCGTCGAAGGACGTGGCGACAGTGATCCGCGTCCTGGACGGGGCCGGGGCGGAAGCGACCGAGCTGTCCTTCGGCGAACCCTCCCTCGACGACGTCTACCTCGCCCTGGCCGGCCGGGCTCCCGCGGCCACCCGGCATCCCTCGCTCGCCCTGTCCGCAGGAGGACCTGCCGCATGACCGCCACCACCACCGCCACCCCAGCCGTCACCGCCGGCCCGCTGCCGCTGCGGCGGCACGAGTGGCCGGACAGTTCGGTGTTCCTCCAGATCCGCGTGCTGACCGCACGCTCACTGCGCTCGATGGTGACCGACCCGGGCGTGGTGCTCTTCGGCCTGCTCCAACCGGTGATCATCCTGTTCGTGCTGACGCAGGTGTTCAGCAAGATGGGCGCACCGCCGCACTTCCCCGCCGGGATCACGTACCTCGATTTCGTGCTGCCCGCGGTGCTGGTCGACAACGCGGTGCAGTCGGCGGTCCAGTCGGGCGTCGGGCTCGTCGACGACCTGAAGAACGGGGTGGTGGCCCGGCTGCGGTCGCTGCCGATCATGCCGTCCTCGCTGCTCGTCGCCCGCAGCCTCGCCAACCTGGTGCGCAGCGCGGTGCAGGTCGTGGTCATCCTGGCGCTCGCCTCCGGTGTGCTCGGCTACGCGCCGAACGGCGGGGCGGCCGATCTGGTGGCCTCGGTCGGGCTGACCCTGTTCATGAGCTGGTCGCTCGGCTGGGCGTTCATCGCGGCCGGCGCCTGGCTGCGGCGGGCCGAACCGATGCAGAACCTCGCGGTGATCGCCATTCTGCCGATGATGTTCGCGTCCAGCGCCTACATCCCGGTCAAGGACCTGCCGGACTGGCTGGCCGCGGTCGCCGGGGTCAACCCGCTCACGTACGCGATCGACGCAACGCGCGCGCTCGCGCTGGGCATTCCGGGTGCGGACGCGATCGTCCCGGCGCTGGTCATCGGCAGTGTGATCGCCGCGGTGGGCGGCGCCCTCGCGGTGCTCGGCTTCCGCCGGCCGGTGCAGTAGCCACCCGCGGAACCGCACAAAGCCCCTGGCCCGGACTTCCATGGAAGTCCGGGCCAGGGGCTTTTCCCGCCGTCGGGCGGTTACAGACCGAGCTGCTTGTCCAGCAGGTCGAAGACCTCGTCGTCGGAGGCCGCGTCGAAGTCGAACTCGCTTTCGCTGTTGGTGGATTCGCCGGAGGGGGCCGCGCGCAGCGCGCCCCACTTCTCCTTCAGGACCTCGAGCCGTCCCTCGATCTGGGCGAAGCCCTCGTCGCTGACCTCCGCCCCGGTGAAGGCCAGCTCCAGCCGGGCCAGTTCGGCCAGCAGGGCGGCGGAGGCGTCGGGCTGTGCCTGCGGCGCCAGGTCGAGGAGCGCGTACAGGTGGTCCACCAGTTCCCCGGTCGTCGGGTAGTCGAAGACCAGGGTGGCGGGCAGCCGTGTCCCGGTCAGGGCGCCGAGCCGGTTCCGCAGCTCGATCGCGCTCAGCGAGTCGAGACCGAGGTCCTGGAACGAGCGCCCCGGGTCCACGTCCGCGGCCTGCGCGTGCCCGAGGACCGCCGCCGCCTGGCCGCGCACCTCGGCGAGCAGGGCGTCGTACCGCTCGGCCTGCGGCAGTGCGGTGAGCCGGGCGGCGAGCCCGCCGCCCGTCCCGTCCGCCGCGGCGGTGCGGCGGACGGCCGTACGGATCAGGCCCCGCAGCAGGGGAGGCACCTCTCCGTGGGCGCGGAGCGCGGCCAGGTCGAGGCGGACGGGGAGCACGGCCGGCTCTGCGCCGCCCGCCGCGGAGTCGAACAGCTCGAGCCCCTGCTCCGGGGTGAGCGGCGGGAGTCCGGCCCGGGCCATGCGTTCGGCCTCCGCCGCGGTCAGTTCACCGGTCATGCCGCCGGTGCGCGTCCACGGGCCCCAGGCCAGGGAGGTGCCGGGCAGGCCCTGCGCGCGGCGGTGCCGGGCGAGGGCGTCCAAGTAGGCGTTGGCGGCGGCATAGTTGGCCTGGCCGGCGTTGCCGAGGGTGCCGGCCGCTGAGGAGAACAGGACGAACGCCTCCAGGTCGAGGTCCTTGGTCGCCTCGTGCAGGTTCCAGGCCGCGTCCACCTTGGGGCGCAGGACCTCCGCGAGCCGCTGCGGGGTCAGCGATCCGAGGACCCCGTCGGCCAGCACGCCCGCGGTGTGGACCACCGCGCGCAGGGGGTGGCGGGCGACGAGCCGCGCCACCGCCGCCGGATCCGCGACGTCGCACGCCTCGACCACCGCGTGGGCACCGGCCCCGGCGAGCTCGGCGACGAGTTCGGCCGCTCCTTCGGCGTCGGCGCCGCGTCGGCTGACCAGCACCAGTTCGCGTACGCCGTGCTCGACGGCCAGGTGCCGGGCGACCAGCCGGCCCAGACCTCCCGTACCGCCGGTGATCAGGACCGCGCCCTCGCCCGCCCATGCCGGGGCCGCCGGGACCGGGTCGTCGACCCGGTCCAGCCGGGCCGCGAGGACCGCGTCACCGCGCAGGAGGAGCTGCGGCTCTCCGGTGGCGAGCGCAGGCGGCAGGAGGGCCGGCGCATCCGCCTCTTCGAGGTCCACGAGACCGAAGCGGCCGGGGTTCTCCGAGATCGCCGAGCGCACCAGGCCCCAGGCGGCCGCAGCCGCGAGGTCCGCGCCCGACGCCGCGCCGCGGGTGACGAACACCAGGCGTGCGTCGGCGAAGCGGTCCTCGGCCAGCCACGCCTGCGCCAGCTCCAGGACCCGGACCGTCTGCCCGTGCACCGCCTCCGGCGTACCGCTGTCCGGTCCGTCGTCCGTCAGCGGTACGAGGACCACGTCCGGGACTGGTTGCGCCTCGTCGGCGGCCAGTTCGGCGAGACCGGCGTACACCGGGTGGTCGCCCAGGGACGCGGGGGCCGTGGCACTGGCCGGGCCGCTCGGCGTGGCGCTCGGTGTGGCGCTCGGTGTGGCGAGCACCGCGGTCCGCAGGTTCCGGTCGGCGGCGCTGCCGGGCTCGACGGGTGTCCAGTCCAGGTGGAACAGGGAGTCCCGGCCGGTCCGGCCCGCCGCGCCCAACTGCTCTGGAGCGATGGGCCGTACGACCAGGGACTCGACGGAGGCCACCGGCACGCCCGCGGTGTCCGCGAGGGCGAGGGACACCGCGTCGCCGGTACCGGACCGGCTCAACCGGGCCCGCACCGTCGACGCACCGGAGGTGTGCACGGAGACACCGGACCAGGAGAACGGGACACCCCCGCTCCGTTCCTCCGTGGCACCGTCACCGCTGCCGCCGAGGAGTGCAAAGGCATGCAGGGTGGCGTCGAGCAGCGCCGGGTGCAGGGCGAAGGCCGAGCCTTCGACGCCTTCGGGCAGGGCCACCTCGGCGTAGAGCTCGTCGCCGAGGCGCCAGGCCGCGCGCAGTCCCTGGAACACCGGCCCGTACTCGAACCCGGCTTCGGCGAACCTCTCGTACACGTCGGTCACGTCGAGGTTCTCCGCGCCGGCCGGCGGCCAGGCCGCCGCGTCGAGCGACTCGCCTCCACCGGCGGGGCCGTCGGCGAGCACGCCGCTGGCGTGCGACGTCCACGGTTCGTGGGCACCGCCGCCGGCCGGCCGGGAGTGCACGGTGAGGGTGCGCCGGCCCGACGTGTCGGGGGCGGCCACGGCCACCTGCAACTGCACCGCGGCGCCTTGATCCGGGAGCACCAGGGGCGCTGCGAGCGTCAGTTCCTCAACGGTGGCGCAGCCGAGCTCGTCACCCGCTCGGACCGCCAGTTCGAGCAGGGCCGTGCCGGGTACCACCACGGAGCCCATGACGGTGTGGTCGGCCAACCACGGGTGGGTGGCGGCCGACAGGCGGCCTGTGAACAGGAATCCGTCCGATCCTGCCAGCTCCACGGCACCGGAGAGCAGCGGGTGTTCGGCGGACCGCAGCCCGAGCGCCTCCGCACCGCCGCGCCCGGCGGGTGCGCCGGTGGGCCAGTAGCGGCGGTGCTGGAAGGCGTAGGTGGGCAGTTCCACGACGCGGGCACCCGTGCCGGCGAAGAGGGCGGCCCAGTCGACGTGTGTGCCGCTCACGTGAAGCTGGGCGAGTGCTTGGAGAGCAGACAGTTCCTCGTCACGGTTCTTGCGCAGGAGCGGTACGAGGACGGCGGCGTCGCTGTCGTCAGGCAGGGAGTCGGTTGCCATGGCGGACAGCACGCCGTCCGGGCCGAGTTCGAGAAACCGGGTGACGCCGGCGTCGGTGAGGGTGCGGATGTCGTCGGCGAAGCGGACCGCATCGCGGACGTGCCGCACCCAGTACTCGGGGTCACAGACCGTGTCGGGGTCCGCCGCGAGGGGGATCGTGGGCGTCGAGAACGTGAGGCCGGACACGACCGTGCGGAAGTCGTCCAGCATGGGGTCCATCAGCGGGGAGTGGAAGGCGTGCGAGACGCGGAGGCGGGTCGTCTTGCGGCCCAGCGCCTCGACGTGGACGCGGATCGTGTCGACCGCGTCCTCGGCCCCGGAGACGACGACGGCCGAGGGACCGTTGATCGCGGCGATCGACACCGACTCGCCCAGCAGCGGGAGGACTTCGTCCTCCGTGGCCTGCACCGCGAGCATCCCGCCGCCTTCGGGCAGGGCCTGCATCAGCCGGCCTCGCGCCGCCACGAGAGCACACGCATCCGGGAGGGAGAACACCCCGGCCACATGGGCTGCGGCCACCTCGCCGATGGAGTGACCGGCCAGGAAGTCGGGCTTCACGCCCCATGATTCGACCAGCCGGAACAACGCCACCTCGACGGCGAACAGCGCCGCCTGGGCGTACATGGTCTGGTTCAACGCTGAGGCGTCCTCGCCCCAGACCACTTCCCGCACCGGGACATCGAGCTCCGCACACACGGCGTCGAAGGCCGCTGCGAACACCGGGAAACGGGCATACAGCTCCCGGCCCATACCCAGCCGCTGCGACCCCTGACCTGAGAACAAGAACGCCGTCTTCCCGCTCCGCGCCTGCCCCACGACGACCTGCTCGCCGTTCAGCACCACGGCCCGGTGAGCGAAGACCGACCGGCTCACCGTGGACAGACCCACATCGACGGGCCGCAACGCCGAACCCTCCACGTACGAACGCAGGCGGGCGACCTGGTCGTGCAGGGCCTCTGCCGTCTTGCCTGACACCAGCCACGGCACCACCCCCGGAGCGACTTCCGCGACCGGCACCTCTTCAGCCGGCTCGAACTGCTCCAACACCACATGCGCGTTCGTACCGCTGATCCCGAACGACGACACACCCGCCCGACGGGCACGACCCGACTCCGGCCACGCCGTCCCGTCCGTCACCAGCTCGACCGCGCCCGCAGACCAGTCCACATGCGACGACGAGCCGTCCACGTGCAACGTCCGAGGCACAACCCCGCGCTCCATCGCCATCACCATCTTGATGACACCCGCGACACCCGCCGCCGCCTGCGCGTGCCCGATGTTCGACTTCACCGAACCCAGCAACAACGGGAGTTCACGGTCCTGGCCGTACGTCGCAAGCAACGCCTGCGCCTCGATCGGATCACCCAGCGTCGTCCCCGTACCGTGCCCCTCCACCACATCCACATCAGCAGTCGACAACCCCCCACTGGCCAACGCCTGCCGGATCACCCGCTGCTGCGACGGACCATTCGGCGCCGTCAAACCGTTCGACGCACCATCCTGATTCACCGCCGAACCACGCACCACCGCCCACACACGATGCCCCTTACGCACCGCATCCGACAGCCGCTCCAACACCACCATCCCCACACCCTCGCCCCACCCGACACCGTCGGCGGCCTCGGCGTATGCCTTGCAGCGGCCGTCGGCCGCGAGGCCGCGCTGGCGGGAGAACTCGATGAAAGTTGTCGGCGTCGACATGACCGTCACACCACCGGCCACCGCCAACGAGCACTCGCCCGATCGCAGCGCCTGCGCCGCCAGATGCATCGCCACCAGCGACGACGAACACGCCGTGTCCACCGTCACCGCCGGCCCCTCCAGACCCAACGCATACGACACCCGACCCGAGGCAATACTCCCCGCGCTTCCACTGCCCTGGTGCCCCTCGAACTCCCGGCCACCCAGCAGACTCGCATAATCGCTGTACATCACACCCGCGAACACACCCGTCTGCGAACCGCGCAGCGACACCGGATCCACCCCGGCCCGCTCCACCGCCTCCCACGTCGTCTCCAGCAACAACCGCTGCTGTGCGTCCGTCGCCAACGCCTCACGCGGACTCATCCCGAAGAACTCCGGATCGAACTCGGCGGCATTGGTCAGGAAGCCGCCGGAGCGGGTGTAGCTGGTGCCGAGGTGTGCCGGGTCCGGGTGGTAGAGCGACTCCACGTCCCAGCCGCGGTCGACGGGGAAGTCTCCGACGGCGTCCACGCCGTCGGAGACGAGCTGCCACAGGCCATCGGGCGAGGTCACGCCACCCGGGTAGCGGCAGGCCATGCCCACGATGACCACCGGATCGTCCGCGTTCCCCGCCGCGTCGCCCGACAGCCGTACGGCGGGCAGCCGCGCGGCCGCGGCGGCCTCGTCGCCGGAAAGTTCGCCGAGGAGGAAGCGTACGAGCGCGTCCGCCGTCGGGTAGTCGAAGACCAGGGTCGCCGGCAGCCGCAGGCCGGTCGTCGCGTCGAGCCGGTTGCGCAGTTCGACCGCCATCAGCGAGTCGAAGCCGAGGTCCTGGAAGACCCGGGACGGGTCCACCTCCGCCACGCCCGCATGGCCGAGGACGAGTGCGATCTGCGTGCGTACGACGTCGAGCAGTGTCTCGTGGCGTGCCTGCGGGTCGAGACCCGTCAGTCGCCGGGTGAGGCCGGTGTCCGCGCCGGCCGCCGCGGTGCGGCGGGCGGGCGTGCGGATCAGGCCGCGCAGCAGCGCCGGAACCTCGCCCTGTGCCCGGATCGCGGCCAAGTCGAGCCGGACCGGCAGGACCGCCGGCCGCTCGCCCGACAGCGCGGCGTCGAACAGGGCGAGTCCCTGCTCCGACGCCAGGGGCGGCACTCCCGAGCGCGTCATACGTTCTGTGTCCGCCGGGGTGAGGACGCCGGTCATGCCGCCGTCCGCTGCGGCCCACGGCCCCCAGGCCAGGGAGACGCCGGGCAGGCCGAGGGCGCTCCGGTGGCGTGCGAGGGCGTCCAGGAAGGCGTTGCCGGCGGCGTAGTTGGCCTGGCCGGTGTTGCCGAAGGTGCCCGCGACGGAGGAGAACATGACGAAGGCCGCGAGGTCCTGTCCCTTGGTCGCCTCGTGGAGGTTCCAGGACGCGTCCACTTTGGGGCGGAGCACGGAGGCCAGCCGTTCCGGGGTGAGCGAGGCGAGCAGCGCGTCGTCGAGCACACCGGCGGTGTGGACGACGGCGTGGACCCGGTGGCGGGCCAGGAGCCCGTCCACGGCGGTCCGGTCGGTGAGGTCGCAGGACTCGACGACCGCGTCCGCGCCTGCTTCGGCGAGTTCCGCGACGAATTCCGTAGTGCCTTCCGCCTCGGCGCCCCGGCGGCTGACGAGCAGCAGGCTGCGTACGCCGTGTTCGGCGGCCAGATGCCTGGCCACGGCCCGGCCGAGGGCGCCGGTTCCGCCGGTGATCAGGACCGGTCCCTCGCCGACCCACGCGGGAGAAGCGGGGGCAGCCGGATCCGCGACCCGGGCCAGCCGGGCGGCCAGCACCTGGCCGTCACGGACGAGCAGTTGGGGTTCTCCCAGGGAGGCCAGGGACTTGAGCAGGTCGTCCTCAGGCTCCTCGCCCGCCACGTCCACCAGCACGAACCGGCCGGGGTTTTCGGACTGTGCCGATCGCACCAGTCCCCATGCGGCGGCAGCGGCCAGGTCGTCGCCCGACACCGCGCCCCGGGTCACCAGGAGCAGGGGGGCGTCGGCAGCCGTCCGCTCCTCCTGTACGAGCTCCAGCGCACGCGCGGCGAGTGCGTGCACCGATCCGGCGACGTCGCCGGGGTCCGCGGTCCCGTCCAGCCGGACCAGTTCCACGTCCGGCGCCGTAGTGCCGGGAGCCGTGACCGGTGTCCACTCCACCGCGAACAGCGCATCGCGTACGGCAGCACCCTGTTCGCCCAACTGCCGGGCGGACACCGGCCGTACGGCAAGTGAGCGGACGGAGGCGACGGGTGCGCCCGTCCCGTCCGCCAGGGCCACGGCCAGCGAGCCGTCGCCGCCGGGGGTGAGCCGGGCCCGCAGGGCGGAGGCGCCGGACGCGTACAGCGACACACCGGACCACGCGAACGGCACACCGCCGCCCGCCGCGTCGCCCGCTCCCGCCGCCACCGCGTGCAGGCTCGCGTCGAACAGGGCCGGGTGCAGAGCGAACGCCCCGCCGTCCACGTCGTCGGGCAGCGCAACCTCGGCGTAGATCTCCTCGCCGAGCCGCCAGGCCGCCCGCAGGCCTTGGAACACCGGCCCGTACGCGAACCCGGCTTCGGCGAACCGCTCGTACACGTCGGAAACGTCCAGGGCGAGGGCGCCCGTGGGCGGCCAGACCTTCGCGTCGAACTCCGGTGCCCCGGCGGAGGCAAGGGCGAGGAAGCCCTCGGCGTGGCACGTCCATGCCGCGTCCGAGCCTGTGTCCGGGCGGGAGTGCACGCTCACCGGCCGACGGCCCGAGTCGTCCGGCTCGCCCACCGACACCTGGAGCTGTACGCCGCCTTCGGCGGGCAGCACCAGCGGCGCGCCCAGCGTCAGTTCTTCCAGCGCCGCGCACCCGACCTCGTCACCCGCCCTCGTCACCAGTTCGACCAGTGCGGTGCCGGGCACCAGGGCCGCGCCCATGACCGTGTGGTCCGCGAGCCACTGGTGTGACCGCATCGACAGCCGGCCGGTGAACAAGTGTCCGGCGGAGTCGGCGAGTTCGACCACGCCGGTCAGCAGGGGGTGGTCCGCGGCCCTGAGCCCCACGGACTCCGCGCCGCCCGCGTACGCCATGAACGTCGGCCAGAACCGCCGGTGCTGGAAGGGGTAGGTGGGCAGATCGACGCGCCTGGCTCCGGAGTCCGCGTAGAAGGCGAGCCAGTCGACCTCCACTCCGTACGTGTGGAGCCGGGCCACCGCCTGCCGTACGGCGGACTCCTCCGGGACGTCCCGGCGCAGTGCGGGGACCAGGGCGGCACCGTCGGCGGCCGACTCGTGGGCCAGGGCGGTGAGTACCCCGTCCGGGCCGAGTTCCAGGAAGCGGGTTACGCCGAGGTCGCCGAGGGTGCGGATGCCGTCGGCGAAGCGGACCGCCTCACGGACGTGGCGCACCCAGTACTCCGGGTCGCACAGCCGCTCGCTCTCGGCGAGGGCACCGGTCAGGTTGGACACGACGGGAATCGAGGGCTTCGCGAAGGAGAACCCGGCGAGGACCGTGCGGAACCCGTCCAGCATGGGGTCCATCAGCGGCGAGTGGAACGCGTGCGAGACGCGGAGACGGGACGTCTTACGGCCCAGCCCGTCGAAGTGGACGCGGATCGTGTCGACCGCGTCCTCCGCCCCGGACACAACGACCGACGAGGGACCGTTCACGGCCGCGATCGACACCGACTCGCCGAGCAGCGGGAGGACTTCGTCCTCCGTAGCCTGCACTGCGAGCATCGCGCCGCCCTCGGGCAGGGCCTGCATCAACCGGCCACGCGCCGCCACAAGCGCACACGCGTCCGGGAGGGAGAACACGCCGGCCACATGGGCGGCGGCCACCTCGCCGATGGAGTGACCGGCCACGAAGTCCGGCTTGACACCCCACGACTCGACCAGCCGGAACAACGCCACCTCGACGGCGAACAAGGCCGCCTGGGCGTACATGGTCGGGTTCAGCGCATCCGCGTCCTCGCCCCACACCACGTCCCGCACGGGAACGTCCATCTCTTCGCACACCGCGTCGAATGCCGCTGCGAACACCGGGAATCGGGCATACAACTCGTGCCCCATGCCCAGTCGTTGTGATCCCTGTCCGCTGAACAGGAACGCCAGCGGTGCGGCGGTGGCGACGGCTGTGGCCGTCTCGCCGCGCGCCAGGGCTCCGAGTCCGGCCAGGAGTTGTTCCCGGTCCGCCGCGGGGAACGCGGCGCGGTGGTCGAGTGCCGTCCGTGTCGTCGCGAGCGAGTAGCCGAGGTCGGCGAGCCGTATCCCTTCGGTCTCCTCGACAAGGGCCAGCAGTTGTCCGGCCTGGGCGCGCAGGGCCTCCGGGGTCGCGGCGGACACCACGAGGGAGGCGGGGCCTTCGTGGCGGGGCTCGTCGGCAGGAGGTGCCGGCGTCGCCGGGGCCTCCTCGATGATCACGTGCGCGTTGGTGCCGCTGATCCCGAAGGACGAGATGCCCGCGCGGCGGGCGCGCCGGCCGTCACCGCCCCAGTCACGGGCCTCGGTGAGCAGCCGTACGGCTCCCGCTCCCCAGTCGACCTCATGGCTCGGTTCGTCCACGTGCAGTGTCGCGGGCAGCGCCTCGTGGCGCATGGCCATGACCATTTTGATGATCCCGGCCACACCGGCCGCGGCCTGCGAGTGGCCGATGTTCGACTTGACCGAGCCCAGCCAGAGCGGCTGGTCCGCCGGACGCCCCTGACCGTAGGTGGCGAGCAGGGCCTGCGCCTCGATCGGGTCGCCGAGCGTCGTGCCGGTGCCGTGCGCCTCGACGGCGTCGATCTGGTCGGCGGCGAGGCGGGCGTTGGCGAGGGCCTGGCGGATCACGCGGCGCTGCGAGGGGCCGTTCGGGGCGGTCAGGCCGTTGGAGGCGCCGTCCTGGTTGACGGCGGAGCCGCGGATCACGGCGAGCACCTGGTGCCCGTTGCGGACCGCGTCCGAGAGCCGTTCGACGACGAGGAGGCCCGCGCCCTCGGCGAATCCGGTACCGTCGGCCGCCGAGGCGAACGACTTGCACCGGCCGTCGGAGGCGAGCCCGCCCTGACGGCCGAACTCCGCAAACACGCCCGGTGTCGCCATCACCGTCACACCGCCGGTCAGCGCCAGCGAACAGTCTCCCTGCCGCAGTGCCTGCACCGCGAGGTGCAGCGCGACGAGCGAGGACGAGCAGGCGGTGTCGACGGCGACGGCGGGGCCTTCGAGGCCGAGCTTGTAGGAGACCCGGCCGGAGACCACGCTGCCGTTGCCGTCGCTGCCCGGGTAGTCGTGGTACATCACCCCGGCGAACACGCCGGTGCGGCTGCCCCGGAGCGAGGTCGGGTCGATGCCTGCGCGTTCCAGTGCCTCCCAGGCCAGCTCCAGGGTGATCCGCTGCTGCGGGTCCATGGCGAGGGCCTCGCGCGGTGAGATGCCGAAGAAGCCGGGGTCGAAGTCGGCCGCTCCGGTGAGGAATCCGCCCGTACGGGTGTAGTACGCCTCCGGGCCGCTGCCGTTCGGGTCGCGCAGGGAGGACAGGTCCCAGCCGCGGTCGGTGGGGAACGCGGAGATCGCGTCGCCGCCGGAGGTGACGAGCCGCCACAGGTCCTCGGGGCCGGTCACGCCGCCCGGATAGCGGCAGGCCATGCCGACGATCGCGATGGGTTCGTGCCGGCCGGCGGCGAGCTTGCGGTTGTCGTTGCGCAGCCGGGCGGTCTCGCGCCGGGCGGCCGCCAGCGCGGCGCCGTCCGTGTCGTCGTCTTCGTCTGCCGTCTCCCGGTCCTGGTGTTCCTCGTCCTCGATGAGGTCGGCCGGGGTGACCCGGATCTCCGCGAGCTCGAGGAGGCTCTCCATCAGGCCGGCGTCGCGCAGTCGGCTCGTCGGGATGCTCCGGAGCGCCTCGCGGATCCCCTCCTCGTCCGATGTCCCGTCGCTCCCGCTTCCGCTTCCGCTTCCGCCGAGGAGGGTGAGGACGTGGTCGGTGACGGCTTCGGCGTTGGGGTGGTCGAAGGCGAGGGTGGCGGGCAGCCGCAGGCCGGTGGCCCGGTTCAGCTGGTTGCGCAGTTCGGTCGCGGCGAGCGAGTCGAAGCCCAGCTCCTGGAACGCCCGGTCCGCGCCGATCGCCTCGGCAGAGGCGTGCCCGAGCACGGACGCGATCTCACCGCGGACCAGTTGGAGCACCGTACGCCGGCGCTCACCCACCGACAGACCGGACAGCCGGTCGTTCAGGCCCGGTTCGGCGGCGACCGTGCCGCTGCCGGCCGCCGCGGCCCGCCGTACGACGGGCGCGATGCCGCGCAGCAGCGCGGGCACGTCGTCCTTGCGGCTGCGCAGGGCGGCCGTGTCGACCCGTACGGGGACGACGGCGGCGTGCTCGGAGCGCAGGGCGGCGTCGAAGAGGGCCAGGCCCGCTTCGTGGGTCAGGGGCGGCACGCCCTGGGTGGCCATCCGCTTGCGGTCCACGTCGCGCAGGTACGCGCCGAGTCCACCGCCGACCTCCCAGAGGCCGAAGGCCATGGAGGTGGCGGGCAGTCCTTCGGCCGCGCGCTGCACGGCGAGGGCGTCCAGGAAGACGTTGGCCGCCGCGTAGTTCCCCTGCCCGGCGGTCAGCACCAGACCGCCGGCGGAGGAGAACATCACGAACGCGGCGAGGTCGCACTCCCGCGTCAACTCGTGCAGATACCAGGCCGCGTCTGCCTTCGGCGCGTACACCGTGTCCAGTTGTTCGTATGTGAGCGCGTCCATGACGGCGCTGTCGCCGACGCCGGCGGCGTGGAAGACGGCGGTCAGCGGACGTTCGGCGACGGTCTCTGCGAGCAGCTCCGCGAGTGCCTGGCGGTCCGACACATCGCAGGCGGCGATACGGACCTCGGCCCCCAGCGCGACCAGCTCGGCCGCCAACTCCTCCGCGCCGCGGGCCGCCAGGCCCCGCCGGCTCGTCAGCACCAGGTGCCGTGCGCCGTACTCCGTGACCAGGCGACGGGCCACGACCGCGCCCAGACCACCGGTACCACCGGTCACCAGCACCGAACCACCCGCATCGAACTCGGGAACGCGGTCGGCTGAAGCATCGAGGTGCACCAGGCGCGGCACCCAGACCTGACCGGCCCGGACCGCCGACTCCGGTTCCTCCGCCGCCAGCGCCTGTGCGGCCTCACCGACCGCCTCCCCGGGTTCCACGTCCACCAGCACGAACCGGCCCGGATTCTCCGCCTGCGCCGCACGCACCAGACCCCACACCGGAGCCTGAACCACATCCAGCCCCGCGCCCTCCGACACCGCCACCGCACCACGCGTCACCACGACCAGACGCGACGCCGCGAACCGCTCGTCAGCCAGCCACGCACGCACCACGTCCAGTACCCGGTACGACACCGCGCGCACGCCCGCAGGAACATCCGCCCCTGCGTCAGTACCGCAGTCGAACACCACCACATCCGGCACCGGACCCTCGGCCGGCACCTCGTCCCAACCGACCCACGACACATCCGCGCCGCCACCCGGCACCACCGACCACGTGATCCCGAACAACGGGTTCCCAACGGGCTCGAGTTGCTCGGCCGAGACCGGGCGGCTGACCATCGAGCCGACAGAGAGCACCGGAGCTCCGGTGACGTCTGCGAGGGCCAGCGTCCAGCCGTCCTCACCGACCGGGGTCAGCCGCACCCGCACCTCGGACGCACCGACGGCGTGCAGCGCCACGTCGTTCCAGACGAACGGGATGGCGGTCTCGCCCGTACTCGTGAGGATCGCCGCGTGCATCGCGGCATCCAGGAGTGCGGGGTGCAGACCGAACCGGCCCGCCGCGTCCCGCTCCTCCGCCGGCAGCACCACCTCGGCGAACAGCTCCTCGCCACGCCGCCACGCCGCCCGCAGCCCCTGGAACACCGGACCGTAACCGAACCCGGCCCCGGCGAAGCCCTCGTAGGCGCCCTCGACCGGCACTTCCTCCGCGCCGGCCGGCGGCCACGTCACCGCGTCGAACCCGGCGACCGCATCCACGGCGGCCGCGCTCAGCACCCCGCCGGCGTGCCGTACCCACACCCCGTCCTGCTCCTCGTCCGGCCGGGAGTGCACGGTGACCTGCCGACGGCCGGACTTGTCCGGCTCTCCGACCCACACCTGGACTTGTACGCCGCCCTGCTCGGGCAGCACCAGCGGCGCCGCGAGCGTCAGCTCCTCCACCACCGCACAACCGACCTCGGCCCCCGCCCGCAGGACAAGTTCCAGCAGACCGGTACCTGGCACCAGAACCCTGCCCATCACCGTGTGGTCTGCGAGCCACGGGTGCGTGCGGAGCGACAGCCGTCCCGTGAAGAGGTAGCCGTCGGCCGTGACGAGTTCCATCGCGGCGCCCAGCAGCGGGTGGTCGGCGGAGGCGACACCGACCGAGTCCAGGTCGGCCGCCCCCTGAGTCGCGTCCAGCCAGTACCGCTGCCGCTGGAAGGCGTACGTCGGCAGGTCGACGCGACCGCCGGCCGCGGCACCGAAGAACTCCCGCCACTCCACCGTGACCCCGGCGCAGTGCAGTGCACCGAGCGCCGCGACCAGAGTGGCGGCCTCGTCCCGGCCCGCGCGCAGCAGGGGCAGAGCGGCGGTGCCGTCCTGGCAGTCCCCGGCCATCCCGGAGAGCACGGCGTCGGGGCCCACCTCCAGGCAGCGAGTGACGCCCAGCTCGGTCAGGGTGCGGATGCCGTCGGCGAAGCGGACCGCGTCCCGAACGTGTGTGACCCAGTACTCCGGAGTGCACAGCCGACCGGTCTCGGCGATGTCACCGGTCAGCAGGGAGACCACCGGGACGGACGGCGCGGAGAAGGACAGCTCGGACACCACCGCGCGGAAGTCGTCGAGCATCGGGTCCATCAGCGGCGAGTGGAACGCGTGCGAGACGCGCAGCCGGGTCGTCTTGCGGCCCAGCCCGTCGAAGTGGGCCCGTACGGACTCCACCGCGTCCTCCGCGCCCGAGACCACGACGGACGACGGCCCGTTGATCGCGGCGATCGACACGAACTCGCCGAGCAGCGGCAGGACTTCGTCCTCGCCGGCCTGCACGGCGAGCATCGCGCCGCCCTCGGGCAGCGCCTGCATCAGCCGGCCGCGCGCCGCGACCAGCGCACACGCGTCGGCCAGCGAGAACACCCCGGCCACATGGGCCGCGGCGACCTCGCCGATGGAGTGACCGGCCACGAAGTCGGGCGTCACACCCCAGGACTCGACCAGCCGGAACAGCGCCACCTCGACGGCGAACAGCGCCGCCTGGGCGTACATCGTGCGGTTCAGCGCGTCCGCGTCCTCGCCCCACACCACCTCGCGGACCGGCATGTCCAGTTCCGCGCACACCACGTCGAAGGTTGCCGCGAACACCGGGTAGCGGGCGTGCAGTTCACGTCCCATTCCCAGCCGCTGCGATCCCTGGCCGGAGAACAGGAACGCGCACGTCCCGGCCCCGCGGGCGGATTCCCTGACGACACCACCGGGAAGTGTGCGACCACCGCCGTCCGCCAGGCCGCGCAGCCCGTCGATCAGCTCCGTACGTCCGGCGCCGGCGACCGCGGCCCGGTGCTCCAGCGCGGACCGCGTGGTCGCCAGCGCGGCGGCCGTCGCCACGAGGTCGAGGTCCGGTCGGGACTCGACGTACGACAGCAGGCGGGCGGCCTGTTCGCGCAGGGCCTCCGGCGTTGCCGCGGACACCAGCCACGGCAGCACGCCGGCGTCCGGTCCGTCCGTGGCCCGGGGCTGCGGTCCGTCCGTGGCCCCGGTCTCCCGCGCCGGGTCTTCCGTTACGGCGGCCTGTTCCAGGATCACGTGCGCGTTGGTGCCGCTGATGCCGAACGCCGAGACGCCCGCCCGGCGCGGGCGGCCGGTATTCGGCCACTCCACAGCCTCGCCGAGCAGCGCCACCGCGCCCTCGGTCCAGTCCACGTGCGGCGAGGGCTCCTCCGCGTGGAGGGTGCGCGGCAGCACGCCCTCGCGCAGGGCCATGACCATCTTGATCACACCCGCGACGCCGGCCGCGGCCTGCGCGTGCCCGATGTTCGACTTGACGGAGCCGAGCAGAAACGGCTGGTTCTCCGGCCGGTCCTGACCGTACGTAGCGATGAGCGCCTGCGCCTCGATCGGGTCGCCGAGTGTGGTGCCGGTGCCGTGCGCCTCCACCGCGTCGACCTCGGTGGCCGTGAGGGCGGCCGAGGCGAGGGCCTGGCGGATGACCCGCTGCTGCGAGGGGCCGTTGGGTGCGGCGAAGCCGTTGCTGGCGCCGTCCTGGTTGACGGCGGAGCCGCGGATCACGGCCAGGACCTGGTGCCCGTTGCGCTGCGCGTCGGACAGCCGCTCTACGAGCAGCACGCCGACGCCCTCGGACCAGCCGACCCCATCCGCACTGCCCGCGAACGCCTTGCAACGGCCGTCGGCGGACAGCCCGCGCTGCCGGCTGAACTCGATGAACATGCCGGGCGTGGACATGACCGTCGCGCCGCCCGCGAGGGCCAGGGAGCACTCCCCCGCCCGCAGGGCCTGCACCGCGAGGTGTAGGGCCACCAGTGAGGACGAGCACGCGGTGTCGACCGTGACGGCCGGACCCTCCAGGCCAAGCGTGTACGAGACCCGGCCGGACACGACGCTTCCGCCGCTGGTGCCGGACGGGTTCGCACCGAGCGCGTAGTCGTGGTACATCACACCGGCGAAGACGCCCGTGCGGCTGCCCTTGAGCGAGGCGGGGTCGATACCGGCCCGCTCCAGGACCTCCCAGGACGTTTCGAGCAGGAGCCGCTGCTGCGGGTCCATGTAGAGAGCCTCGCGGGGCGAGATGCCGAAGAAGCCCGGGTCGAAGTCCGCCGCCTCGTGCAGGAAGCTGCCGCGGCGCGTGTAGCTCTTGCCCTCCTTGCCGGGCTCCGGGTCGTACAGGTCCTCGATGTTCCAGCCGCGGTCGGCGGGCAGGTCGGAGACGGTGTCCCTGCCCTCCATCAGCAGCCGCCACAGGTCCTCGGGCGAGGTCACCCCGCCCGGATAGCGGCAGGCCATGCCGACGATCGCGATCGGGTCGTCGTCATCGAGGGGGCGCCGTTGCTCGGTGCCCCGTACGGCCGCGTCCGAGGCAGCCTCGGCGGTGCCGAGGAGAGCGAGGAGGTGACCGGTCACGGCCTCGGCGTTGGGGTGGTCGAAGGCGAGGGTGGCGGGCAGCCGCAGGCCGGTGGCCCGGTTCAGCTGGTTGCGCAGTTCGGTCGCGGCGAGCGAGTCGAAGCCCAGCTCCTGGAACGCCCGGTCCGCGCCGATCGCCTCGCCAGAGGCGTGCCCGAGCACGGACGCGATCTCACCGCGGACCAGTTGGAGCACCGTACGCCGGCGCTCACCCACCGACAGACCGGACAGCCGCTGTGCCAGCGAAGCGGCTGCCGCGCTGCCGGATCCGGCGACCGCGCGCCGGGCGCGGCGTGGGGCGAGTCCGCGCAACAGGGCGGGTATCTCGTCGGTTCGGGCGCGCAGGGCCGCCGCGTCAACCGTGACGGGAACGACGGCGGGCCGGGCGGACCGCAACGCCGCGTCGAAGAGTTCCAGACCGGTCCCGGCCGACAGGACCGGCAGGCCCTGGGCCGCCATCCGCTTGCGGTCCACGTCGGCGAGGAGCGCGCCCATGCCCGCGCCCGCGTCCCAGAGGCCGAAGGCCATGGAAACGGCGGGCAGTCCTTCGGCCGCGCGCAGCACGGCGAGGGCGTCCAGGAAGACGTTCGCCGCCGCGTAGTTCCCCTGCCCGGCGGTCAGCACCAGACCGCCGGCCGAGGAGAACATCACGAACGCGGCGAGGTCGCACTCCCGCGTCAACTCGTGCAGATGCCACGCCGCATCGGCCTTGGGCGCGAGGACTGCGTCGAAGCCGTCCTCGGTCAGGGCTCCGACGAGGCCGTTGTCGCTGATTCCGGCGGCGTGGAAGACGGCGGTCAGCGGACGTTCGGCGACGGTCTCTGCGAGCAGCTCCGCGAGTGCCTGGCGGTCCGACACATCGCACGCGGCGATACGGACCTCGGCCCCCAGACCGACCAGCTCGGCCGCCAACTCCTCGGCGCCGCGGGCCGCCAGGCCCCGCCGGCTCGTCAGCACGAGATGCCGTACGCCGTACTCCGTCACCAGGCGACGGGCCACGACCGCGCCCAGACCACCGGTACCACCGGTCACCAGCACCGAACCACCGGCATCGAACTCGGGAACGCGGTCTGGAACGCGATCGGCGGCCGTGTCCAGCCGGACGAGACGAGGCACCCACACCTCGTCCCCGCGCACCGCCGACTCCGGCTCCTCGGTCCGCAGCGCGTGAGCGATCGTGTCCACGGCCGCGCCGGGCTCCACGTCCACCAGCACGAACCGGCCCGGATTCTCCGCCTGCGCCGCACGCACCAGACCCCACACCGGAGCCTGAACCACATCCAGCCCCGCGCCCTCCGACACCGCCACCGCACCACGGGTCATCACCACCAGACGCGACGCCGCGAACCGCTCGTCAGCCAGCCACGCACGCACCACGTCCAGTACCCGGTACGACACCGCGCGCACGCCCGCAGGAACATCCGCCCCTGCGTCAGTACCGCAGTCGAACACCACCACATCCGGCACCGGACCCTCGGCCGGCACCTCGTCCCAACCGACCCACGACACATCCGCAGCACTACCCGGCACCACCGACCACGTGATCCCGAACAACGGGTTTCCGGGAGCCTCGAGTTGCTCGGCCGAGACGAGACGGCTGAGCATCGAGCCCACGGTGAGCACGGGCTGTCCGGCCGTGTCGGCCATCTGCAGGGACAGGCCCTCGTCGCCGACCTGCGTCAGCCGCACCCGCGCCTCGGACGCACCGACGGCGTGCAGCGCCACGTCGTTCCAGACGAACGGGACGACCGTGTCGTCGCCGTCGCCCTCCAGCAGACCCGCGTGCAGGGAGGCGTCGAGCAGCGCCGGGTGCAGGCCGAACCGGCCCGCCGCGTCCCGTTCCTGCGCGGGCAGCACCACCTCGGCGAACAGCTCCTCGCCACGCCGCCACACCGCCCGCATCCCGCGGAACACCGGACCGTAACCGAACCCGGCCTCCGCGAACCGCTCATACGCGCCCTCGACCGGGACCTCCTCGGCGCCGGCCGGCGGCCACGTCACCGCGTCGAACCCGGCGACCGCATCCACGGCGGCCGCGCTCAGCACGCCGTTTGCGTGCCGTACCCACATCCCGTCGCCGGTTCCTTCGGCGCACGAGTACACGCCGACCGTGCGACGGCCGGCCTCCTCGGGTGCCGACACTCGCACCTGAAGCTGTACGCCGCCCTGCTCGGGCAGCACCAGCGGCGCCGCGAGCGTCAGCTCCTCCACCACCGCACAACCGACCTCGGCCCCCGCCCGCAGAACGAGTTCCAGCAGACCGGTACCGGGCACCAGCACGACGCCCTTGACGGTGTGGTCGGCCAGCCACGGGTGGGTGTGCCGCGAGAGACGGCCGGTCAGCACGGTCCCGTCCTCGTCGGCCAGGCTCACCAACGCGCTCAGCATCGGGTGCTCCGCCGCGCCGAGTCCCGCGAACCGCACGTCACCGGCCCGCAGCACCGCCCCGGCGGGCCAGTACCGCTGCCGCTGGAAGGCGTACGTGGGCAACTCGACCCGGCCGGCGCCGGTTCCGGTGAACAGTGCGCTCCAGTCCACGCTCACACCCTGGACGTACAGCTCGGCCACCGCGCGTACAGCCGTCCCCTCCTCGTCGCGGCCCTTGCGCAGGGCGGCGACGAACAGGGCGTCGGACGCGGCCGACTCCTGGCCCATGGCCGAGAGGACACTGTCGGGGCCGAGCTCCAGGTAGCGGGTGACGCCGGCGTCGGTGAGGGTGCGGATGTCGTCGGCGAAGCGGACCGCGTCGCGGACATGCCGCACCCAGTACTCCGGGTCGCACACGGTGTCGGCGTCCGCCGCGAGGGGGATGGTGGGCGTGGAGAACGTGAGGCCGGACACGATGGTGCGGAAGTCGTCCAGCATCGGGTCCATCAACGGGGAGTGGAACGCGTGCGAGACACGCAGGCGGGTCGTTTTGCGGTCCAGCGCCTCGAAGTGGACGCGGATCGTGTCGACCGCGTCCTCCGCCCCGGACACAACGACCGACGAGGGGCCGTTGATCGCGGCAATCGACACGGACTCGCCCAGCAGCGGTAGGACTTCGTCCTCGGTGGCCTGCACTGCGAGCATCGCGCCGCCTTCGGCCAGGGCCTGCATGAGCCGGCCACGTGCCGCCACGAGGGCACATGCGTCCGCGAGGGAGAGCACCCCGGCCACGTGGGCGGCGGCCACCTCGCCGATGGAGTGACCGGCCACGAAGTCGGCCTTCACACCCCACGACTCAACCAGCCGGAACAACGCCACTTCCACGGCGAACAAGGCCGCCTGGGCGTACATGGTCCGGTTCAGCGCGTCCGCGTCCTCGCCCCAGACCACGCCCCTCACGGGGACATCCAGCTCGGCGCACACCGCATCGAAGGCCGCTGCGAACACGGGGAAACGGGCATACAGCTCCCGGCCCGTACCCAGCCGTTGTGATCCCTGGCCACTGAACAGGAACGCCGTCTTACCGGCCCGTGCCTGTCCCTCCACAACCTGCTCGCCGTTCAGCACCACGGCCCGGTGAGCGAAGACCGACCGGCTCACCGTGGACAGACCCACATCGACGGTCCGCAACGCCGAACCCTCTACGTACGAACGCAGGCGGGCGACCTGGTCGTGCAGGGCCTCCGCCGTCTTCCCGGACACCAGCCACGGCACCACGCCCGGAGCAACCTCTGCGACCGGCACCTCTTCAGCCGGCTCGAACTGCTCCAACACCACATGCGCATTGGTGCCGCTGATCCCGAACGACGACACACCCGCCCGACGGGCACGACCCGACTCCGGCCAGGCCATCCCGTCCGTCACCAGCTCCACCGCGCCCGCAGGCCAGTCCACATGCGACGACGGCGCATCGACATTGAGCGTCTGAGGAACGACCTCGTGCTCCATCGCCATCACCATCTTGATCACACCGGCCACACCGGCCGCCGCCTGCGCATGCCCGATGTTCGACTTCACCGAACCCAGCAACAGCGGCCGGTCCGCCGGCCGGTCCTGGCCGTACGTCGCAAGCAACGCCTGCGCCTCGATCGGATCACCCAGCGTCGTCCCGGTCCCGTGCCCTTCGACCACGTCCACATCAGCCGTGGACAACCCCCCGCTGGCCAACGCCTGCCGGATCACCCGCTGCTGCGACGGACCATTCGGCGCCGTCAAACCGTTCGACGCACCATCCTGATTCACCGCCGAACCACGCACCACCGCCCACACACGATGCCCCTTACGCACCGCGTCCGACAGCCGCTCCAACACCACCATCCCCACACCCTCGCCCCACCCGACACCGTCGGCCGAATCCGAGAACGACCGGCATCGCCCGTCGGACGACAGACCCCCTTGCCGCGCGAATTCCACGAATGTCGTGGGCGTCGACATGACCGTCACACCGCCGGCCACCGCCAGGGAACAGTCACCAGAACGCAACGCCTGCGCCGCCAGATGCATCGCCACCAGCGACGACGAACACGCCGTGTCCACCGTCACCGCCGGCCCCTCCAGACCCAACGCGTACGACACCCGACCCGAGGCAATACTCCCCGCGCTCCCGCTGCCCTGCTGGCCCTCGAACTCCCGGCCACCCAGCAGACTCGCGTAATCGCTGTACATCACCCCCGCGAACACACCCGTCTGCGAACCCCGCAGCGACACCGGATCGATTCCGGCCCGCTCCACCGCCTCCCACGTCGTCTCCAGCAACAACCGCTGCTGCGCATCCGTCGCCAGTGCCTCGCGCGGACTCATCCCGAAGAAGTCGGGATCGAACTCCGGAGCGTCGTAAAGGAATCCGCCCGCCCGCTCGAACGACTCACCCTCCACGTCCCAGCCACGGTCCGCGGGGAAGTCACCAACGGCGTCCACACCGCCATCAACCAGGCGCCACAGATCCTCCGGCGACGCCACCCCACCCGGATACCGGCACGCCATACCCACGATCACGATCGGGTCGTGAGCGGCCGCGACCTGGCGCACGGCCACGGGCGCGGCCTCGGCTTCTTCTCCGAGGATCTCGTCGCGGACGAATCCCGCGAGCGCGTCGGCCGTCGGGTAGTCGAAGACCACGGTGGCGGGCAGCCGCAGACCGGTCACCGAACCGAGCCGGTTGCGCAGCTCGACCGCTGTCAGGGAGTCGAAGCCCAGGTCCTGGAAGGCCCGCGCCGGATCGATGTCGTCCGCACCTCCGTGGCCGAGGACCACCGCGATCTGTGCGCGCACCAGATCGAGCACGGCTTCGTGCCGCTCCGCGGCCGCGAGGCCGGACAGTCGCGCCCGCAGTCCGGCCGAGTCGGCGGATCCCGTACGCAGGCTACGGCGCGCCCGAGTCCGGATCAGGCCGCGCAGCAGCGCTGGAACCTCGCCCAGCGCCCGGATCGCGGCCAGGTCGAGGCGGACCGGCAGAACCGCCGGCCGCTCCACCGACAACGCGGCGTCGAACAGGGCCAGCCCGTCCTCGACGGACAGTGCCGGCATTCCCAGCCGGGCGATGCGCTCCCTCTCGGCGTCCGTCAGCGAGCCCATCATTCCGCCGACCCGGTCCCACGGGCCCCAGGCCAGCGAGGTGGCAGGCAGTCCGGCGGCTCGGCGATGCGCGGCGAGGGCGTCGAGGAAGGCGTTGGCGGCAGCGTAGTTCGCCTGGCCCGGGCTGCCGAACGCGGCGGCGACGGACGAGAACACCACGAAGGCCGCGAGCTCCCGGTCCTTCGTCGCTTCATGCAGGTTCCAGGCGGCGTCCACCTTGGGCCGCAGGACCGCCGACAGCCGCTCGGAGGTCAGCGCCTCCACCACCCCGTCGTCCAGCACGCCCGC
>NZ_JBSFUW010000030.1:0-98837 GCF_053591995.1 Streptomyces sp. NPDC002835 | reverse complement strand
GCTGCGGGGTCCGAGGGCAGGTCCCAGGACGCGACCTGGTCCGAGCCCAGCAGGTGGGTCCTGGCAAGGAGGAGGGCGGCGTCGTCGCGCGGTGGGACGGTCAGCAGCGCGTCGACGACGTTGTCGCCCGTCTCCTGCAGAGACGGGCCGGGCACCGCGAGCGTGCGGCTCAGCCGGGAGAGCCCGATGTCGATGTCGCGGTCCGGAGCCCGGACGAGGCCGTCGGTGTACAGCCCGATGAGGCTGCCCTCGGCCAGTTCCAGTTCCGCGGACTCGAAGGGCAGGGAGCCGAGGCCGAGCGGCGGTCCGGCGGGCAGGTCCAGGAAGTCGTCGGCGCCGTCAGGGCTCACGATCACGGGCGGGAGGTGACCGGCCCGGGCCACTGTGCACAGCCCGGTGACCGGGTCGTACACGGCGTACAGGCAGGTGGCCCCCATCATCGCGGCGCCCACGCTCTCGCTCTCCGCCGATGCCGGCTCGCCGCCGTCGGGCGACTCGCTGAGGCCGATGACCAGATCGTCCAGGTGGGCCAGCAATTCGTCGGGGGGAAGGTCCAGATTGGCCAGCGTGCGCACCGCCGTGCGGAGCCGCCCCATGGTCGCCGCGGAATGGATGCCGTGCCCGACCACGTCCCCGACGACCAACGCGACCCGGGCCCCGGAGAGGGGAATCACGTCGAACCAGTCACCGCCCACGCCGGTCGGCGCGTCCGCCGGGCAGTACCACGATGCCACCTCCAGAGCGGATCCTCCGGTCACCTCCTGTGGCAACAGGTATTGCTGCATCGACCGCGCCGCGCTCCGCTCGCGGGCGAAGCGGCGTGCGTTGTCGATGGACACAGCGGCGCGGGAGACGAGTTCCTCGGCGAGGCGTACGTCGTCCTCCTCGAAGGGCCCCAGGCGTCGGGAACGGACGAATGTCGCCGCGCCCAGGGTGATGCCGCGGGCCCGAACCGGCACCACCATCACCGAGCGAAGGTCGAACCGCCGGATGGCGGGGCCCAGTGACGCGTCCATGGCCACCCACGCCTCGGGGGAGTGTTCCAGGTCCTCCACCAAGGTCCTGCTCTCCAGCAGGCAGCGGGCGACGGGTGAGGACGGCGCACGCTGGACCACATCCCCCACGGCCAGTCTCGCCTCCGGGCTCCCCTCGCGGACCGACCTCTGCCCCGCGCGGCGGATGACGGGTCCGAGGTCGACCGGCCCGGGAGCGGGCTCCTCGCCCCTGATGACCGACTCCAGCAGGTCGACGGCGACGAAGTCGGCGACGGAGGGCACGGCGTTGTCGGCCAGTTCCTGCGCGGTCAGCTGTACATCCAGCGCGCTGCCGATACGGGCACTGGCGTCGTTCAGGAGGGCGAGACGCTCCTGTGCCCGTCGGCGCTCGGTGACATCGATGATCATGTACCAGACGCCGACCTGCCGGCCGCGGCGGTCTTTCATGCCGAAGAACGACGCCGAGTACGCCCGCTCCCGGTAGGGCTCGCCATGGCCGAAGCCGCTGAACTCGTGGTCCATCACCGGAGCCCCGGTCCGCAGGACGGTCCGCATTCTCTCCTCGAACGCCTCCGCCGTGGGGCTCGGCAGTACCTCCTTCACCTGGCGCCCCAGTCGTCGTTCCGGCGGCATCAGCCGCCCCAGCACCTTGTTCACCCAGACGTAGCGCAGATCGGTGTCCAGGACGGCCACACCGACCGGCGCGTCGGACAGGAACGGCACGAGCAGCAGCTGGCTGACCCCGCCTCCCGGCATTCGCCAGAAAGCACGTTGCGGTGGCCGGCCGACGAACCTGCCGAAGACCAGCGCGGCGGCCGTGGCGACCAGCACGCCCGGGACCATTTCGTAGATGTCCGACTCGAACGGCCCGAGCAGCGGATTGATCCTGTCCCACAGGAGCACCGTGGCCGCGCCCGACACGATTCCGGCCATGGCCCCGGCCCAGGTCATACGGGGCCAGTACAGCGACAGGAGCACGACCGGTCCGAAGGCCGCGCCGAAGCCCGCCCAGGCGTAGGCGACGATGTTCAGGATGCCGCCGCCCCCCAGTGCGACCAGGCAGGCGACCATGATCACCAACACCACTGCGCCGCGACCCACCCACACCAGCGTCCTGTCCGAGGCGCGCCGTCTGAGGAACGCCCGGTAGAAGTCCTCCGTGAGGGCGACGGAGGACACCAGGAGCTGACTGTCCGCGGTCGACATGATTGCGGCCAGTACTGCGACCAGCATCAGCCCGGCGATCCAGGGGTTGAGCAGGGTCTCGCTCAGGACGATGAAGACGGTCTCCGGGTTGTCCAGGGGGATGTCGAGCTGCGCGATTCCCACGAGGCCGACGAGAGTGGCGCCGGTGAGCACGACCAGCACCCAGACCGTTCCGATGCGCCGGGCCGCCGGGACGGCCCGGGTGCTGCGGATGCCCATGAAGCGGGCGAGGATGTGCGGCTGGCCGAAGTAGCCGAGGCCCCAGGCGAGGAGCGACACGATCGCCACGGCGCCGAGCGACCCGCCCGCCGTCCACCGGCCGTCGACGAAGCCGGCCTCGGCCCCGACGTCCAGCAGTGTCGGCGTCTTGCTGTCGAGGGAGTCCGCCAGGGAGCCGAAGCCCCCGAGCGCCGCGATACCGACCAGGGGGAGTACCAGCAGGGCGAGGAACATCAGAGTGCCCTGCATGACGTGTGTCAGGCTGACGGCGAGGAAGCCGCCGAGACACGCATAGGTCACGATCGTCAGAGCGGTCAGCACCACCCCGAGTTCGAAGGCAACGCCGAATACCTGCTCGAACAGCAGCCCCCCGGCCACCAGACCGCTGGCGACGTAGACGGTGAAGAACACGACGGTGACGGCGGCCGACACCATCCGGAGCGTCCGGGTGCGGTCCTCGAAACGCTCCTCCAGGTAGGCCGACAGGCTGACGGCGTTACCGGCCCGCTCGGTGTAGGTACGCAGCCTCGGCGCGACGAGTAGCCAGTTCAGATAGGTGCCGGCGGCCAGACCCACGGCGATCCAGCTTGCGCCGATGCCGGCCGCGTAGACGGCCCCGGGAAGGGCCAGGAACAGCCAGCCGGACATGTCGCTCGCGCCGGCGGACAGTGCCGCGACCGGCGCGCTGAGCCTGCGCCCGCCCAGCGCGAAGTCGGCGAAGGTACGCGTCCGGGTGTAGGCCCAGATTCCCACCGCGATCACGGCCACCACGTATACGACGAACGTGGCCAGAACCGGCGCGCTCAGGTCGGACATGTCTTCCTCGCTCGGGAGGCGGATGAGCACAGACAGCAACGGTGGCTGGGCTGCAGCTCGCCCTGGCACAAATGTACCGACTTGGGGTCGCAGGTTGCCGATCGGGATAATTACACCTGAATCACCTGATTCATGTCGCCTTGTGGTGTTGTCTGGGGTGAGGTGCCGGCTGAGCCGTGGGGGCGGTGTCAGCGGGCGCCCCGCACCCCGGTGCGCGGACGCGCCAGACGACACCGGCACCGGCCGCACACGCCAACAGGACTCCCCCTGCCACCAGGAGGGTGCCGGATCCCCCCGTACCGGAAGGGGCCGCAGTCTCAGGGGCGGCCGCCGCGGTGGTCCGCCCCCTGCCGTCGCGTCCCGCAGACTCGGCGGGCGTGGCGGGCTCGGGCTGTGCCGGACCTTCTCCGGCCGTGGGCGAGGCAGGGGTCCCGGGAGAGACCGTGATCTCTTCCTCGTCCCGGCCGAGCCCTGGATGGCCCGCCTCCACGGTGACCCTCCAGCGCCCGGGAGGGAGCGCTTCCGCGGTGGTGTAACCGGTCGTCGAGGCGGGGTCGCGGACGAGTCTCCAGGGACCGAGGGACCTGTTCCCGTCGGCGCTGACCGCGTTCACCGTGGCAGCGACCCGCTCATCGACCGGGTCGTTGTCGTTCTCCCAGGTGACGGTCGTTCGCACGCGACCGAAGTCGTGTCCGGTGATCTCCACCTGCAGGGTGTCACCGTGGGCCAGGGCGGCGGTGGCGGTGGTCAGGGACAGGGCCGCGCCCGCCAACGCGGTGGCGACGGCCGGGACGAGGGCTCGGCGCATGACGATGTCCTCCATGGACGAGATGTGGGGGTTGGAATGGAGACGGCCAGCGGGCCACAGGCCCGCCGGCCGTCATGGGAAGTGATGCGGGGTCCTCAGGCTCAGGCGGCCTTCTGGACCGTCCACACCTGGGCCGGTGCCCCCGCCGCGTTCTGCAGCTCGATCAGCCATGACCCGTAGTACGGGCGGTTGCTGACGCCGAGGACGTAACGGCTGTCACCGGCCGTCACGGTCACGCCGTTGCCGCTCGGGGCGATCCTCCACCGCTGGGCAGCGGTGCCGGCGCAGGGCTGCTGCGCCACATACATGCCGGCGGAGGGGGCGCCGCCGACCTGGAGGCACTTGCCGGAGACGGCAGAACGAATACGGGTGTAGCCGCTGCCTGCGCTGTCGAAGTACCACTGCTGCTGGGCGTATCCGTTGTGCTGCGAGCCGACGAGGACGGTGCCGTCGCCGCTCCTGCCACCCCAGACCTCGGCGGCGTTCCCGGTCGCGCCGTTGGTGAGCAGATAGCGCGTGTTGGGCGTGGGGGTCGTACCACCGCCGTCACCACCGCCGGAGGTACGGAACGCGGCCGCCCTGCCCCGACCGCTGTCGCGGCCCGAGGAGTCACGCACCGAGACGGAGACGGTGTAGTTCGTTCCCGGCTTCAGGTTGTAGATACGGGCGCTGGGCGCCTGCACCCAGCCGATGGCCTGGTCGTTCAGGAAGATCTGGTACCAGGCCGCACCGCTGACCGCGTTCCAGCCGGCGACTGCGGAGTCCGGGCCGATCTGCCCGACGGTGACGGCAGGCCCGGTGCCGGAGCCGTTCGTCGGCGTGGGCTTGGGCGTCGGGGGCGTCGGCGTCGGACTGGGGTTCGGGTCGGGCCCGGTGTTGCCCTTGATCAGGAACTGGTTGTCCGCGACGTTCCAGTGCGTGGCGAGATAGCTGCCCTGCCTGGGGTTGGTGTGGAAGTAGTCGTCGTGGTTGCAGTCCAGACGGTTCTCGTACTCCTGGCCCTGGCAGACGGAGCGCATCCTCGGGTAGTACGGGGTGTCCGAGTAGCACATGACGTCATATTCGTCCGTGCAGTGCGCACCCCGGCTGGTGTTGGGTGCGCTGTTGTTCACGGCGCCGAGGTTGTGGCCCAGTTCGTGCGCCGCGGTGTGTCCGCCCCAGCAACCGGTGTCGGTACGGCCGTAGGACGGGCCGAAGTTGCTGAGGTTGCTCTGACCGGGACGCTCGTCTCCGGCGAAGCTGCCGATGCCGCAGTAGACCTGAGTGTCCGCGAAGATCATGTACTTGCGGTCACGGCGGTCGAGGCCCTTGGCCGCGAGCGCCCTGTTCGTGGCGCTGAACTCGGACAGCGCGGAGGCCGGGAGCTCGATGTTGAGCACGGTCGGCGTACAGTCGGCGGCCGTCACATAGCGGATGTTCCGCACACCGCCGGTGTCCTTGGCGCTCTCCGAGTAGATGAGGTCGGCGTCGGCGGCCCACTTGCGGAACGACGGGAAGTACTGCGCGTACCGGTCTCGTCCGGGGGCGTGCACGTACACCACCTGGACACGGTTGCCGCTGTTGCCGTCGCCGTCGCAGCGCACGGTCTGCCCGGCGGGCCCGTTCGCCGCGGGGGCCTGCGAGGTGGAACCCCCGGCAGCGGGAGGGCTGCTCGCCTTACCGGCCGCGGCGTCGAGTGCGGGCGCGGTGCGCGGAAGCTCTCCCCCGGAAGGCTTCGCGCTCTCCGCCTTGGTCGGATCCTCCGCGGGTGCGGCGGCCTTCACCGCGGGAGGGGTGTCCTTCTTGATGTCGACGCCCTTCGGAGGGGCGTCCGGGCCATGAGTGCAGTGACCGCCGGCCGTGCGGTACACCCCCGCGCACGGATCCCCCTCGTGCGCGGGCTTCAGCCCTTCGTAGATCATGCCCCGCTTGGGCTCGCTCTTGGGCACTTCCTTGAGCGGCTCGGGGTCCTTGTCGCGAGCCGGCTCCTTGGCCGGCTCCGGGGTCGCTGCGAGCGCCTCTCCCTGGGCGAGCGACAGCGGTTGGGTTGCGTCCGTCCCCGGCTGGGTCACCTGGTAGGCCACTCCGGCCACGACCGCCATGACGGCGACCGCGGCCGTGCCGAGTATGAGCCGGCGGGACTTGCGACGCGGAGGCTTCTTGAGTCTTCTGCGTCCGGACAAACTGCACCTCTTCCTTGGTCAGGGGATGGGTGCGCGAAAGCTTGCCAGACCAAATGAGTGGAAAATTCAGACAAATGGGGTCGGCTTTCCGGAGTTGTTCTGTTATCAACGCTCTGAAATTGATGATCAGTCAATCTCCCTTCCATCCAAGGGAGTTACGCGCGTTGAGTCGCGGTGGTCTAGTCCCATTTAAGGATGTCGTAATCTGATCGAAATATGAGACGGCCCTTTTTGAGTCCCCGTCAACTAGGCCTTTCACGCGGCGAGTTGATGTGATCACCAACAGTGGCCTCCTTCCTGTCGAGGGGAGGGGAACGCTGCCCCCGGCGATTTCGACGAATAACCGATCCACCACTGCTCACCCGCCCTCGGCGAGCTGCTCACCAGTCGGGGTGACGCCACAGACGTGTGCGCGGCTCGCGCCACGAGGTAGCCACGGGGCGTGAGCCGGATCCCTGTGGCGATCGCCGAACTCGTGGATAGAAGTCCTTCGGGGTCCGAAGTGGTTCGTGAGACAGACCAATGGGCTGCCTGTGAACCTGTCGCCGGCGATGGTTTCGCGACGGTCCTCGGGGATCGCGGCCGACATGTTCTCCCGGTCCGGCTCAGCCGGCGACCTGGTGCGTGATTGGCATGAGGCCGTGTTGGGTCTCGGTCGGTGTTGTGGTCAAAGCTGTGAGGGCAGCGCAAGTGCCTTGTTGTGTTGGGTTGCTCGCTGCTCGGTGGTCAGGAGCCGGTTGACGAACACCAGCTTGCACTTCGCCCCCTGCGTCCACGGCTCGACGGCGCGGAACTGCGTGACCCGGTTGAATCCTGGGGTGGCTTACCAGCGAGGTGTATCCGGCTGACCCGACGAGAGCCTCACGCGCCACCGTTCGCCCCGCCTTGCTGCCTCTCGCCGGCCCAGCGGGGCGCCGGCAAGCCCGGTTGATGGTGGAGTCCACCGACACGGCAACGCCGGGGGCGCCCAGCTCCGCGCAGAGGGCCACGAGATCCGGCGTGAGCATCGCCCTCCCGCTCAAGCACCGCAACCTCAACGTACTCGGCTCGCTACGGTTTCACCGCCTCCGTCGCGCGAGAGAGGCAGCGGCCGCTGCGCGCCCCGGGTACGGTCCCCTGTTTGCAATTCGCTTGCGGCGGACATCGAAGGGGGGAGTCCATTTGCTGGCTCCTGGTAGCGGAGGGACCGGTGGGCGGCCCCTGCGAAGTGGTGGGGCGGGCAAAGGCGTTCGGGGGTGATCCGGGCATCGAACGTCTCGAGCAGCGCTCCCCCTGACTCCACATGACTCCGTTGAGTGACGTACTAAGTGCGAAGCGTAATCGTTTTGGCGCAAACCCGCCTTGAGTCGGGCGGGGAGTGGCAAAAGACTGCTCGTGTGCCGAAGCGGACATCCGTCCGAGGGGTCCGCCCGCACGCCCGTCACGTATGCCATTGTCAGGAGACCATCGCATGCCCGACGTCGGCCAAGACACCGCGCACCCGATCACGTTGACCGACGGCACCGCCACCCGGACCCGCGAAGTGACACCCGCCGATCTCGAACCGATCCAGGCACTGCACCGCCGCTGCTCGCCAGGCAGCCGGGCCCTGCGCTACCACACCGGCAAACCCCAGCTCTCTCCCGCCGGATGGCGCCTGCTGTCCGACCCGGAGCGAGGCACCACGTTGGTGACCACCCCGGCCCAGCGCATGGACCACATCATCGCCATGACCAACGTGATGCGCACCGACCGGCAAGGGGTGGGCGAGTTCGCCGTTCTGGTTGAGGACGCCTGGCAGTCCAAGGGGCTGGGCACCGCCCTGGCCGCACACGCGGCCGAAGTGGCCCGCCGCGCGGGCCACCGTACGCTGACCGCGGCGGTCGCTGCGCAGAACGTACCGATGCTCCGCGTCCTGAAGCGTCTGGACGCATCGCCCCCTCGTGCCGCCGGACCCGTCCTCGACTTCCACGTCCCGCTGTAGGGCCGACGGACGGCCGTGGTCTTCTCCTCCTTGAAGCGAAGCCCCCTCGCGGCCAGCCAGTCCTCCAGCCGGGCCCTGACCTGGTACACCTCTCTTTCGGCGCGGGAAAGCACGACGAAATCATCGGCATACCTCACCAGCACCGGAGTGCCCGGCATGGCGCCCGGCTCGCGCCCGGCCCGCACCGTGTGTTGGCACCCAGTGGCCTGTTCCGGTCCAGAGCGACGTTCATCAGCTGTGTGCGTGTCGCGTGTCCGTGCCCGGCTCCCGCGGGGGTTTCGCGGCAGGATGGAGACAGGGCGAGGCGCCCGCGGCCGTCCGATGCCGTGACCGTGTGCGTGGCGAAAGGTGATCCGGCCATGGAGCTCACTCTGGTGGTGCTGATCATCATCGTGGGGCTGACGTTCGACTTCACCAACGGCTTTCACGACGCCGCGAACGCGATTGCCACCTCCATCTCCACCCGGGCCCTCACGCCCCGCATCGCCCTGGCCATGGCCGCCGTGATGAACTTCCTCGGCGCCTTCCTGGGCACCGAGGTAGCCAAGACCGTCGGCAGCGGCATCATCGGTGCACCTCAGGAACTGTCTGGCCTGCTGCTGGTGTTGTGCGCGCTCATCGGCGCGATCGGCTGGAACGTCTTCACCTGGTGGCGGGGGCTGCCGACCTCGTCCTCCCACGCCCTGATCGGCGGACTGGTCGGTGCCGCCCTCGCCGCCTCCGCCACCGTGCACTGGACCGGCATTGTGGACAAGGTCCTGCTGCCCATGCTGCTGTCCCCGCTGGTCGGCGTGGCCCTCGGCTACACACTGCACACGATCATCCTGTGGGCGTTCCGCCGCTCCGCCCCGCGCCCCGTCACCCGCCGCTTCCGTATGGCGCAGACCATGTCAGCCGCCGCCATGGGCCTCGGACACGGGCTGCAGGACGCGCAGAAGACCATGGGCGTCATCGTCCTCGCAATGGTCACGGCGGGATGGCAGGACGACTTCTCCGTACCCCTTTGGGTGATCGCGGCAGTGGCCGCGGCGATGGCCGCCGGCACTTACAGCGGCGGACGCCGCATCATCACCACCCTGGGGCGGCGCATCGTCCACCTCGACCCGCCGCGCGGCTTCGCCGCCGAGACCGCCGCCACGGCCGTCCTCTACACCACCGCGTTCGTCTTCAAGGCCCCGATCTCCACCACCCAGACGATCACCGCGGCCATTCTGGGCGCCGGCGCGACCCGGCGTATCTCGGCCGTGCGCTGGCAGGTGGCCCGTTCCATCGGCACCGCGTGGATCCTCACCTTCCCCGGAGCCGGGCTGCCCGCCGCCGCCCTCTACCTGATCCTGCACGCCATCACTGGCCTGTGACCGCAGCGGAGGCCCACGATGCCCACCCCAGCCACTCCCAAGTCAGGCAGGCCGCCAGGCGCCGGACTTCCCGACGGCCTCCCCGTGCCAGGCCGCTTCAGCCATCTGCACCCCGACGACGGCGCCTGCCTGATGGAGGAGGCCTCCCTGCTGGCCACCGGTCGCTTCACCGATCGACCGCCCGGCACCCATCCGGTACTCGCCGCGCTCGCCCGTACGGTCAACGACGCCGTCGACGACGCCACCCGCCACACCCTGTGGCCGCTGGCCGCCGATCTCGCCGACGCGGACCCCGCCGACCGTGCCTACGGTCCGCTATTGGTGGGCACGGTCGTGGACGCCGCCCGCCGCGTGCGGCCCGGCTCTCGGCGCCTGAAATGGCGCAGCGCGGCCTGCCACGCCCGGGCCCACCGGCTCGCCGTAGCCCGTACCGCGACGACACCGGCCCGCATCGCCGACGTGCTGTGGTGGCACGGCCCTGGCCACCACCACCTCGAACACGCCCTCCGCGTCCTGCTCACAGCCCCCGACGCCGACCAGCGCCTGTCCCGGCTCCTCCACCAGGCTGTGACCGACGCCCGGGTCCGAACCACCAGGGAACAGGCACCGACCCACGCGGAGCCCTCCTCGGAGCGCGGATCATCCGCCGACGTGGTCCGCTGATGGCCGGCACCGCCTTCATGTCGAGCAGAAGCCGGCACTCTCGACGGCCTGCATGGCACCGCGGTGCGTGCTCTCTCCCGCCGCCGGCTTCTGACTCAATCTCTGAGTCGCGGCAGGAAGACGCTGCCGTCCACACATGACCGGAACGCACGAATGGGAGGACGCTGGACGAGACGAGCCCGCTGTCACGAGCGGAAGCTCTCCTCGGCCCACGTCAGGTCGGCGGTGTCCTCCATCGTGTACGTCCCGGGTTCCAGAGCGGCGCGCAGCACGTCGGCCCGGAGCGTGTCTCCGGGCATGACGACCAGGCTGCGTCCTGGATGCTGAGCACCAGCTCAGCAGGGGTCTCCTGCCCGCGAAGGGCCGCGGTGAGAACACTGCGCAGCAATGCCGTCCGGGCCGCTGCGTCCACGGGCGGCGCGTCGAGGTCCGCATGGGCGTGGACGGTCACCACGCAGCCCGACTCCCGGGCGCCGCTGACCAGTTCACGCAGGGGCCGGTCGAGCACCCCTGGCCCGGACACGCGGCCGCTTCTGGCAGTGACCGCCTGCCGGGCCGCTGCGCCGGGCCGCCGAGGGGCGAACGGTGGGCCGTGTGCGGCCTGGTCCACGGGACGACGACCGACCAGGGGGCGGTGCTCTGCCGGCACCACCAGCCCAGCGATCTGAGGGCCCGGCACCGGAAAACCTCCGGATTCGAGTAAACCTCCCGCGTGGTTTGCCCCTCTGATGACTCGACAGTGCCGAAGGTCAACCCCCTTGCGAGGGCCGGTCCTTCGGCGTCCGTGATCAGAAGGGAGATCAACCCCCATGAGCGTTTCCCCGATCCGCAACAGTCTTCGCCGGATAACCTCCGCCGGGCTGGTGGCGAGCGCGGCGCTGGCCCTCGTCGGATCGGCCGTCACCACGGCCACGGCGCAGACCGCACACGACGAGGAGCGGACGAGGCCCGGCGTCAGGATCATCGGTGGGGTGGAGCAGTCCAATGGCGCCCACCCCTGGATGGCGGCCTTGCTGAGCAAGGGCTCCAAGAACCCGGCCGATCGCCAGTTCTGCGGCGGCAGCCTGGTCAGCGACACCGTGGTGCTGACGGCCGCGCACTGTGTCACGGGCACCAAGCCGAAGCAGCTCGAGGTCACGGTCGGACGGACCGTGCTGTCCGACAAGCGCCAGGGGCAGCTGCGCAACGTGCGGAGCATCGTCTCGCACCCCCGCTACGTCAAGGGGAACGAGGCGTACGACCTGGCGCTGCTGGAGCTGGCCAAGCCGGTCACCGGCATCGCCGCCGTGAAGATGCCGACCGCCGGCACCGACGCCCTGCTCCGCCCCGGTGCGCAGGCGACGGTCATCGGCTGGGGCAACACCGACACCGAGGTGCCCAGCTTCCCCGACCGGCTGCGCGGCGTGAAGGTGCCTCTGCTCTCGCACGCCGAGTGCACGGCGACGTACCCGGGCTACAACAAGGCCGTCAACGTCTGCGCGGGCGTGGAGAGCAAGGACTCCTGTCAGGGCGACAGCGGCGGACCGCTGTTCCGCAAGGTCGCGGGCCGCACGTACCAGATCGGCATCGTGTCGTACGGCGAGGGCTGCGGTGAGCAGGGTGCGCCCGGCGTCTACACCTCCACCAGCTCGAAGAAGCTGTGGGACACCCTCGCCGAGTCCCCCGAGGGCAAGCGAATGAAGCAGTTGCTGCGGCGCTGACGCAGCGAGGCGGTGCCGGATCACCCCGTGCGCCCTCGGTCGGGCCGCGTTTCGGACACGCATCGCCGGGGCGGCCGTAGTCGCACATGGCGGACCACCCGAGGGGGCCGGCGTAGTCGATCCGATGGCGGAGGCGCCTGGCGGCCGCGCAACCGGCCAGCCGCTCTCCCGGCGAAGCACACCGCGGGCGGCTCATCGGGCACCGGGGGCGCCCTCGGCCCAATGCTGCGCCGGTGCGCCGCCCCCTCCGCACCGCGGAGCCGGCCGTCACACCCCACGTGAAGGAGCGGGGGCGGAATCCGGACCTTCCGATGTCCACTGCCGGATGGGTGATCGGGTGGGCACTGATTCCCCCCGCCGTCGGGGGCCGCATCACGCCCCTCGCGCGGTGCTGCGTCTGCTGTCAACGCCATGGTCGGTGGACTGTTTCCCCGAGGGAGCGGTCAACTGCGCCCAGAGGGACCCTGGTTGAAGCCGGCCGTGCGGACCGCTCCAGGGCGACAGCGGTGGTGGAGCCGCCCCGGCTGCCGGTCATCACGAGTGGAGGACGAGGCGACCACCCGCATAGGGGAGGGTCTTGGCGCGCGGGAGATGCACCAGGAACTCTTCGGTCGCCGGGATACCGTCCTCCCGTGGCACCTTGGCCCGGATGAGCCGGCCGGCCAGCTCCATTTCGAGAACGCGCTGCGGGCCGTGGTCCCGGACGCCCCGAAGCCTGGCGGGAAACGTGTTGGGCCCGGGCTGGGTGACGACTTTGACGTACTCGGGCCGGATTCCCACCTGTCCCTCGGTGGTGGTCTCCGGAATGTCCCACGCCGTTGCCAGGGCCCGGCCCCCGAGGGTGACGTTCCCGTGTGCCCGGTCCACGCTCAGGAAGTTCATTGCCGGTGATCCGATGAAGTAGCCGACGTACGTTGTCGCCGGGGCCTCGAAAAGCTGCTCCGGGGTGCCCTGCTGCATGGCTCGGCCGTCCTTCATGACCAGCACTTCCTGCGCGATACTCATGGCTTCGTACTGGTCGTGGGTGACGTAGATGACGGTGGGCCGGAACTGCTCCGTGATCTCACGAATCTTGCGCCGCAGCGAGTGCTTCAGCTGTGGATCGATGACGGTCAGCGGCTCGTCCATCAGCACGGCGGCCACGTCGTCGCGCACCAGACCGCGGCCGAGCGAGATGAGCTGCTTGTCGTCGGCGGTGAGCCGCCGGGCGGGCTGCCCCAGCCTGTCGTCCAGATCCAGCGCCTCGGCGACCCGGCGGACCTTGGCGTCGATCCTCGCCTTGTCCCACCGGCGGCACTGCAGGGGGAAGGCGAGGTTCTCGTACACCGTCATCGACTGGTAGATGACCGGAAACTGGAACACCTGGGCGATGTTGCGCGCCTTCGTCGGCAGAGCGGTGACGTCCGCGCCGTCGAAGAGGACTTGGCCCTGCGATGGTCTGACCAGCCCGGACAGGATGTTCAGCAGTGTCGTCTTGCCGCAGCCCGACGGTCCGACCAGTGCGTAGGTCTTGCCGGCCTCGAAGGTCAGCCTCAGTGGCTTGAGCGCCCACTGCTCCTCTTCGACCCCGCGCGTGTAGCTGTGCCCGACGTCGACGATGTCCAACTGCGTCATGTCAACGCCCTTCCACTGAAGCGGGATCGTATGAAGGCGTCCGCACGAGCGTCCCTTCCTCGGTGAAGGCGAACAAGCGCTCCGGACGCAGCCGCAGTTTCACGAGTTCACCGATGGCGACGTCATGGATGCCCTCGATCTGTACGACGAACGGGGTCTCGCCGACGGCCGCGTGGACGAAGGTCTCCGACCCGGAGATCTCGACGAACGTGACCTCGCCCTGGACGCCGAGGGACGTCAGACCGACATCCGTGGCACGAAGGCCGAACCGGTAGGCGCCGTCGGGCAGGCCGGCGAGATGCGGGGACACGTGCGTGGCCTGGAAACCGGCCACCGTGACCTGCCCGCTCTCGATGCGGCCGGCGAAGATGTTCATGGGCGGGTCGTTGATGATGGACGCCACCGTGGTCGTCGCCGGGCGCTCGAAGACCTCCTGCGGGGGACCGATCTGGAGGATCCGTCCCTCGTGCATGACCAGCACCACGTCACCGAGCATCATGGCCTCGGCGGGCTCGGTGGTCGTGTAGATCACTATCGTGTCGCCCTGGTCCGAGAAGAGGGTCTTGAACTCGTCTCGCAACTGCTCACGCAACTTGTAGTCCAGATTGGCCAGCGGCTCGTCGAGCAGGAGGATGCCCGCGGAGCGGGCGAGGGCCCGGGCCAGCGCGACGCGCTGCTGCTGGCCGCCGGAGAGCTGGGACGGCTTGCGCCGCTCGAAGCCGGCGAGGCCGACCCGTGCCAGGCTGTCGCTCACACGCCGCCGGACCTCGTCACGTGCCACCCCGGCCCGCCGGAGCGGGAAGGCGACGTTGTCGAACACGTTGAGATGCGGGTAGTTGATGAACTGCTGGTAGACCATGGCGGTGTCGCGTCGCCAGACCGGCGTCTTCAGGAAGTCCGTGCCTTCCCTGGTCAGCGTGCCGGAGTCCACCCCCTGCAGACCCGCCAAGGCCCGCAGCAGCGTCGTCTTTCCCGCCATCGTCCGGCCGATGACGGTGTGGAGCCGGCCCGGCAGGAAGGCGGCGGTCACGTCCTTGAGGTGATCGACGCCGTCCACGGTCAGAGACAGCCCGGTGGCGCTCAGGCCGGCGCCGCTCAGGCCGGCAGTACTCACGTCGGGTGTACTGGGCACAGTGGTGGTCGGCTTCATCGGACCGCTCCCGAGAGGTTGCCTTTGGACAGGTAGCGCTCCACCCGGAGCGCGAGAAGAATCAGCGGCGTCACGCCGAAGAGGGCGGCGGCGGACAGCGTCCACCACGGCGGGATGGACGAGTTGAGGGCGACGACGGTCTGAGGCAGCGTCTGGACCTCGGTGAAGGTCAGCCTGAAGGCGAAGAAGAAGTCGTTCCAGCCGAACACGACACAGAACATCGCGGCCACCGTCAGCCCGGGCAGCGAGTTCGGTAGGATCGCACGTACGAAGGTCTGGAACGGGCCGCAGCCGTCGAGCATGGCCATCTCGTCGATCTCACGCGGAATGCCGTTGAAGAAGTCGACCATCACCCAGACCGCGATCGGCAGCAGCAGCGCGACCGTCACGACGACCAGGCCCAGAATGGTGTCCAGCAGGCCCGTCCACTGCAGCAGGTAGAAGAACGGGATCACCAGGACGACGGGCGGCATGATCCGCTGCGACACGAAGAAGAAGACGATGTCGCTGTTCTTGATGAAGCCGAACCTGAAGCGGTACCGGGACAACGCGTAGGCGGCCAGCGACCCGAGGACGAGACTGATGGCCGAGGCGGCGACGGTGACGACGGCGCTGTTGAAGAAGGGCTCCATCACATCGACGCCCCCGGCTCCGCCGAAAATGTTGCGCCACCCGGTGACGGTGGGTTCGTACTGCAGCCACGGCAGATACGTGGCGCCGCCCTGGACGCCGTTGACGTCCTTGAAACTGGTCGTCATGGCCCACAGGAACGGCCCCGCGACGAAGCACGCCCAGAGCGCGATCACGGTGTACTTGAACACGGGATAGAGGCGTGACCTCATGAGTCCCCCTTCAGCTTGAAGGCCCTGGCGAGCAGCGCGGCGACAACCGTGAGCGTGACGATCATCAGGACCAGATAGGTCAGGGACATCGCCCCGCTGTAGCCGGTCTGCTGGTCCCTCAGCCCCTGGATGTAGAGGTAGTAGCCCGGCGTCTCCGTGGCGGAGCCCGGCCCGCCGGAGGTCAGCACGTAGACGCTGTCGGAGAGCTTGGACGCCTCGATCAGCCGGATGATGACCGCCGCGACCGACACCGGCGCCATCAGCGGGAAGGTCACCTTCCGGAAGGTGCGCCAGGCGTCCGCCCCATCGATGGCCGCCGCCATGAACGGCTCCTTGGGGAGGCTCAGCAGGCCGGCCAGCAGCAGCAGGAACATGAACGGCGTCCACTGCCAGACCTCGACGGTCATCAGCGCGATCAGCGCCGGACCGGACTCGGTGAGCCAGGGCACCTCGGCCAGGCCGGCCATCCCGAGCAGGTCGTTCACCGGCCCCAGCGACTCGTGGAAGATCATCTGCCAGATGGCGGCCATCACCACGGGAGTGGTCATCATGGGGACGAGGAACAGCACACGCCACAGCCGGCGGCCGCGTGTCTCACGCCAGACCAGCAGGGCCATCCCGAAGCCGATCACGTACTGGATCAGGACGGTGCCGCCCGCGAGCAGGGCCAGCCGCATGATCGACGCCCGGAAGCGGCCGTCGTGCAGCATCGTCGTGTAGTTGGCTCCGCCGATGAAGTCCATCTGAGGGCTGCTGACGTTCCAGCCGGAGAAGCTGACGCGGATGGTGAACAGAAGCGGAAAGATGATGATGAGTGCGAGCGTGAGCAGTCCCGGCAGGAGGAACATGCTCTTGTGCCGGCGCAGAGCTTCCATGGTTGTCCTTGCGGAAGTGGGCGGGCGCCCCCGGCGGCCGACCGGTTCGGCCGGCCGCCGGGGCACCCTGGTGATCAGGTCGGATCGGGTCAGTCGTCCTCGAGTGCGACCACGTGCCGATAGGCGCTGCGGACCTTGTCCTCGCCGATCTGGCCGGTGATCTTCTCCCACTCGGCGGCCACCTCGTCCAGCGCGCGCTGCGGCGCCTTCTGCCCCGCGAGAGCCGCGGCGACGCCGTTGGCCAGTGCGGACATGTAGCCGTTGACACCCGGTACGCGCAGGTCGAAGACGCGGTTGGTACTCGACTCCATGCCGGACAGCGTCCGGACGTACGATTCGGCGACGTCCTTGTCCCAGCCCTGCCGTTCCCAGAATTCCGCGTCGAAGTGCGCGTTGCGGTAGGGGTTGACGCCGAACCGGCCGATGGTCAGGTCGAGCGCGGTGTTGGCCTCGTTGCTGAAGAAGCAAAGATAGTCGAAGGCCATGTTCTGGTTGCGCGCGGCCTTGGCCACCGCCGATGTCCAGCCCCAGGTGAAGTACGGAGCCTGGTTGGGCTTTTTGTCCCAGGTCTTCGTGGTGCGGTTGTAGACCTCCTCCGATCCGGGCAGTTCGGCCGCCCGGATCTTGTTGCGGATCCTGCCGTCCGGCTGCTGCGCCTGGATGAAGGCGTCGTCCCATGAGTACGACATCAGGCTCTGGCCGCCGCCGAACGAGAGGATCTCGTCCCCCAGCCCGAAGTTCGCGCCGCCCGGCGCCCAGGTCGACTTGGCCTTCACCATGTCCTCGAGGGCGCGTACGAAACCGGGCGTGTTGATCAGCGGCTTCATGGTCTCGAGGTCGAAGTAGAGGCCACCCCCGACGTCGGGGTGCTTGATGTACGGCGCCGCACGGCTGATGAACGCCGAGAACGTCAGGTCGTCGCGCTTCGTCACCTCGGCGCTGCCGAAGTTCGGCTTGCCGTCGCCGTCGACGTCCTTGCCACTGAAGAACGCGGCGATCTCCTGGTATTCGGCCCACGTCCGGGGCGTCCGGAGGTCCTTGCCCGTGGCTACCTTGTACGCCGCCCGCCGCTTCGGGTCCTCGAGGACATCCGTGCGGACCTTGAGGTAGTGCCTGTCACCGTCCACGGGGTACTGCACGACCTTCCCGTCCCAGGTCGCCACGTCCATGTAGGCCTTGGTGACGTCCTTCATCGCGGGAGTGTCCAGATACTTCTTCGGCACCGGCGCCAGATGAGGGGCCATGTCGCCGATCCACAAGGAGGGGTAGAACATGACGTCGTACGCCGGCTGGCCCGCCTGCAGGGGCGTGAGAATCTTCTGGTGCAGCTCCCCGAAGGGGACGTTGACCACCTCCACCTTCGCCCCGGTGATCTCCTCGAACTGCTCGGCATGCAGCTGGGTCGGCTCCCCGATGACCGGGATGGCATGGCTGATGATCTTCAGCGTCTGACCGGAGTAGTCCTTGCGGCTGATCGACTCGTAGCTGCACGGGCCCGGCACGTCCCTGACCTTCGTCTTGGGATAGTCCTTGCTGTACTTGCTGTAGCTGATCTCCGAACCCGGCTTGAACAGGGCGGGTTTGTCGGGCTTGTTCTCCACCGGGCCCTGGCCGGTGCAGGCAGTGGCGGTGAGGGCCACGACGATCGCGGTGGCGATCACGCCCCGGTACGAACTGTTGCGCATGGAAGTGCTCCTTCGACCGTCAGGGAATCAAGATCGCTCTGCCGCGTACGGCGCCGGCGGACAAGTCGTCGAGGGCGTCCTTGAACGACGCCAGGGGGTACCGCTGGGTGTGCAGGCCGACCTTGCCCCGCGCTGCCAGAACCATCAGCTCGGACAGGTCGTTGTAGGACCCCACGAGGTTGCCGATGAAGTTGATCTCGGTGGAGATGACGTCGATCGTCGGGACGTCGAGCCGGCCGCCGTAACCGATCACGTAGTAGTCGCCGTTACGGCGCAGACAGGCCACGCCCGTCTCGACGGCGCCCCCCTCGCCGACGAAGTCCAACACTGCCTCCGCCCCGTGCCCCGCGGTGAGTTCCCGTACGCGCTCGGTCTCACTGCCGTCGGCGAGCAGCGTGTGTTCGGCCCCCAGCTCCTTGGCGAGGGCTAGGGCGTCAGGACTCCGGTCGATCACGATGATCTCGACCGGAGACAGCGCCCGGAGCACCTGAATCCCGATGTGCCCGAGACCTCCGGCGCCGATCACCACGGCCCGGTCACCCGGCCGCAGGACCCGGGCCGCCTTGGCGACGGCGTGGTACGCCGTGAGCCCGGCGTCGGCCAGGGCCGCCACCGACGCCGGCTCCAGTGACGGGTCGAGCGCCACGACCGAGCGGGCGGTGGTCTTCAGATAGTCTGCGTAGCCCCCGTCGGCGTCGATCCCCGGGAAGGCCGAGCTCATGCAGTGCACGTCGTCGCCGGCCCGGCAGGCCGGGCACAGACCGCAGGTCACCAGCGGGTGCAGGATGACCGGGTCGCCCACCTTGACGTTGGTGACGGCCTGCCCCACCTCCTGCACCCAGCCGGCGTTCTCATGGCCGATGGTGTACGGCAGGACGACCCTGCTCTTGGCGGCCCACTGCCCTTCGAGAATGTGGAGATCGGTACGGCAGACCCCCGCACCTCCGACCTTGACGATCACATCCAGCGGACCGGTGATCTGCGGGTCCGGCACCTCCACGAGCACGGGCGGCTCGTCGTACTCGATGACCTGCACGGCTTTCATGGCGCTCCCTGCGAATCGGCGGGTGGAGACGGTGCGCCGATTACACAGGCCGCCGCTCGCACGCCGATGTCTCAGAAACGGTCCGCGGATGTCTCAATGTGATACACGGCATAGGCGCGACGTCATCGAGCTGTTCCAATCGGTCCCCCGAGGGATGACGCGCGTGATACGGAAGTGTTAAATGCCCCGACGTCGACCTGGCAGCTCGCTGACTGCGGCCAGAGAGCTGTATCTGGAAGTCACCAAGGACCCGAGCGCCCGCCCGCTCGTGGTCGCTTCGTGGCAGCGCTCGATCGAGTACGAGGTGAAGTCGAGCTGCGTCGACGCTCCGTACCTCGAGAATCCCAATCTGGACAGCCCGCTCGCCAGGGCAGCGCTGCCGATAGTGAACAGGCTGCACGAACAGCTCGCCGACGACCCCGTGTCCACGATGATCACCGACCGGGACGGCGTGGTCCTGTCCCGCAAGCTCTCCCACGAGGGTCTGACCACGCGCCTCAACCGGGTGCAACTGGCCCCGGGCCATGTGTTCGCCGAGCGCTACGTGGGCACCAACGGCATCGGAACCGCGCTGGCCAGCGGCCTACCCGTCATGATCGCCGGAAGCCAGCACTACGTCGAGGAGCTGCGGGACTTCCACTGCGCGGCCGTGCCGATCCTGCACCCCGTCCGGCGCACGCTGCTGGGAGCCTTCAACCTCACCACGGTCCGCCAGGGCTCCGCAGGGATGCTCATGGCCCTCGCCCGCTCGGTCGCGGGCCAGATCGAAGGCGAGATCGCCGCGATCAGCTCGCGACGTGAACGGGCCCTGTTCCAGGACTACATGGACGCGTGCTCAGCGGTGCGCCCGGGACCCGTCCTGGCCCTCAACCCCGAAGTCGTCATGATGAACGAGCAGTTGAGAACAGCCGTGACCGGGCCGGACCACTACGCACTGCTCGACCACGCACAGGAGATCGCCGCCGACGCCCGGTTCGAAGGGACCCGGAGCATAGCCCTCCCCTCCGGACGCGTCGCCGAACTCCGCGTCAACCGAAGCCGACGCGAGGACAGCGACGCGGGCGCCATCCTCCGTGTCCGGGTCATCGGCCGTCCCCAGCCCGGACCCGTCCCTTCCGCGGGCCCCGGAGGATCCGGCCTGGGGCTGGTGGGCTCCTCCACGCCATGGCGGCGCGCGGTCGCCGAAACCGAGGCGGCGTACGTTGCCGGCGCCTCGCTCCACCTCGTGGGCGAAGCCGGCGTCGGCAAGCGGACGCTGGTCCACGCCGTCCACCGCGCCCGCGGCGCCGGGCGCAGGCTCGACATGGTGGAAGCCCCGCTGTCCGAGTCAGCGCAGGCCACCGAGCACTGGCTCCGCGAAGTCCGCGAACTGCGGGCCAGGCCGTCGACCGTGGTCGTGCTGCTCGATGTCCATCTGCTGGGCGACCAGCTCCGCCGCCGCCTCGCAACCCTCCTGGCGGACACCGACGGACCCGCCACCGGACAACTGATCATGACCAGCCAACCCTCCGTGGTCACGAGGGACGACGAACTCGACCGTCTGTGCGGCTCCTTGCTGGAGGTGCCGCCGCTGCGCCATCGCTACGGCGACCTCGAGCACCTGGTCCGGTTCTTCCTCCTCAAATACCGCCCGAGCGGAGAGATCAGCTTCTCTCCGGATGCGCTGGCGATGCTGGAGCGCTGCCCCTGGCCGGAGAACGTCCGCCGGCTGGAGTCCGTCATCCGCGGCCTTGCCCGCCGCCCGTCCGGTGGGATCCTCCAAGTGGACGACCTCCCGCCGGAATGCCGGGTGTCGTCCCACAAGGTCCTGACAACCATCGAGGCGCTGGAACGGGATGCCATTCTGCGTGGGCTGATGGACCGCAACTCCAACGTCCAGCGCACCGCGCAGGACCTCGGCATCTCCCGCGCGACCATGTACCGCAAGATGCGCCGTTACGGGATCGTCCCGTCGAACCTCAGCTAGTTTTCTGAGTCAGGAATTCTGTTCAGACATGAGACGAGACGTCGACGAACGTTGTCCCTCGATTCAGCGGCCGAGCGGAGTTGCGAGGGGGGCTCGAAGCGGTGCAGCGTTTCGGCGAGGATCTGCTCGAATTCGTGGCGGTCTTCGGGAAAATGTTGATCACGGTGATCCAAGGTCCGCCCCGGACGGGGTGGCGTGGCAGCATCTTGATCAGCGGACCCGGCTGATCCGGTATGGGCCCCTGTGCTCCGAGCAGGCAGGCCCCCGGCGCGCACTCCGGTGAAGGCCGGGGCGGTGCACACGTCGACCGACCCAACGGACTCCACGCCGAGTCGGCAGAGTGCTGCGAGGGTCCGATGATCCCATGCCGGATGGCCTGTGGGAACGTGCAGCCCCGCTCCTTCCGCCCGTCCACCGCGGCGCCGGCGATATCCCGGCCGGCTGCCGGCTGATGATGGCGCCGCCCCGCGGAGCATCGTTTACCTGGTGTGCGAGAGCATGAGTCGGAGAGACGTACTCACAGAGCGCATCGGTTGCACGAAGCCTCCGCCACACGAACCCGTGCCCACTGGGGCGGGCGCCGACGACAACCATCGGCTTCGCCTGGAGGACGTACCCGTCAGGTGGGATCCATTCCCCCGTCTCCGCCCTCTCCCGACGGAACCGACTCGTCGGGATCCTCCGTCGAGGGCTCATCGGCATAAGTGGGGCGAGAGTGCTCGTCCGCGAAGTCGGGCTCCTCCTCCGGTTCCGGAGTTACGAATCCGTTTCCCTGATCAGTCATAGCTCCGATTCCTTCCTGTGATGGACGGGGTACGGCTTCATCGTTGTCCTCCCAGGCCCCGGCCGCATGTCCATCAAGACGCGGCAGGCCGTCAGAGGGCCGCACCGGTGGGGTCGTGGGCCGGCTGCATGTCGACACCGTTACCGAAGTCGTGCTCGGTGACGTGGCCGTCAGCGTCCTGGGAGCGGCGCAGCCCGTAGTCGCGTGCTGCGCCGATGTCACGGCTGTACGCGGATCACCGCTGCACCGCTCACCCGGCCTTCCGCGAGGTCGTCGAGCGCCCGGTCCGCGTTGTCGAAGTCGTAAACCGTGAGCGTGGCGCGCAGTCGGTGCCGGGCTGCGGTGGCGACGAAGTCGCGTCCGTCCTGGCGGGTGTTGGCGGCGACGGTGCGTACGGTGCGCTCGCGGAAGAGGTGCCGTTGGTAGTCGAGCGGGGGGATCTCGGTCAGGTGGATGCCGGCGATGCTGAGCGTGCCGCCGCTGTCCAGGGCTTCCAGCGCGACCGGGACGAGCGCACCGGCGGGGGCGAAGAGAACGGCCGCGTCCAGGAGCTCCGCGGGCGGGGTCCCAGGGTCGCTCGCCGAGGCCGCGCCCAGCTGCAGCGCGAGCGCCTGGGCGGCCGGGGACCGGGTGAAGACGTGGACGACGGCTCCCTGTGCGATGGCGACCTGAGCCGTGAGGTGGGCGGAGGCGCCGAAGCCGTAGATGCCCAGCAGACCGCCGTCGGGCAGATCGGCGCGGCGCAAAGCCCGGAAGCCGATGATCCCGGCACACAGCAGCGGCGCCAGCTCCTCGTCCGTGTAGCCGGCGGGCAGCTCGTAGGCGTACGAAGCGGGGACGGTCGCGTACGGGGCGTAGCCGCCGTCCGCGTCCCAGCCGGTGTAGAGGGACGACGGGCACAGGTTCTCCCGGCCGCGCAGGCAGTACCGGCACGTCCCGCACGTACGGCGCAGCCACGGAATCCCGACCCGGGAACCCACCCCTGGTCCGGCCACGTGCCCGCCGACCGCCACGACCTCGCCGACCGCCTCATGCCCCGGCACGACCCGCTCCCGGTGCGGCGGCAGGTCCGCGTCCCGCACGTGGAGATCGGTCCGGCACACCCCGCACACCCGTACCTTGACCAGCAACTCGTCCGGCCCCGGCACCGGGACCGGCAGCTCGACGCACCTGATGTGCCCCGGGCCGGCGGCGGCGGCCACCCAGGCGGGCATCGTCGCAGGGGGTGCGATATCCATGAGCGTCGCCTCCCTCCACGTCCATCAGACAGCGGCCCGCCCCAGCCGTCGAGTCGCAGTCCGCCCGATCAGACCAGGCTGACGTCAGTGCCATCACACCCGCACAGGCCCGGTCGCCTCGCGAATCAGTTCGGCAACCAGGACAGGATCGTCGTCCTGCCACCGCAGCGCTTGAGCACTTGTATGAACTCGGTTCGCCGGGAGTCTGGCGTCTGTTCATGGTGACCCGGTGGGCCGGCTCGTACGGTCGGTGTACGCGAGATTCCGCCGGGCGACCCCCGGCGCTCCTCGTCGGCCGGGGTGGTCCTCTGCGAGGGCCTGCGAATCCTGGCTCTCTTTCTGCTCCTGGCGTCCTACGCAACCGAGTCCGATGGTCCGGGCGATTGCCATTGCGACAGAGCAGGCACGCTGTCCATCTGCCCTCCGGCTTCAAACTGCGCGGGTACATGCGCAGGGACATTCACAGGCAAACGGTGCTTCGCCTCCGCCCGAGACTTCCCGTTCATGTCGTCGGAGCTGCCTGGGCGTGCGTCATCTCGGCCGTTCGGCCCGGACGGCTCCGGTACTACGGCGCACCGGCGGAGCCTGGCCCTGCGAGCCGGGCGGCATACAGCCACACCACCATCGATGGGAGTTGACCAGTGAATGCCGCATCCGGGCAGCCAGTCCCGCCTACCGGCCTCATCCTCCACCAACCAGCCATGGGCGGCCGGACCGCCGATCCAAGTGGCCCCGAGTGCCACTGCGGCCGGCTGCTCATCAGCTGCAGCGGCTGCCAGACCCTCCGCTGCCCGGACTGCGAGCCCTACCGTTCTGATGACTGCCTCTTTGACCTCTGAGCATTCCCCCGGCGGCGTCCGCGCCGAGGAGAACCCGCACAACCCGATGGACGGGCCGCTTCCCGCGGGGGAAGGACAGGAGCGGTACTTCGTCGTCATCGGCAGCGAGGTGGCGCGAAGGGTCTGTGGCTCCCTGCGATCGGCGGGACACCTCGTGCGCCACCTGGCGCAACCCACGGACGACGCCCTGCGCCAGGTGCTCGACCGGGAGGTGGCAGGCGTCGCGATCCTTCTGGATGACGATGTCCTGTCCTTGCGCTACGCGCTCGCGGTCGAGCACATCTGCCCAGGCGTCACGCTGGTGGTGACCGTCTTCGACCGGACGGTCGCCGACCAACTCGTGCGCGTGGTTCCCAACTGCCAGGTCACGTCGCCGGCCGACGTCGCCGCTCCCGTACTCCTTGCCGCCTGCCTCCAGCCCGACCTGCTGGCAGTCAACCGGACCTCCACGGGCCACGTCGGCGCCCGGTGGGAGGAGGAAGCCGTGAGGCTCGAGACGTACCGGCCACCGCGCTCCCTGAGATACCGGGCCAGGATGGGGAAGATCAGGGGGCAGCTGCGACCGCACGACGGCAGCTCGCTGATCATGCTGACCGGACTCGCCGGACTGCTCGCCGTGCTCCTTGCGGACTGGGGCTGGTCGGTGATCTTCAATCACCGGCCGCCGGTGGAAGCCTTTTTCGAGGCCGTGCGAACGGTGTCGGCCGTCGGCCCCGCGTCCGCACACGGCTCAGACGCCTACCTGGTATTCGCCGGCCTCGGGATGCTCGTCACCATCGTCTTCACCGCAGTCTTCACCGCAGGCATGGTCGACCGACTGCTGGCCCCTCGCTCGATCGGCATGGTGGGCTCCCGTGCCCTTCCCCGCGCGGGGCATGTGGTGGTCGTCGGGCTCGGCCAGGTGGGGTTGCGGCTGTGTACCCGGCTGCAGGACCTCGGTATCGGGGTGATCGCGGTGGAACGCGACGCGGCGGCCCCCAACCTCCGCTTGGCCAGAGCGCTCGGCGTCCCCGTCGTCATCGCTGACGCCACCGACAAGTTCGTGCTGCGCAAGCTCAGCCTCCACACCGCTCAAGCCATGGCGGCCGTCGCCTCCGATGATCTGGACAACATCGCGGTCTCCGTAGCCGCACGCGCGGTCGCACCCGATCTGCGCGTGGTCATCCGGGCGGGCGATCACGAGGCCATCGCCGAGACCCAGTCCCTGTTCCGAATCGGCATCGTCCATGACCTGGGCAGTTTGAGCGCGGCGTACACGACGGCATGCCTGATCGGGCTGGGGCCCCGGTGTGTGCTCGCACACGGAAGGCGACTCCTGGTGCAGCGTGCGGACGGGAGGTTCGTGCAGTGGTCCCCTGCGATCCGGTGCGATCACCGACAGGACAGGCGCGCTGACGGCTCACAGCAGGTCCGTGAAAGCTAGGCAGGCATGGCGAGTCAGGAAGATCCCACCTCCGCTGTGGTCCGGGGCTGGTCGCGGGAGATCGTCGGCGCGGCGATGAGCCGTCTCGGGGTGTCGCTGCAGGCAGCCGTCGGACCGGTCGCCCCCGACCTGTCGCACGCGGCGCTGTCCCGCCGGGACGCGGACCGGGCGCTGGGGGGCGATGGCCCGCGGCGAGGTGGCGGCGCAGGTCGCGTCTCTGGACGAGGTGGGAGAGCAGGTGCTGATCGGCGAGATCCTCGCGGTCCTTGCGGAGCGGCCGGACCTGCGGGACCCGCGGCTCACCGCGCTCGTGGAGCGGGGCAGACGCAGCGGTACCAACTACGTGCAGTCGCTGCTGACGTACCTCGACGCCTTCGGGGATCTCGCCACAGCGGCGGCTCAGCTGCACGTACATCGCAACACGCTCCGGTACCGGCTCCGCCGGGCACAGGAGCTGACCGGTCTTGATCTGTCCCATCCACAGCAGCGGTTGCCGGCGATGCTTCAGCTGCGGTTGCCGCCGGGGAGTGCCAGCGGCTGAACGAGGGGCCGGGCGACACGGGTCTGCTGCGCCGCGTGCTCGGCCCCTTTGCCCAGCCGGGCATCGGGCAACGGGCGAAGTTGTAGCCGATGTCGTCCCGCCTCCGCTCTCGGCGTGGCCCTCCTGCTTTGCCCGCAGCATGCGTGGCGCGTCGGCGCAGTTCGTAACTGCTCAGGTGCCCGGTGTGGTGCAGGAAGACCGCGCTCACCGTACGCGTGCAGGTCGCGCGCTCCCGGACCATGCCCTCATTGACCCGCCACGCCTTCCGGCTGATGACCGGGGCGGCGCGATCCCGGGGCCGACCGCTCCTCGAATTGGCCCACGGCAGGCCTGAAGACGCCGGCCCGGAGTACGAGGCCGGAGTCGCGCACAAGGCCGGCCGGCTCGCCCACTGCCGGCTCCGACCTGGGCAGCCCCAGGTGTGCGTGCCTTCGCGCGCCGCGTCTCATGATGCCGATGCCCTGGTCAGGTCGGTGCAGCGCAGGTGGTTCGCTGTGACGGGGGCACCGTCCACGACGTTGCGGTCGTAGGTGACGGTTCTGACCGCGACGGGCTCGGAACCGACGGCGACTTCGAAGACGGCATCGGCCCGCGAGGCCGCCCGCCGGTGTGCCCCAGGTAGGGCTGCGGCCAGTGTGGCGGCATCAGCTTCACGCCCGAGGGGGTAGGTGATGACAGCGGGGCCTGTGGGTCGTACCGCCGGAGCCGACGCCGAGATGTCCGTCACGACGAATTTGTTGCGCCGAAGAGCCCTGGCCACTGCGGCGTCGTCGACACGTACTTTGATTCGGGCGGGGTCGGTCTCGGCGCGTGTCTGGGGCACGGGAAGAATGCGGGTGTCGCCAGTGATGGAGCGGTCGGCGCGCAGGGCGTCCCACAGCGCCTGGGAGCGGGCTTTGTGCCAAAGGAGCGTGGAGCCGACGCCGGGCACCCGGTGGTCGAAGTGGGAGATCGGCACGGTGGCGAACTCCGTCCGCTCCGCCGACAGCCGCCCCAGGGACCAGCCGATGCGGACAAGATCGCCGAGCTCGGTCCGCTCATCCGTCTGTACGGACTTGAGCAGCTTGTGAGCCGTGCTCGCGGCGCTCACGGGGTCGGTCAGCGCCCCACGGGCCGTCAGGTCCGCCAGCATGTCGGCGAGCAGTCGCTGCTGGCGGCGGACACGGCCGAGGTCTCCTGGTCGGTCGATGTGTCGGGCCCGGGCGTAGCGCAGTGCTCCGTTTCCGTCGACGCGATGGATTCCCGCGGTGATGTCGAGGCCGGAGTTCTCGTCCTTGAGAGACTTGTCGGTGCACAGCGTCGCTCCACCCAGGTTGTTGACGGCCTGTTCGAAGCCGGTGAAGCCGGTCTCGAGATAATGGTCGATACGCAGCCCGGTGGCCTTCTCGACGGTGCGTACGGCGAGGGGCCCCCGGCCGATCTTGAACGCGCCGTTGATCTTGCCCCGGCGGGCCGGAGTGGTGGCGCCTTCCGGTGTGGCGTACTCGACATAACTGTCCCGGGGGATGGAGACGATGCTTGCACGACGTCGGTCCTCGGAAAGGTGCACGAGCATCATCACGTCAGTGCAGTCGCAGCCCTGGCCGCCGACGTGAAGGCGCCGCTTCTCGGCAGCGGACAGGCCGGAACGGCTGTCGGTCCCCACGATCAGGATGTTCGTGCCGCGGCCGGTGGCCCGGGCTGTTGGTGCGCCCGGTCCGGAGTCGGCCTGTCCGGCGGCCCAGGGCCAGGAGACGAGGGAGGACAGCAAGGCCAGTCCCACAGTGAGTCGGCGCATCACACAACCCCGAGAGAGACGTAGGGAAGAGGTAGGGAACAACTGGGACGGTAACGGGAGCCGGCCGACGACGCGTGCTACGAACGATCGGCACGCCGTCCTGGCTGCAACAGTCACCCACGTTGTCCAGCACGAGCCGGTGCCGCATGACCGACCTCAAGATGCCCGAGCGACGCGGTTCTCTCGACGGTCCGGCCACCACGGCTCCTGCCTCGCCACCGCTTTGAACTCGGCGCTCTCGTGGGCACGGGCGGGGGAGTGGCGTTCGTCGCGCTGATGCGGCCGTCCGACGCCTTCTGGCTGGTCGTGCCGCTCGCCGTCGTCGCCGTCGCCGCCAGGCCATGGCGGCGGCCCGCGTTGGTGGCGGTGCTCGCCGCCGGAGCGGTCGTCGGATGTGCCCCGTGGATCGTCGAGGCCTACGTCGGCTACGGCGGTCTCATGGAGCGGCTCCGGCGTTCCAGCGAGGTCCAGGGCGACCTGGGGTGGCAGCTCGCTTTCGGCGACCAGATGCGCGCGCTGGCAGGCTGGTCGCTGTGCCGCCCCTGCGACGTCCCGTGGAAGCAACCCGTCACCGCGGTGTGGTGGTTCGTGCTGCCGCTCTTCGTCGTCGGCGGGGTACTGGCGGCGGTGCGCAGTCGGCATGCGTCCACCGTGGTGGTGCCCACGCTGGTCGGGCTCTCCCTCGCGGTCCCCTACCTGGTCCTGATCGGCTACGCGGCCCCGCGCTTCCTGCTGCCGACCTACGCCCTCCTCGCGCTGCCGACAGCGGTGTGCCTGGTGTGGACCGCCGCGGCAGCGCGGCCGAGACCACTGGTGGCCGCCGTGCTCGCGCTGCTGATCGCCTGCCACCTGGCCGTCCAGTACGGCGTCCTGCACCGCAAGGTGGTGGGCAGCCGTGCCGACCGGCAGGCGTTCGACCGGATCGCCGCCGAACTGCACCGTCTGGGCGTCCGCCCCCCGTGCGCGATCAGCGGGGCCGAAGCACCCCGGATCGCCTTCCAGGCCGGCTGCGTCTCTCGCCAAGTCGGCGGCAACGACGGCAGTCTCACTGCCGCAGGGCTCGCCGCGCTCGCCCAGGACCGGCCGGTTGCCCTCGTGGTCGAAGGGGACACCGCCCCGCCGGCGTATGCACGCGGCTGGCGGCCGGCCCGACTGCCCGGCCTGCGGAGCCGGCCCGACCTCCGTGTCTACCTGGCGCCGCTCACCCGCGGGGCGACCGACCAGCCGTCTGCAGCCGGCCGCGCCGCTTGAAACCGGAACCGAGCAGGGCTGTGGTCCGGGCCTCGGCCCAGGCCATCTTTTTGGACCACTGATCCGGGAGTGCTTTGGCCCTGTCGGGCGGACCACGGTCCCGGCAGGGTGAGAGGACGCCGAACTTCACGGAGGTCCCCTTTGAGTATCGCGTTCTTGCTGACCACCCTTGTTGTGGTGGTCACCCCCGGCACGGGCGTCGTGTACACCCTCGCCGCCGGACTGTCCCATGGCCGCCGGGCGAGCGTGGTCGCCGCGCTCGGCTGCACGCTCGGGATCGTGCCGCACCTGGCAGCGACGATCACCGGCCTCTCCGCGCTGCTGCACACCAGCGCAGTCGCCTACGAGACGGTGAAATACCTGGGTGTCGGCTACCTGCTGTTCATGGCGTGGGCGATGCTGCGTGACAAAGAGGCACTGGCGGTCGTGCAGGAAACAGAGCCGCGCCCGTCGATCCGCGTAATCGCTTCCGGAGTGCTGGTCAACCTGCTCAACCCGAAGCTCACGATGTTCTTCGTCGCGTTTCTGCCACAGTTCGTCCCCGCCGGCGCATCCGGCTCTCTTGGCGTGATGCTCCAACTCAGTGCTGTCTTCATGGGGCTCACCTTCGCCGTCTTCGCCGCGTACGGAATGTGCGCCGCCGCCGTCCGCAGCCGCGTGCTGACGCGGCCTCGGGTGATGACCGGCATCCGTCGGGTGTTCGCAGCCTGCTTCCTGGGCATGAGCATGCGACTGGCGGCGGCGTGATCACGCGCTTTGAGCACACGGATGCCATCTGGTCGGGCTACCCCCAGCTCACCGCCGGAGCGCTGTACGCCACCGGAGTCGGCGCCGACGCCGATGTCGGCCCGCGAGTCGCGGCATATACCGCCCGCGCTCGGGCCCGGCTGACCGGTGCCACGGAGAGCGAGTTCCCCGAAGTGCTGGCCTGGAGGCGGGCCTTTTCCCGAATGGGGCTCAAGCCCACTCAGTACCGGTGCGCCGCAGAGTCGCTGCTGCGGCGGTTGCGGAAGGAGGGGAAACTGCCGCGTATCCATCCGGTGGTTGACCTGTGCAACGCCATCTCGGTCGCCTACGCGGTCCCAGTCGCGGTTCTCGACGCCGACCGCATCGCCGGACCCTTGCTCACGGTGCGCCATGCCCGGGGTGACGAGCGCTACACGACCTTCGGCGGCGCCATCGAGCACCCGGCAGCCGGTGAGGTGATCTTCGCCGACTCCGCCGGCAGTGCCCATGCCCGGCGCTGGACCAACCGGCAAAGCGGCGATTCCGCGGTGAGCGAGCACACCGGCACGGTCCTCGTAGTGGCGGAGGGCATGCATGACGACGGCGCGCAGGCCGTGCCGGAGCTGCTGAAGACAGTCGCCGAAGAGTTGGCCGCGCACTGGTCGGCCGACCTCGCGTCCGCCATCCTCACCTCGTCCTCACGGGAGTTCGTCTTTGGCTGCTGAGAATCTGCCGGCGACCAGGACCCGCAGTGGCGCCTGACATCATGGGCCCGGTGGATCAGGCGAGACGGGAAGCGGGCGGACCGGCCGCCGCAGGCGCGACGCAAGCGTCCTCGACGAACGGCGGGACCTCGTCGGCCCATGGCTCGGATTTTCTGCAGCTCGATGCCGACGAAGCGCCTGTCGGTGGCAAGTCGGCCTGGCTGGCCGGGCGGCTGCGCGAGGCGATGGCCGATGGCCGGCTGACGGTGGGCAGCATTCTGCCGCCCACCCGGGTACTTGCCGCTGACCTTCGGGTGTCCCGTGGGGTGGTGGCTGAGGCATACCGGCGGCTGTCAGAGGACGGTCACGTCGAAGGGCGCCGACGCGGCGGGACCATAGTGGTCGCGGTACCTGCTGCTGTGTCACCCATGGCACTTCCAGGGACCGGCACCTCGCTGTTTTCGGCGCCGGTCACCGAGAAGACTGCACCTGGCACGCTGTTCGTCGGCGAACCGGGCGCCGATGTCTTCGACGTGCTGCGTGCCACCCCTGCTCGCATCGACTTCACCCCCGGCCGGCCCGATCTGACCGTGTTCCCCCGAGCGGCCTGGCTGAGAGCGGAACGAACCGTGCTCACCGAACTGTCCGCCGAGAACCTCGGCTACGGCGACCCTCGCGGCACCCCGCAGCTGCGCAGTGCCATCGCCGGCTGGCTGGCACGCAGCCGCGGCATACGGACCGACCCGGACGAGGTGTTGGTCGTCGCAGGTACCGCGCAAGCGCTCACCCTGCTCCTCCCGGTGCTGCGGGCGGATGGCATCGACGGCGTCGCAGTCGAGGACCCAGGCTCACTCGGCATCCGCCAGCATCTGCGGAACGGAGCCGTGGCCACCCCACCGGTGCCCCTCGACGGCGACGGTGTGCGCGTAGAGGCACTACGCGCCACCGGCGCTCGCGCGGTACTGCTCACGCCCGCCCACCAATTCCCCACCGGCGTGGTGACCAGCGGCGAACGCCGCCGTGAACTGCTGCGCTGGGCCCAGGACGGCGGACTGATCCTGGAGGACGACTACGACGCAGAACACCGCTACGACCGGCCGCCGGTACCCGCGCTACGCGCGCTGCTCGCCGACCATGTGTGCTACATGGGCAGCGTGTCCAAACTGCTCGCACCCGCGCTGCGCATCGGTTGGGTGATACCGCCGCGCCGCCACCGAGATGCCCTGATCGACACAAAACGCTTCACGGACCTGGGCAACGCCGTGCTGCCCCAACTGGTGCTGGCCCGCCTGATGGAATGCGGTGACCTGGAACGGCACCTGCGGCTGCTGCGCGGCCGTCACCGGCGACGCCGCGACGCGATGATCAAAGCCATGGCCGAGCACCTACCGGGCGCGGTAGTCCACGGCGCAGCAGCCGGTCTGCACCTGACCGTCACCTACAGGGGGGAAACACCCGACACCGAGCTTGCCACCGCAGCGCTCGCCCGGGGCGTGAAGTGCCAGCCCTTGTCGTGGCACCGGCAGCTCCCCGGACCGCCCGGCCTCGTCCTCGGCTATGCGGCCACCCCGGTCGGCGCCATCGCCGAAGGAGTGGCGATGCTCGGCGAGGCGCTGCTCGAACTGGCCTGACGCAGGTAAACTCCGGCACCGGTATGGAGCCCTTGATGACGCTTGCTCAGTCACCGCCCGGGCTGCGGCCTCTGGTGACAGGTCGGGATTACAGGACCCCAACGGCACCGCAGGCACGATGGTCGAGCGCCACGTCACCCGCCTGCGGCATGCCCCGGGGCCACCGACGAGGGCGGCCATGGTCATTCCTCGGCGCACAACTCACCCGGCGCCGGGGACTCGTCAGAAGGCGCAGCGCGCCCGGCGCCGCTCCCACGCTCGCCGGCCGAGGATGTCCGCACCAGCGCCATCGAGGGTGTGACCCACTGCGAGTACGACCCTGCCCGCCGCTGGTCGCCCCGCGCGGGTGAACGCCCTTGCGGTCGCACGGCACCATATGGCGCGAGTCTCAGCCCGGGCCAGTCCTGGTCTGGTGGTTCGGCGACTGTTAACTGGCTGTGAAATGATCGTACTTGACTGTAACCGATCGGAAGATGTTGACTGCGACTCCCGGCCTCCCAGAGACATGAGGACCATGTGAGCTCTGAGCTTCTCGCCCCGCTGGACCTGGCGTTCTGGCATCTGGAGTCGGCCGGTCACCCCATGCACCTCGGCGCCCTCGCCCTCTTCGGCCCCCGGCCCGGCGGCGGGGGTGCCGACGGCGTTCTCGACCTGCTGGCGGAGCGCGCCGCCGCCATTCCGCGGTTCAGGATGCGGGTGCGCGACGTCCTGGTCCCCGTCGGCGGAGCCGCCTGGAGTACCGCCAAGGACTTCGACGTGCGCCGCCACGTCCAGGACGTGTGCCTGACCGGCGACGATTTCACCGGAGAGGTCACCGCGGCAGCCGGTGAGCTGATGGAGCGTCCGCTCGAACGTGGTCTGCCCCCGTGGGAGATGTACCTCCTGCGCGGCCCCCGAGACGGGGGCTTCGCCGTCCTCGTCAAACTCCACCACGCCCTCGCCGACGGCATGCGCGCCGTCGCCATCGGCGCGGGCATCTTCGACGAGATCGCCGACGCCCGCCGCACCGGGACACGCCGCGCACGCCCCGTGCCCCCGCGTTCCTGGCTCGCCGGACCCCGGATGCTCGCCGACCTCGCCCAGAGCCGTATCGAGGAACTGGGTCGCGCGGTCGGCGTCGGTGCCTCCGTCGTACGGGCCAGCCGGCTCGACCCGCTTGGGCTGCCCGCCCTGACCGCGGCCCCGAGCGGCACCCGACGGCTCGGCACCGCGGTGCTGCCGCTGGACGACGTCCAGCAGGTGCGGCGCGTTGCGGGCGGCACCGCAAACGACGTCCTGCTCGCCGTCGTCGCCGGCGCGCTCCGGCGCTGGATGCATGAACGCGGCGAACGGCTGCCCGCCACGGGCCCCCGGGCCCTCGTACCGGTCTCGCGCCGCCGCCCCGGCAGCCCGCCCGGTGCGGGCAACAAGCTGTCCGCCTACCTGGTCGAGCTGCCCGTCGCCGAGCCCGACCCCCTGGCGCGCGTCGCCTCCATCCGCGACGCCATGGACCGCAACAAAGCGGCGGGACCGACGCGCGGTGCCGGAGCCGTCGCACTGCTCGCCGACCAACTGCCGTATGTGGCCCACCGGTTCGGTGCTCCGCTCGCGGGCGGCGCCGCCCGGATCCTCTTCGACGTCCTCGTCACGAGCGTGCCGCTGCCTCGCTCGACCCTGTCCCTCGGCGGCTGCCCCCTGCGCGAGATCTACCCGATGGCGCCGCTCGCCCGGGGGCAGTCGCTGGCGGTGGCCATGTCGACGTACGCCGGTCAGGTGCACATGGGGCTGGTGGCTGACGGCAAGGCACTGCCCGACCTCGACTGTCTGGCGCGCGCCATGCGGGAGGAGCTGGCTGCCTTGCTGGACGTCGACGGCAGCGCCGCAGCTCGACCGGGCGCGGCGCGATAGATCGGACAGACGACGGGCCTGCTCCGGAACGAGCACGCCGTCGCGGCTCATGGCTCCACCACGATCTTGCGGCCCCGGCCCGCCTGGAAGCGCTCGATGGCCTGAGGATACTGCTCGAGCGGTAGCCGGTCGCTGATGAACACCGCGGGGTCGAGCACTCCGGCGGCGAGCAGGGCGGCTGCGCGCTCGTAGCCGTGGAGGACGGCCATGGAGCCGGAGATGGTGATCTCCTGGTTGTAGATGCGGTAGGGCTCGATGACGGCGGTCGTCGCGTAGTCGGAGACCCCGAACTGGAGGAACGTGCCACTCTTGGCGACCCGGTGTCGTTGCCGACGTGGTCGAGCAACAGGCGGCCGGTGCCGCGCAGTTGGACGACGATGGCGAGATGCGGGCCTGGACCTTCGCCGCGCATCCCGCCCGGCTGCCCGACCTGCGTGTGGCGGAGCTGCCGGAATGGCCGGACCTGCATGCCCGTGTGGCCAGGCGACTCTCGCTGTCCAGCACCCGCCCCGGATGCCGGCACGATGCGCCGGGCCTGTCGAGCTGGGACGAGCCGTCTCCGTCGGCTGCGATGTCGCAAGGCCCGGCGCACAGAGGAGATCTTCGAGGGGGAGCCCCCTTTCAGTGACCGACGTCGTGGTCGCCGGCTTCGACGAGTCCGCTCTCATAGGAGAAGATCACGATCTGGATGCGGTCGCGCAGACCGAGTTTGGTGAGGATGCTCGACACATGCGATTTGACGGTCGCGGCACCAATGAAGAGCTGTTCGGCGATCTCTGAGTTGCTCGCGCCCCGCGCGACGGCGACGACGATCTCGCGCTCGCGGCCGGTGAGTCGCTTCAGGCGGCCCGCCACGGTGGTGTTGACGACACGCCGCTCGGCGAACTGGTCGATGAGGCGCCGGGTGATGGACGGTGCCAGCAGCGCACCACCCTCCGCGACGGTGTGCACGGCGGTGGCGAGCTGCTCCGGCGGAATGTCCTTGAGAACGAACGCGCTGGCGCCGGCGCGCAGCGCCTCGTAGACGTATTCGTCCGGGTCGAACGTGGTCAGGATCAGCACCCGCACGTCCCAATCCGCCTCCCGCAGGATCCGGGAGGTCGCTTCGAGACCGTCCATCTCGGGCATGCGGATGTCCATGAGGATCACGTCCGGACGATGTCGGCGTGCTGCCTCGATCGCCTCGAGCCCGGTCCCGGCCTCGGCCACGACCTCGATGTCGTCGTGGATCCGCAGAATCATGGTGAAGCCCCGGCGGACCAGCGCCTGGTCGTCGGCGACGACGACGCGGATGCTCACGCGGGCTCCTCTCCAGTGGGCAGATGGGCGGTCAGTCGGAATCCGCCACCGGGCCGCGGCCCCGCATCGAGCCTGCCGCCGAGCAGGATGGCTCTCTCCCGCATGCCGACGATCCCATGGCCGCCCACACCCTCGCGGGCAGCGCTCGACACGGCCTGGACGGCGGCGCCTCGGCCGTCGTCGAGCACCTCGACGGTGATGCCGCGGCCGCACTTCTCGCGCCGGAGGTTCACCTCGGTGTGCGTCCGCGGCCCACTGTGCTTGAGCACGTTGGTCAGCGCCTCCTGGACGATGCGATACACCGACAGCTCCACGCGGGCCGGCAGAGGAGTCTGGATCCCGTCGGTGACCGAGACATCCAGCCCGGCCTCACGGATCTGCTCGACGAGCCGGGCCAGATCGGTCAGGCCAGGCTGGGGACCGAGTTCGTCGCGCTCGGCCTTCGGGCGCAGCACTCCCAGCAAGTGCCGCAGCTCGTCCAATGCCTGGCGTCCCGCTTCCTCGACAGCAGCCATCGCTTCGAGGGCCTCCTGGGGATCGTCGGCGGCCACCATCCGGGCCGCGCCCGCCTGCACCGTCATCATGCTCACCCGGTGGGCGACCACGTCGTGCAGTTCGCGGGCGATGTGGGTGCGCTCCTCGGTGACGATCCGGCGCGCCTCGGCGGCCTGCTCCTGGCGTAGTCGGGCAGCGCGTTCCGTACGCAGCCGCAGGCGCCGGCCGATGTACCAGGCCACGAACATGATCAGGGCGCCGAAGCCGATTTCCCCCCAGGGGTTGGAGTGCAGCAGGCCGTCGAGCACGACCGCGGCGACGGCCGCAGCGGTGGCCGCGGTGGTGCCGAGGCTGTTCCGCCGGGTGTCCGCGGCGTATCGCCCGGCGCTGTACAGCCCTACGATCACCATCCCGCCCATGGTGGCGTAGCTGGTCCCCATCGTCGCCGCCCAGGCGAGGAGTGTCACGGCCAGGACCCTGACAGGTTCGCTGCGACGCCAGTAGAGCGCTCCGCCGGCCACGGCGAACAGCAGCAGGACCGGAACGGGTACGTCGGTGATCGGACGGACGGCGATCGCATCGCCCGGGGCCTCCTCCAAGAACACAGTTGCCAGGAACATGGCGAGCGCGAGGACGGCGTCCGCGGCCCGCGGCCAGCGGACGAACGGGCCGCGGAACCTGACCGGTTCGCTGCGGATCGGTGCATCGGAAGGCCCCGCCGTGCGGTTCATCATCGCTCCATCAAGAGGCATCCGCTGCCCTGACCTCGATCATCAGTGCACCTGGCAGGCCATCGTAGTTCCAGGTCGGACGCGTAGTCACCCGCCGACAGGCGGATCTGGGCCTCCGCCGCCAGGGGGAGGTGCCGCGTCGATCTCCCCGCCCCGGGCTGGAGGCCGGAACCCCTCCGGCGGCCGGGGACAGCAACGTCGCCGGCGCCCACGATGGAGCCGCTCACGATTTCTGCCACCGCGCGCTGAGAAGAGACGACGGGCGGCAGCCCTCTGACAGGAGCCCACGCATCCATGAACCGATTCACCCGTCGCATCGGCAGAGCGAGCGCCCGCCGACCGTGGGCCACGATCGCCGCCTGGGCGGTTGCCCTTTTCCTCGTGCTGCCCCTGGCCGGCACGGTCGGCGGCTCGTTCGTCGACGACCTGGTCGCTCCCGGCAGCCAGAGTGAGGAAGCGATGGAACTGCTCGAAGAGCGCTTCCCGGAAGCATCCGGCGGCAGCGCCATGGCGGTTTTCGCCGCACCGGAAGGGCAACGCCTTAAGCGCCACCGGCCCGCCCTCGACGCCGCGGTCGCCCGGATTTCCAAGGTGGACCACGTCGCATCCGTGGCCAATCCCTTCACCGCCGGCACGATCTCGCCCGACGGGCGTATCGGCTTCGCCCGGATCACCTTCGACGTGCCCCCGATGGACGTGGGTCCCCAGCAGATCGATGCGCTGACCGGTGCGATCGAGCCGGTTCGGGATGACGGGGTCGTTGCCGAGCTGGGCGGTGACGCCATCTTCGTCAATGCCGAAACGCCGACATCGGGTGCGGAGGCGGCAGGCCTGCTGACCGCACTGGTCATCCTGGTGGTGGCGTTCGGCACGGTCGTGGCCGCACTGGTGCCCATCGCACTCGCCCTGGTGGCCGTCGCTGCGGGCCTGGGCAGCATTACGCTGCTGGCCAACGCGATGGACGTCTCCACCGCCGCCCCCACCATCGGCGCGATGATCGGCCTGGGTGTCGGAATCGACTACGCCCTGTTCATCGTGGCCCGCCACCGCGAGAACCACGCCGCCGGCCAGGACAACCCCACCGCTCTGTCCAACGCCATGGGATCCGCAGGCGCGGCCGTCCTCTTCGCCGGCGGTACCGTCGTCGTGGCGATGGCCGCCCTCGCGCTGACCGGCCTGGGCTTCCTGACCTCGATCGGCCTGAGCACCTCGCTGGTCGCCCTCTTCGCCGTGGCGACCGCCCTCACACTCCTGCCGGCCATGCTGTCACTCCTGGGCGATCGCATCCACAAGGGACGACTCACGGGCCGCAAGCGCCCCGTGAAGAAGCCCGAGGACACGGCGTGGTGGCGTTTCGCCCACCGCGTCTCCGGCCGACCGTGGCCGTACCTGATCGTCGCCTCTGTGGCGTTGCTCGCGCTGGCGGCCCCCGCGGTGCGCATGGAGACGGGCTTCCCCGACGCGGGCAACGATGCGTCCACCACCACCCACCGCCGCGCCTACGACCTGCTGACGGAAGGTTTCGGCCCGGGCTTCAACGCTCCGCTGCTGGTCGTCGCCGACCTGCGCAGTCCCGGTGTGGACGCCCAGTCCATCCCAGAGCTGTCCGAGCGCATCGCCGCCGATCCCGGCATCGCCACGGTCGGCGAGCCCCAGACGTCCGCAGCCGCAGACACTGTGGTGCTGCCCACGATCCCCACAACCGCCCCCGCGGACGCCGAGACTTCGCAGACCCTCGAGCGTGTCCGCGACCTCGTCCCGGACAACGTCGCCGTGTCCGGCATGACCGCCATGACCGACGACCTCACCCGGCAACTCGCCGACACCCTGCCGGTGTTCGTCGGCGCCATACTGATGGCATCGTTCCTGCTGTTGATGCTGGTGTTCCGCTCCATCGTGGTACCCCTGAAGGCAGCCGTGATGAACCTGCTGTCCATCGGCGGCGCCTACGGCGTCGTGGTCGCCGTCTTCCAATGGGGCTGGCTGGGAGACCTGTTCAACCTCGAGGGGACATTCCCCATCGTCTCGCCCCTGCCGACGATCTTCTTCGCGGTCCTCTTCGGTCTGTCCATGGACTACGAAGTCTTCCTGCTCTCGCGTGTCCGCGAAGAGTACGACACCACGGGTGACAACACCGAGTCGGTGGCGCGCGGCATGGCGGCCACAGGCCGTGTGATCACCTCGGCCGCTCTGATCATGACGGTGGTGTTCCTCAGCTTCGTCGCCAATCCGTCGCCGCTCGTCAAGATGATGGGCCTGGGCCTGGCCACCGCGATCGTGCTCGACGCGACGATCGTACGGATGGTGCTCGTGCCCGCGACCATGGCGCTGATGGGGCGCGCCACATGGTGGCTGCCCCGCTGGCTCGACCGCCGGCTGCCCCGCATCGGCGTGGAGAGCCCTGACGTCCCGCCTGAGCCCGAGCCGGTACTCACCCCTGCGTCCAGGAGCAGCTGATGCCACGGTCCCGGCGCACTGCGACCCACCCTCAAGAAACCGCCGGCAACAAGGAGTTCCCCATGAAGGCCGTCGTCCAGGACCGGTACGGCTCCCCTGACACCCTGGCCGTCAGGGAGGTCCCCCAGCCGGTGCCCACCGACAACCAGCTAGTGGTACGCGTCCACGCCGCCGCGGTCAACGCCTACGACTGGCACGTCATGCGGGGCGACCCCTACCTTGCGCGCATCATGCTCCCCTCCGTGTGCGGACCCAGCGGACCGAAGAAGAAGATCCGGGGCAGGGACTTCGCCGGCCGGGTGGAAGCAATCGGAAAACACGTCACACGCTTCCGTCCAGGCGACGAGGTCTTCGGTGACCTCGGGGACGACAGCGGCGCCTTCGCCGAACACGTATGCGTTTCGGAAGAGATGGCGGAGCGCAGACCGGCCAACCTGACGTTCGAGCAGGCGGCCGCGATACCACTCGCCGGGAACACCGCTCTCATGGGCCTGCGCGATCTGGCCCGGGTGAAGCCGGGCCAGAAGGTCCTGATCAATGGTGCGTCAGGCGGCGTGGGGACGTTCGCCGTACAGATCGCCACAGCATTCGGCGCGGAAGTGACCGGCGTGTGCAGCACACGCAACGCCGACCTGGTCCGGTCGCTCGGCGCGGAGCACGTCATCGACTACACCCGGGAAGACTTCACCCGCAACGCACAGCGCTACGACGTCGTCTTCGATCTGGTGGGCAACCGGACATTGACCGAATGCCGACGCGCCCTGGCACCCAGGGGAGTACTCGTGCTGTCCGGCGGGGGCCCTTCCAACGGCGTCAGCCTCATCGGGCCGATGGGAATCATCCTCAAGGGGCAGGTGCTGGCCCCTTTCGTCCGCAGTCATAGGCTGCGCGTCCTCACCGCAACGCCGCGCAAGGAGAACCTGGCGGCGCTCAGGGAGCTGGCCGAGTCCCAAGCGATCACCCCGGTCATTGACCGGACCTACCCGTTGAGTGAGGTACCCGAGGCCATCCGCTACCTCGAAGGCGAGCATGCTCGCGCAAAGGTCGTCATCACCCCCTGACCACAACCAACACGCTTGGTGGTGATCGAGGTGGGCAGCACCTGTGCGCCAGGGGCAACCACCGACAACATCGTTGAACGAGTCCCCAAAGAACCGACCGGATGGGGCAGCGACGGGTAGTCCAGGCCACCGCCGAGGACGGCAACCAGGCTCCGTTGCGGGTGCGCCGCCCGTGCTGCCCGACACAGCGCGGCTGGGAAATTACGTGGCGTGCCCCGCCACCGGGAACCACGACGCGCCGGACACGTCTGCCGTGCGGCACCTGACACGCGAACCAACTTGCACCGTCTGCACAGCAGCTTCGGCCACCGCATCCCGCCGAGGTTCGCTGTCACAGGTCAAGGGTGTCCTGTGACAGCGAACGCCGAGTCATACCGATGAAGTTTGCTTGCGCAAGCCCATCAGGAGTGTGGTGTGGGTCCGCGATGCCTGTGCTCACGGGTGGCCACGCCCTCGGGTACCGCCGGGTCCTGGCCATCGGCCATGCGTCGGGTCAGCTCGCGCAGTCCGATCTGGACATCCCGAGCCCACCGCACTCGCTCGGTCAATTCCTCGTCAGGCAGGCTGCGCACGTCCAGCACGTGGACCGCCTGCCACAACTGCCCGGCGACATAGGACTGCACCTGCCACGTGCGCTTGAGATCCAGCCTTCCGGCCGCCTCGTTGGCCTCCCGGCCGACGTCGAGTAGTTCCTTGATCAGGTGTGCAGAGTTCGAGGAGTTGGCGCCGGACGTCTGTGCAGCTCGGGCGCTGTTCAGCAGTTCGACGTCGCGCCGCCGTCGCTTGTCCGTGAACCGGCGGTAAACCCCGCCGATCACAGGCGTCCACCGCAGTCGCTCGCGAAAACCTTCCTGGCGTCGCACCGCCGCCAGGAGCCGACGATCGGCGCCCTCCGGAAAGAACCACACATTGGACACTTCGGCCCCCTCCGCAGCCCAGACACGGGCTCACCCAGTATGCAGGGAAGGTCAGCGAACCGCTCCGGTTTGCCAGATGCCGGTGATTGTGTCCGGCGCCCGTACCGCCTGCTGGTCGGGGGTCGTGGTACGGATCTGCTTGCCCGCACTGCTCCGGACAGGCCCGACGCACTGGCCGGCCCGGGCATCCTCGGCCGCGCGCGGACCGGTCGGGCAAGACCCTCGCTTTCGGGCCGGCCGTGCTCGCCCGTACGGCGGGCCGGGGCCGCCGAGCCGAAGCAGTCGCGCGGGCCGGTCCTCGTGCCGACCCGCGAACTGGCGCAGCAGGTGAGGGACGCGCCGGCCCCGTAAGCCCAGGCGCTGAAGCGGCGGCCGGCGGCGGTGGTCGGCGGGTTGTCGATCGGGCGGCAGGCGACGGAACCGCCGGCCGGCGCCGACGTGGTCATCGCGACTCCGGGGCGTCCGACCGACCTGGTGGCGCGCCGGGACTGCCACCGGGACCACGTGCGGATCACGATACTGGAGCCCGGATCACCGGCGGCGGACGCCGCCTCCACCTGTGAATCTCCGCAACCTGGCCCTGGCGGCACGAGCTGACCGGCGCAGTCGCCCGCTCGCGGTCCCGCCACGGCCGTCCATCCGACTCGCGACACCGCCCCTGCCCGCCCACGACCCGAGGAATCCTGGAGCCCCCGCCCCAAGCGTCGGCCCCCAGCCATGGCACTCTGCGACCGGCCACCGATACCACCCGGCCACCGCGATCAGGTCCAGCTCAGCCATCCGAAGCGAAACAGGGAGGTCAGGGGTCAGCGCCGGCGGGCGATGGCCTCGAGTTCCCGCTTGAGCCGGGCGATGGCCTCCTCGGCCGTATCGCGCTGGGCCATGGCGTCGTGGACGACGGCCTGGATCACGAGGGTCACCTGATCGTACTGCGGACTCTTGGGCCGCGGCTTCGCCGCCAGCACGGCCTCCCGGAGCGTGGGCAGGTAGGGGAACTGCCGCACCAGCGACGGGTCGTTGTAGAGATCGGCCCGTACCGGTGGCAGGCCGCCGTCGATGAGGACCTGCCGCTGCACCTTCTGGCTGGTCAGGTAGACCAGGAGATCGGTTGCGGAGTCACGGTGACGGGAGTCCGCGTTGATCGCGAGATTGGAGCCGCCGAGGATGCCCGCTGCATTCCCGCCCAGTCCCGGCAGCGGCGTCACACCGAACTTGCCTGCCACCTCCGAGTCCTTGCCGCCGGCCAGGGCGTGCACGTAGGGCCAGTTGCGCAGGAAGAGGAGGTGACCGTCCTGGAAGGCCTTGCGGGACTCCTCCTCCTTGTAGGTGAGTGCCTCCTTGGGGATCCAGCCGTCGCGGACACCCCGGGTCAGGAGTTCCAGGCCCTGACGTGCGGCGGGAGAGTCGACAGTCACTCGCCTGCCGTCGTCGACGAGGATCGTGCCGCCTGTGGACTGCATGGCCTCCGCAGCGTTCACCGTGAGCCCCTCGTAGGGAAGGAACTGCCCGGCATAGCCGTCCAGGCCGTACTTCGGTGCCACCGTCTTGGCCAGTCGCTCAAGCTCGGCCCACGTGCGCGGCGGTTTCTCCCCCTCTTTCTCCAGCACGTCCTTGCGGTAGTAGAGGAGGCCGGCGTTGGTGACATAGGGCAGCGCATAGAGGCGGCCGTCGAACGTGGCGGTCTGCACCACCGGCGGGAGGAACTGCTTGATCGGGAAACGGTCGGCGTTCAGCGGAGAGATCCAGCCTGCCGCGGCGAATTCCGAGGTCCAGGCCACATCGATGTTGAGCACGTCGTAGCGGGCGCTGCCGGACCGCAGACTGGTGGCCATCTGCGCCCGGACCTCGTCGGCTGCCTCCGGGAGTTCGACGAGGGTGACCTTCTCGCCGGGGCGGGCCTGGTTCCAGTCCTTCAAGACCCCTTCCAGGTATCCGGTGAGGTCCTCACCGGTTACCAGGGTCAAGGGTCCTCTCCTGGCAGCGGACTCGTCGGTCCCACAACTCACGGCGCTGAGGCTGACGTAGCCGGCGCAGACCAGCGCAGCGAGGAGGAGTCCCCGGCTGGCGGTTCCTGTCCACCGCATGGCTCCTCCTGGTGCAGCGATGCCAACTCGCCGGGCGGCCGTGCCCTGGATATCCGTTGTGTAGTGGAATGCTGACGGCGTGGAGACGGGTGCAGTGATACAGCTCGTCAGGCAGACGTACGCTGGATACCCGTTAGGTAAGCGGAATGCTCGACTGTGCGGACAGGTCCGTAGCCTTCGGCCGCATGCCGGGCCGGGGGCACCTGCGGCAAATTTTACGCCGGGAAGGGAGGCGGGCGAACGTGCGTCTCCACCTTCTGGCTCTTCTGGCGAAGGGTCCCGCCCACGGCTACGAGCTCAAGCAGGCTCTGGAGAGCCTGCTGGGCGCCGCGTACCCTCAGCCGAATATCGGGCAGATCTACGTCACCCTCGGCAGACTGGAGAAGTCGGGACTGATCGAGGGCGAGGACGTCACCCAGGAGAACCGCCCGAACAAGCGCATCTACCGGCTCACCCCGGAGGGGCGTAAGGCGGTAGCAGCCTGGTTCGAGAAGCCCACCGACGAGCCGCGGGTGCGGGACGAGTTCTTCATGAAGCTCGCCCTGGCGCCGGACTCGGGAGTGGCCGACCAGATCGCGCTGATCAACCAGCAGCGCCGCCACTACCTCAACACCATGCGTGATCTGTCGAAGCTGGCAGCGACCGAGGACCGGGACAACCGGCTCGCGCAACTGCTGATCGAAGGGGCGATGCTGCACCTGCAGGCGGACCTCGACTGGTTGGAGCGCTGTCAGGAGGAGCTGGAATGAATCGCGAGGCGTCTTCCGGGAGCGGCGCCGACGAGACCGCCTCCCCGAGCGGCGGGAAGGAGTCCACCGAGGCCGAGCCTCTTCTGCGGGCGGAGGGCCTGGTCAAAACGCACCAGACCGAGGGCGCCGCAGTCAGGGCCGTGCGCGGGGTCGATCTGGGTGTGGGGCGCGGCGAGTTCCTCGCGGTGACCGGCCCCTCCGGAGCGGGCAAGTCGACGCTCCTCCACCTCCTCGGCGGACTCGACCGGCCCGACAGCGGGCGCATCTGGCTCGACGGCCGGCGGGTCGACGGCTACAGCGAGGCCCGCTGGGCCGTGCTGCGCCGACGCAGCATCGGGATCGTCTTCCAGTTCTTCAACCTGGTCTCCCACCTGACGGTGGCGGACAACGTCGATCTGCCCGCGCTGCTGGCCGGCAAGACGGCGCGGCACGCACGGGAGGATCGCGCCGAGCTTCTCGCCGAACTCGGGCTGGAGGGCAAGGAGAACAACACGCCCGGCGAGCTCTCCGGCGGCGAGCAGCAGCGCGTCGCTCTTGCCCGCGCCCTGGTCAACCACCCCGCCCTGCTCCTCGCCGACGAGCCCGCCGGCAGTCTGGACAGCAAGGGCACCCGCGAAGTGCTGCGGCTGCTCTCCCGCTTCCATCAGCGCGGCCAGACCATCGTGCTCGTCACCCACGACGCCCGGATGGCAAGCGCCGCGGACCGGGTCATCAGCCTCTTCGACGGCCGGATCATCGACGACGCCGTACTCGGCCGCGAAGGCCCGCGCCGTGGCGGTGTGTCCGGAACGCTGGAACTCGAGGGCTGAACCATGCGTGCCGTGGCGCTGTGGGTGCGGGCCGATCTGCGGGTGCGCCGCGGCGAGGCGCTGTTCCTGGTCCTGGCGACCGCCGGGATCATCGTCTCCCTGCTGCTCGCCGGGGCGTTCCTCACCTATGCCGCCAACCCGTGGCAGCGGGTGTTCACCCAGTCCTCCGGTGCGCACGTGTGGATCCAGACGAAAGCAGGTTCCGACCCCAAGGAGCTGGCCGGGCTCGATGGAGTGCGGGCCACGTCGGGACCGTTCCTCATCGGCCCTGGCACTGCCGACCTCGCCGGGAGCAGAGCGGCGGTGCAGTTGCGCGCCGCCACCTCGACCCCGCCGGAGGTGGCCAGGCCGCTGATCACCTCCGGGCGCTGGCTGGCCTCCGGGGCCGGCGACGAAGTGGTTCTGGAGAGCTCACTTGCCCGCGCGCTGTGGGCAGAGCCCGGCGACAGGCTGCATGTGCGTGGGGACGGCGCAGCCGCCGCCACCCTGCGCATCATCGGCATCGCAGATACGGCGGAGCCCCCGTACGAGCCGGGAGAAGTGCGTGGTGTGGCATGGGTGCCCACTGCCACGTTCTTGCGGCTCGAGCCCGGCGAGCGTCATGAACAGGTCATCGGCCTGCGGCTCGCCGATCCGGAGCACACCGGCTTCGCCGTCCAGCGTGCGGTGACCGAGCTCGGCGCCGACCAGATCTCCGGGATCTCCACCTGGCAGGAGGCCCGAGCCGCCGCCCAGGGAAGCGATCGCCTGCTCGGACTGCTGCTGGGCGTCTTCGGCCTGGGAGCTCTGCTGGCCGCAGGATTCGCCGTGGCGGGCGCTGTCAGCACCAGAATCCGCAGTTCGCTGCGCGACATCGCCGTACTGAAAGCCATCGGCTTCACGCCCGTGCAGCTGATCCGAATGTTCCTGGCCGAGTATGTGACGCTCGCGCTGCTGGGCATTGCCGCCGGGACGCTCCTGACCGAGCTGCTCGGCGCCCGGCTGCCCGGCCGGGCCGGCGACGCGGTGCAGTTCTGGCAGGCCCTGCCCGGACACATCTGGGTGCCTGCGGGGATCGCGGTGGGTGCGATCCTCCTGATCGCCGCAACGACCAGCTCTGCGGCCTGGCGGGCAGGCCGCGTATCGCCCGTACCCGTCGCACGAGCCTCCGTCCCCGCCACCCGGCGGATGTCCGGCACCACCCGTCGGGCTCTGCGCCTGCGCCTGCCGCCCGCCCTTGTCCTCGGCTGGCGCGGCGCCTTCCAATATCCCCTGCGGGCCTGCGCGGCGGTCGCCCGGCTGGCCGTGCCCATCGTGCTGATCACGATCGCCCTGGGCACCTGGTCCACCCTCGACCGGCTCGACAGCGCCCCGCAGGACGTCGGGATCGCCGCCGCCCTCACCGCCCGTGGCGAGGACCTCGACGACACCTCCCTGCGGAGGTTGGCGACTGCGGACCCCGCCGTCATCGCGACCTATCCCGGCGCCGACGTCGCGGCGCTGGTGCCCGGCCAGACCGGCACGATCACACTCCGGGGCCTGGGCACCACGGCCCACCCTTATCCCTTTGCCGTGGCCGAAGGCCGCCCGCCCGACGGCCCCGACGAGGCCGTCGCCGGACAAGGACTGCTGGACCTGCTCGATGTCGAAGTGGGCGACTGGGTCCGCATGACCGTCCGAGGCGCCCCACAGATCATGCATATCGTCGGCCGCATCGTCGAGCCCGAGGACAACGGACGGGTGATCTCCACTTCCCTGGACACTCTGCGCGAGCGCGACCCCGCACTCCAGCCGGACTTCTACGCCCTCCTCCTCAAGCCCGGAGCCGACCCCTCCGAGGTCGGTGACCGACTCTCGGACCGAGCGTCGGGACGGCTGGACATCCGCGAGAGCGCCAACGCCGCCGACGAGCTCTCCTCCGTACGCCCGGTGATCGCCGGACTGATCGGCGTGCTGGCGCTGATCGGGCTGGCGGAACTGTCCACCACCATCGCCGCCGGCGTACGGGACCGACGGCGTGACCTGCTGGCCCTGAAAGCCATCGGACTGACACCCCGCCAGATCATCGCGGTGATTGTGGCAGGCACCGGTTTCATCGCCCTGGCAGCCGCGCTGGTCGGTACCGGCCTGGGGCTCCTGGCCTCCCAATGGCTCATCGATCTCCAGGCCGCCTCCAGCGGCATCGGCGCGGGCATCGCCCAGCTCCCGCCGCCCGGCGCCCTCATCCTCCTCGTCGCGGCGGCAGTCACCGGAGCGGTCGCCGTCTCGCTGCTCCCCGCCCTGCGGGCCGTCCGGCACCGTCTCGCGGACACCCTCAGCGACACGCTGTAACAGACCGCACGCGCAAAGCGTGACGCCGGAACGACCCGCCCCGCTCAGAGGCGCCGGAGCGACCGTTGCCTTCGGTCGGGCTGGTCCGGCCGCCGGTCGCGCGAAAGTGCCTTCCCGGGCTGGGGCGCTGAACCTTGTCGAGGGTTTGACCGTCGTCGGCGGAAGGCGCTTTCTGCAAGCAGGTTGTCGGCTCCCGTCCAGGCTCGTGGTGTCCGCCGACCGGACGGGGGCGGGCGTGCCAGGGGCTCGGTTGCTGGCGGATCTCGCCGATGCAACCGGCTGACCAGTGCCTGCTCAGAGCACTCTGCGGCGGCTGAGGCCGCGCGGTACCGGCCACGACCTGGGACGGATCGCACTGATTTCGCGGTGGTGATCGCCGACCGCGCTGCGACCGTCACGGACCCGGCCGTCCTGTGCGACCAGAGCGAGGTGTTCGGCGCGGTGGCCTCCACGCCAACGGCATGACGGCTGCATCGCCGGCATGGACGAGGCCGTCCCGCTGCATTCGGCAAGGGCCGAGGCCAGGGACGTGGCCTGGCTGCACGCCGCTGAGAATGGCGAGGTCGTAACGTCGATGCGGGCACACGGACGTCGCGGGCAGGGCCGGGAAATGAGTACCTTTACGCGGCCCGCGGCACGTCCGCGGCGACGGTCCGGGTGACGCGCAGTCCGACGCCGCAGCGCCAGCTGTCGGGTTGGGTACGGATGTCGGTCCACTCGGCCAGACACTCGACGATCCCCAGCCCGCGCCCGTGTTCCTGGTCGGCGTAGGTTCCGCGGGGCCGGGGCAGGGCGGTGGACAGCCCGGTGTCGACGACGTCGATGGCCAGATCCTGGGCAGCCAGCGACACACTCACCGTCATCTCGGAACCGCCGTGCTGCGCGGCATTGCCGGCCAGTTCACTGACCACCAGGACAGCGCTGTCCCGGTCCGGACCGGTCACACCCCAGCACTTCAGGAGGCCGGAGACGAAAGCCCGGACGGTGCGGACCCGGCAGGGCTCCGCGGGGAGGGCGATCATCGCCCGCCGGAACGTGTCCTCTTCCCGCCCGGCCGGAACCGCAGGCGACGCGGGCGGGGCAACCGGCGTGCGCCCCGGCAGGGGGCGGAGCCCGCTTGATGTGATCGCTGAACCGACCTGGGTGGAAAACATGACATGCCTCGCTGACCTCAGCCATCCGGGCGGACCCGACACGCGTCCCCGCGTGACACACCGCTCGGCAGTATCAGGCACGAGCGCCAGGAGAACTCCCGGCCGGCCGGCGATCAGCCGAGCATCTCGTGCGGGTCAAGCTGTTCTAGATACATGTTATGTATGGCGTGCAGGGGAAGTCAACGCATCATTGAGGAAATCGGCAGGAAACACACAACAGCCTCCACCTGCAGGCAAAACACGGTTAAGTAAACCGATAGGTATCCGGGCCGCCCTCAAGGCCGCTGTTCGAGGCAGTCGCGGCACCCCAGGAGGTGCAGCCGCGCCCACCCGCACGCCGCCGCCACCGGCCGAAAAGGGCGATCCACCAGCCGGACGAACCGGACGATCACACCCTCGGCCGATCCCGGGGAGGACTGACCACCAAAGTCCACCTCGCCTGCGACGGCCGTGGCCGGCCCTCGCGATCCTGCTGACACCGGCCAACGCCACGACAGCATCTGCGCACGCCCCTTTCTGGAACCATCCGCGTCCCGCGCACCGGTCGGGGACGCCCACGCTGCAGGCCCGACCAGGTCATCGCCGACAGGGCCTACAGCTCCCGAGGCTTCCGCGCCTACCTGCGCCGACGCGGCATCGCGCACACCATCCCGGAGAAGACCGACCAGATCCCGGAGAAAACCGACCAGCGAAGACACCGGCACAACCGAGGCCGGCGCGGAGGCCGCCCACCGGCATTCGACCGGCAGATCTACCGTCGGCGCAACATCGTTGAGCGTTGTTTCAACCGGCTCAAAGGCTTCCGCGGAATCGTCACCGGATACGACAAGACCGCCACTTCGTACGAAGCAGCGGTCAGTCTCGCGTCATTCCTGCTCCGGGCAAGATCCGTTTGAAGACGGACCCATGCCCTGGGGGAGACGGACCAGCATCTTGCCGGTGTTGGCGCCGCGCATCATGGACAGAAAGGCGTCGACGGCGTTCTCGATGCCGTCGACCACGGTCTCGTCGGCGACGAGGGAGCCGTCGGCGATCCATGCGGCGGCCTGCCGGATGTAGTCCGGCGCCAGGTCGGCGTGGTCGGCGACGTTCATGCCGCGCAGGGTGATCCGCTTGCCGATGGCGAGCGGCAGGTGGGCGGGGCCTGCGGGCAGTTCGGTGGCGTTGTAGCCGGAGATCGCGCCGACCAGGGCGACACGGCCGCGCAAGTTCATCACCTGGAGCGCGGCGTCGAGATGGTCGCCGCCGACGTTGTCGAAATAGACGTCGATGCCGTCCGGGGCGGCCTCGGCGAGCTGCCTGGCGACACCGCCCGTGCGGTAGTCGATCGCTGTGTCGAAGCCGAAGTCCTTCAGGAGCCGCTCGGTCTTGGCCGGGCCGCCGGCCGAGCCGATGACCTTCGACGCGCCGAGCTTGCGGGCGAGTTGCCCGGCGACCGAGCCGACCGCGCCGGCCGCACCGGAGACGAAGACGACGTCACCGTCCTGGACCGGGGCGATCTCAGTAAGGGAGGCCCAGGCCGTCAGACCGGTGGTGCCGAGCACACCGAGGTACGCGGAGGCGGGTGCGAGGCCGGTGTCGACGACCTGGACGGCGGCGGCGTCCAGCAGGGCGTACTCGCGCCAGCCGTCGAAGTGCGCGACCACTGCGCCCACGGGCGCGGTGCCGGCCCGGGAGGCGACGACGGTCCCGACCGCCGACCCCGTCATGACGTCACCGAGCTCGAACTGCGGGATGTAGGACTCGCCCTCGTTCATCCGGCCGCGCATGTACGGGTCGACGGAGAGGAAGTCGTTGCGTACGACCACCTGCCCCGGGCCCGGGTCGGGCACCGCGGTGGTGACGAAGGCGAAGTCGGACGGCTTCGGCTCACCCGCCGGGCGGGCGGCGAGGTGCCATTCACGGCTGGAAAAGGGCATGGCTGAGCTCCAGAGAGAGCGAGAGAGGCGATGAGAGGGAGTAGAGAGGCGTGAGGGCGGCCAGGTCAGGGACCGGCGGCCAGGGGCGGATCCAGCAACCCGGCGAGCAGCGCGCGAGTGGAAGACTCCAGGAGTCGTTCGCCGTCAGGCACGGCCTCCAGGCCGATGACCAGGGCGATGCAGATGTCGGCGGCCTCGGCCGGCTCCACACCGTCCGGTGCGCCCGCCTCCCGGAAGAGACCGATCAGCAGGTGCCGTAGATCGCCCGTGAACGCGGTACAGATCCCGCCGAACAACCGGGCTTTGGCATCGAGGAGTTCGGCGGTGTGCGGTGACGGACCGCTGAGTTGCAGGACCAGATTGAGCTTGGCCGCCAGGACGCCCCGGACGCGGTCGGCGTAGGTGACGTCCTGGTCCGCGGCCGCCTGCCGGGCCCGGCCGAGCGCCTGGTCGTGCAGACGGGCGGCGAGCTGGCGGAAGGCGTCGTCCTTGCTCTGCACGTATTGGTAGACCGCTGACCGGGACACGCCCATAGTGGTGGCGATGTCGTCCATCGTGGTGCGCCGTACGCCGTACCGGGTCAGGCAGTTGTAGGTGGCGTCGAGGACCTCTTCGAGCCGGTCGGCAACCATGGTCAGGCCAGCTTCTTGAGGACCTCGACCGCGATCAGGGCGGAGGAGGACGGGTTCTGACCAGTGACCAGGTTGCGGTCCACGACGACGTTCGGTGCCCACGGCTCGCCGACCTGGACATCGACACCGGCCTCGACGAGGCGGGTCTCCAGGAGCCACTTCGCCCTGTCGGCGAAACCGGCCTGGGCCTCCTCGGCGTTGGTGAAGGCTGCCACCTTGTAGCCGGCGAACGCGTTGGAGCCGTCGGCCTTCTCCGCGGCCAGGAGCGCGGCCGGGGCGTGGCAGACGACGGCGAGCGGCTTGCCCGAGTCGAGGGTGTCGATCAGGATCTGACCGGAGGCGGAGTCGACGGCGAGGTCCTCCATGGGGCCGTGGCCGCCGGGGTAGAAGACGGCCGTGTAGTCGTCGAGGTCCACGTCCTCCAGCGTGATGGGGCGCTGCAGCTCGGTGAACGAGGCGAGTGTGGCGGCGACCTGGTCGGCGCCCTCCTGGCCGCCGTTGACCTCGGGCGCCAGGCTGCCCTTGTCCACGGTCGGTACGACGCCACCGGGGGTGGCGACGACGATCTCGTGGCCTGCGGCCTTGAACGCCTCGTACGGGGCGGTGGCTTCCTCGGCCCAGAAGCCGGTGGAGTGCTTGGTGCCGTCCGCCAGCGTCCAGTAGTCGACGCCGGTCATCACGAAAAGAATCTTCGACATGGTGAGTCACTCTCCGAGGGTGTGGGGGCCCGCTCGAGCGCGGGGGATGGGATCGCACGCTCCGACGCTCTGCGAACGCTGACGTTCCGAGTTCAGATCGTCAGTGCGGCGATGTCCTCGAAGGTAGGTCCACCGACCCACCAATATCCAATGTGGAATCCGATGCCTGACATTGGGTCCTCTATGGATGGAGGGGAGTATCCCTGGACAGGCCATGAGCTGTGGTGATGGTCAGACATTCGACGACTGCAGGTCCCGGAAGGTGCGCCGCTGGGCGAGCGGAGACACGCCGGCGGCGGCATGCAGGTGGTGCCGCAGCGAGGTGCCGGTGGCGAAGCCGACCTGCCCGGCGATCTCGGCCGATGCCAGGGTCAGTGGATTCCAGGGGCGACGTGCCCGGGCGACGCGCTGGACGAGCCCCGGCCCGGGCTCATGCCGACCTCTTCACCGAAGCGGCGGACGAAGGTGCGCAGGCTCACGCGGGCGTGATCGGCGAGCTCGGCCGGGATCAGCGGCTCATGGAGGCTTTCGAGCGCCGCACGGCGGATGGCGGCCGTTCCGTCCGCCGAGATCTCCGGCACCGGCTGCTCGATGCACTGCGCCTGTTCTCCGTCCCGCCACGGCGGGACGACACAGGCGCGCGCGCCACCCTGTTTGGCGACCTCACTCCGTGGTCATTGCGTACGAGGTGCAGGCAGACGTCGACCCATGATGCGACGCCGGCGGAGGCCGGCATGCCGCCGTCGTCCGAACGGGACGTCCCGATCCAGTGACACCTGCGGGTATCGGGCACGGAAGGTGTCCGAGAGTGCCCAGTGGTGGTGGCCGGCCGTCCAACAGCCCGGCGGCCGCGAGGAGGGAGGCACCGGTGCAACGGAAGCCATGCGCATGCCGGCAGCCTTGGACGCGAGAGCCGCCGCTGCGACCGCGGGCGCCGGGTCGGTTCCCCGGCAGGAGCGAGACCGAGGGTGCCGCCAGAGCGCAGAGCGCAGAGCACAGGGCGCAGGGCGCAGGGCGCAGGACGTCGAGGAGCAGGCGCGGGTGTCGGCGGCCGCGTCCGCGTCGAGGCCCTGCTCGTGTAGGCCGGCCACGCCGCGACGAACGCGATCGCCGACCTCGTGGCGACAGGCGCCCGGGGTCACCTTCCCCCTCTCCGAGGTCGGCAAGCACTGGTCATGGGGACGGCTGCGGCGAGGGATCCTGGAATGAGGGAACCGCACCCTTCACCAGCCCCATAGGAGTCACCTAGAGTTGCTTGGGTGACACATAGGAATTCCGATACGAACCACCAGGTGTCGCCGCATGCCGTCACGACACCGCACCCGGCGGATCTGAACCTCCTGCGTACCTTCCTCGCGGTCTATCGTGCCGGGTCCTTCACCGCTGCCGCCCCGCTGCTGGGCCTGTCGCAGCCCACGGTGACCACGCAGATCCGCACCCTGGAACGGCAGACCGGGCGCGCGCTGTTCGAGCGGCTGCCGCGCGGTGTCGCCCCGACACCGGTCGCGGACGAGCTCGCGACCCGGATCGCCGCGCCGTTGGACGCCCTGGCAGGCGCGACCGCCTCCGCTTCGCCCGAGGACAGCCACGCCGAGCCCGTCCACCTTGCGGGCCCCGCCGAACTGCTGTGCACGCGTGCCCTTCCCGGGCTCGCACCCCTCGTCGCCGACGGCGTACGGCTGCGTGTGACCACGGGCCTGACCGACACCCTGCTCGATGACCTGCGCGCCGGCCGCCATGACCTGGTCATCGCGACCACCCGTCCGCGCGGCCGGACGCTCACCGCCGTCCCGCTGATGGACGAGGAGTTCGTCCTGGTCGCCGCCCCCGTTTGGGCAGACCGGCTCAAGGAGCGGCTGGCTGCCGAGGGCCCATCGGCCCTGCATGTTGTGCCTCTGGTCACCTACGCCGAGGACCTGCCCATCGCGCGCCGGTACTGGCGCCATGTCTTCGGCAAACGCCTTGTCTGCCGAGCCGCCGTCACGGTCCCCGACCTGCGTGGTGTGCTGTCCGCGGTCACGGCGGGCGCGGGCTTTACCGTCCTGCCCCGATTCCTGTGCCTGAACGAACTCGCCTCCGGCGCTCTGGTTCCTCTGCACGAGACCGACGACCCGCCCATCAACACCGGTTACCTCGTACAGCGGCCCGGCGGCACGCAGAACCCGCACGTTGCTCGCGTCCGTGACCACTTGCTGCAGCTCGGCCGTACCTGGTGAAACCGGCGCAGAATCGGCGGAGCACATGTCGGTCCCTGAGCTGCTCCTCCCGAGGGTTCGGGCGCCCTTCATCCTTACTGGTCGTAGCCGGTCCCGAGCCACCAGGTGCCCGCGGCAGCGAGAGGCCCCGGCAGCCGGCGCAACGTCGAATGCGCCTCACCTCCTCCGTGAGCAAGCCCTGATTGCGCTGCGTATCCCGGCCATGGCGCCCCCTGGGGCACCTGTGACACAGATCCGGGTCGCCCACGTCCAACCTGGAGAACTCCGACGAGACCGCTGCGCGCGCGCACGCCCGTCGCGGGCTGTACGCATCACGCTGATGAAGCCGCAGATCGCGCCGCTGCGGCGGATATCGCCTGCTCCCAGGAAGTCCACGGCAGGAGCGTCCCGGCAGCCGCGGGGCCCGGGCCCATCCGGCGGCGGCCGGTTACTCGCGAGGCGACGGGACCTTGGCTGCGGTGTGCGCCTCCGATCGACTCCCTCTGCTGGTTGCCGGCACAGAAGGCTGCCTGTCGAGCCGATCGAAGGATTTCCTGCCCATCCGGGGTGCGATCCAATTAGCAGTGCTGATGTTGTCGGCCGCCGACGGGGTGTCCGCCCCATCCATGAGGGCGTCGCGGCGGCTCAGCGGATCCGCAGAGACCGCAGGGATGAGGCACTGGCACCGTACGGGGGTACCGAAAGATTACTGTCGGGTAGCCGGAAGCTGGCAAGACGCGTGCAGGAAATACTTCGGACCGGCCGCCCCTCGCTCTTCGCCGTGACCGCTCCAGTCGCAGCGGACGGCGTGTCTGACGGGGGCCACGGCAAGACACTGAGCCCCGGTGCCGGTAACCGGCACCGGGGCTGACGGGCACGGATCCGCGCTCCAGGATTCGCGCCGCGGACCGCGTACGGCAGGCGGCCTGGGCCTTCAGGCGACGCAGGAGGGCAGGAAGGCCGGGTCGGCCGGACCGGTGCGCTGCAGCGCGTGCAGGACCCACTGGTGGACCACGGGGTCGTTGGGTGCCTGGTCGTGCTCAATGGTGTTCAGCGGGCAGGCGTCCTGGAGGGTCACATTGGTGACCTCGCGGGCGGAACCTTCCAGGAAGGCACTGGTGTACGGCGTGACCACCTCGTCGTACTTGGTGGTCACGACGGTGTAGTCGGGGCCGGGGGGCGTCTCGTCCTTGGCGTTCAGGTCGGTCAGGAACTGCGACCCGGCCTGCTGCTCGTCGCATGCCGGACAGGCGCTGTTCTCGGACCCGTCAGGCAGGGGGATCAGGCCCTCCGTGCCGTGGTTGGAGGGAACGATACCGACCAGATCGTCCACCCTCGTCGCACCGCCGAGGTTCTTGATGTAGTAGCGGGGCATCATCCCGCCCTGGCTGTGTCCTACGAGGTCGACTTTCCGTGCACCGGTGGCCCCGAGCACCGCGCCGACGAACGAGTCGAGCTCCTCCGCCGACTCGGCGATGGGCCCCATGGCGTTGCCGCCGTAATTCAACGCGAAGACGCAGTATCCCGCGCTCTTGAGCGTCGGGCTGAGCGTCGGCCAGTTCTTGGCCATGGTCTCGAACGTTCCGTGCACGAGCACGACCGGGTCGGGATGCTCGGCGCTGGGCCTGCACGACCAGTCATTGGCGCCGGGCGGAGAGACATCGGTGGTGTCGGCGACGGCGGACGGAAGGGGCTGGGCGATGGCAGCGGTGACCGCCAGAGCGGCGGCGGCAAGGATCGGGCGCAGTTTAGACACGGGTGTCCTCCTGAGGCGAGCGGGAGCGTGAACCACAGGTCGTGGCTGCGGTGGTCGGCGGCGGTGGTTCCCGGCCTGCCCCCGGGGACGGTGCTGATGGCGTCCGTTCGCCGGGACCAGAGGGTGGCTCCCTTGAGGGAATAAGAACCCGAACGCCGTTCGACATTGTCGTGCGGTGCCGCGATTTTGCGCGTACGTTACCCGCGTGTCAACCCTCGGGGGTCCGCCGCGCCCGTTCCGACCGGCTCGGGAGCCCGCCCGGTCGGTTCGCGGTGATCATCGAGGGCAAGCACTACGTCCCGTCCGAGTCGCTGCACCGGCAGTACCCCACGCCGGGCAAGCCCGGGTCCCTGTTGCTTCTGGGAGGGAGTGGACCGCGTAATACAGCCTTGAGGCCGACGGGCTGACGAATCCGCATGCCGTCCGGCACGACCCAAACGAGGCTCCGGCCCCCGAAAGGACTCGCGGCACCATGCCCGAGCGGCCCCGCCCTGTCCTGCTGCGGCCGGACGGCGCCCTTCAGGGCGTCGTCGCCCTCCGGCATCCCACCCGCCGCTGACCGCCGTGGGTCCTTGCAGGTGCTCAAGGAGGTCTCAGGCGTGCTGTCCTGGGCGAACGTGCCCGACCCGGACGGCAGCCCCACCCCCACCCGCGACCAGGTCTCGGGAGCCAAGCTCTTCAACGGTGGGGAGGGCTGTTACTACCGGTCCGACATCTGCAACTTCACCACCAAGGGCGACAACCGCGTCCGGGCGTACAACGCGGCCACCAACACCCTTGCCGTGGTGTACGACGACAACGTCTCCGGAGCCCCACTCGCCGGCGTGGACAACATCACCGCCGCCACCGTCGGCGACCTGTACGTGGCCGAGGACGGCGCCAACATGGAGGGCTGCATCATCACCCCCGACGACATCGTCGCCCCTTTCCTGAGCGTGACCGGCCAGTCCTCCTTCGAGATCCGTGGACCGGCGTTCAACCCCGCAGGAAACCGGCTGTACTTCTCCTCCCAGCGCGGCACCTCCGGCTCCAGCACCGGCGGCACCACCTACGAGATCACCGGCCCCTTCCGCACATCCCTGTGACCAACACCGTCCGCATCCATCGATGACCGGGGCGGCGCGAGCGATGTGTCACTCCGCATGGCCCGCGCCGCCCGGCTCTGCCCGGGGGTGCGCGTCCTCCCTGGCGGTCCGCTTCGCCGCCCCCACCCGCCCGGCCCCGGCCCGCAACCGGCGGGCCACGGCATCGCTTCGGCACAGCACGTGCCGCCACGACGGCCCGCACCGGAGTTGGCGCCGACCCCCTCTCCGGCTCCGTTCATTTGGGCCAGACCGCCGAAGAAATCCTCGAATCCCTCGTCCACTTCTGCCGGCGGATCTCCGGGCGCAGGGACACTGGCTAGGCACTCTTGCGGGCGATGCGGGTCACGGCGAGGCCCAGGCGGCGGTCTGGTGGGTCGCCGGGCATCTCAGTGAGGCTGAGCTCTTCCGCCAGCCGTCGCAGGTGGACGTCGACGGCGGACTCCACCAGGTCTGCGAGCGCCGCCGCGGTCCGGCGGACCCGCCGCCAAGCCACGAGCCCCGTCACGACGGCGGCCACGGCGGCCGGCCACCAGAAGCACCCGAGCACGGCATAACAGGCGGCCCACACGGATCCGGCCACGGCGGCGTCGAAGCGGGTCCGCACGGCGCGCAATTCCGCCCTGACGTCGTCCGGCAGCACCAGCCACAGCCGGGGCCAGCAGGCGGCGAGGTCGATGCCGTACTGGTGGTCCAGGCGGACAACGGTGGCTGCGAGCCGGTCGCCGGTGTACGTGGGCCGGCTCGGCAGGGCGAGCGCGATGCGGTCACGGCGGGTGGTCTCCTCATGGATGTGCCGGCGGACAGGTTCTTCCCGCTGGCGCGTCGGATGGGCGGTTCGCAGTCGAACGATGCCCTCGTGGATCTGGTTCCAGCGCTCGGCCCGGCGGGCGGTCAGCCGGTCGGCCAGCGGGCGGGCCGGGCCCGGCCAGTCGCCCGCCCAGATCCGTACGGCACCTTCGCCGGAGGCCCGTACAACCATCCCCACGGCCACGGATGCGAGGACGATCACCGCGACGGCGACGAGCTGCCCGGCTGTGGGCCAGCGTCCGGCTTCCACCGCCCAGTGACCGACCCGCTCCCGCAGGACAGGCCAGTCGAGGGCGCGGGCCTGGCCGAGCACGGCGGCAGAGGCGGTGGCTCCCACGAACAGCAGGCCGGGTGCCGCCAGCGCCAGCATCCATTTCTCGGCCAGTTTCTGGCCGAGGCCATCGAGAACCGGGGCCACCGGTTCAGGCCTCCATGATGCGCAGTGGCCTGTCGCGCCACCAGCAGCGTCCGCCGGCCGGTATCTCTCCGCCCGGCTTCCGGGGCTCGTTCAGACCGCACCTCCCGTCCGGACAGCGGTAGATCTCACCGGCGGCGCGGGCCACGAGTCCGGGGAACGGGTCTCCTGGTTCGTACCCGGGCCCCGCCTCCGGTTCGTACCCGCGCACCGGACCCGTGTGGCCGGTCAGTACATGCTCCTCGATGCCCAACACGGCGATGGCCTGCCGCACCGGGGCCCCCTCCTCGAACACGGACCGTAGGACGGCGCGGAGTTCGGTTCCCCGGCCCCGTGTCTCCATCTCCTCGGTCAGCCACTCCAGCGCCCCGCAGAGTTCGGCGCGCCATCTGCGTTCGTCGTCCATCCCGGCAACTCCTCACGGTCCGCTGTGGATGACCGAGCCCCAGAACAGCGGGTCCCGGTAGCGGGGGTGCTCGCGCAACACCCCGATGGCCCGGTGCAGGGCACATGCGGCAGCCGGGGTATCCGGTGCCGCCAGGTTCCGGTAGACCTCGCGGGCGAGCAGCAGGCCCATCTTGTCGTCCACGGTCCACAGGCTTCCGATCACCTGCCGGTAGCCGCACAGCTGAAAGGCGGACGCCACCGAGATGACCTCGTCGGCCAGTTCCTCGCCGGGTGCGGCGCTGTGGCAGGCGGAGAGGTAGGCGAACTCGGCCTCCGGTAACCGCTCGCCGGCCAGTTCACGCAAGGTCAGTTCCCCTCCGTGCAGCAGCAGTCTGCTGCGGGAGGGGTCGGCCCGGTCCCGTACGCCGTGGCAGGCCAGATGGGCGTGGGTGTGCGTGCGCAGCGCGGCGAGCACCGCCTGCGGCGTGGCCTCGGTTCCACGCAGTTCGTCCCGGCGGCCGGGCAGCACGCCCGTCGCCGCAAGCTCGTCGCCCAGGGCGGTCAGCCGGGGGTACGCGGTCCCGGTGTCCACGGCCACCGCCACGAGCGACGGGCGGCCCTTGCCTGAGGTCGGCCTGGAACGGGCGTGCAGCAGGGCGCCCAGCGTCGGGGTGAAGGAGGAGACGACCAGGTCGTGGGTGTACACGTTCTCCCCGCCGGGTCTCTTCTCCAGCAGTGCGGCGTGCAGCGGGAGGACGGACAGGACACCGGTCGGGCACCACCACAGCCGCGGCCGGGGCGCGCCGGGACGCGCCGGCCGGTCGAGGCCCAGGCGGGCGAGGACAGGACCCACGATGTGCGTACCGAGCCACCGCAGCGTGCCCTTCATCTCTTCGTCCCGCCGCAGGCGCTCCCGGCCCGGCGTGTCTGGGTGGAGGAGCCGGGACACGGCGGTCCGGAAAGTGCCGGCGCGTTCGCCGATCTCCTCCGGCATGACCTCCAGGGGCAACACCTCGACGGCGCTGCGGCCGCCGGGCGGCCGGGTCAGCAGCAGCACGAAGCAGCCCATCGGGGACACGTTGACAACGGCCACGGGTCCGTGTGCCGTGGCTTCGCTCAACTGCTCCCAGTCCGGCGACCGGTAGAAGCGCGCGAACCCGGGCCGCGCGCGGATCTCCTCGACCACCCGGTCGAACTCCGCCGCCGCCTCCTTGCGCTGTTCGGGGCTGCGCTGCCGCGCGACCAGCTCGGCACAGACCCGCTCGAAGCGGTCGGCGAGTTCGGGAGACGCGGCGGCGAGCTCGTCGTGCCGACCGCGCAGCTGCAGGGCCTGGGCGAGCAGGACGCCGCGCCCCTGCTCCAGCCGGACGAGCGCTTCCTGCGGCCGGTCGGCCATGACCGACACAGCCGCGGCCACCGTGGCCAGCGAGGACACCTCGCGCAGCCGTGTCTCCTGCGACTCCCGGCCCAGCGTCCGCCCGCTCAGCTTGGGCAGCAGATCGGTCAGCGCCACGCCGAAGGCGTTGCGGGCGAGGTCCAGGGCGCCCAGCGAGACACTGTCGACGCCCCAGGCGACAGCGCATGCCAAGCGGGTGCGGATGTCCTGGGTGGGGGCGAGCGCGGTGGCACGGTACTGGTCGACGGCGTCGGCGACATCCAGCACGTTGCCACGCAGCCTGCCCCTCTCCGCCAAAAGGCGCCCCAGCTCCATACGGGCCAGCTGCTGGTTGGGTCCGGTGCCCGCGGAGTCTTCCGCCACCTTCCGCAGGATCGCCTCAGCTCGGTCGAGATCCGCATGCTGCTGCCGGTGCGTTCCGCGCCTGCGCAGGGCGACGGCCAGCTTGATCATCATCACGGGGTGGTCGTGCTGGGACCACGGGGTGGCGGCGACGGCGTACGTCAAGTGCTCGACGGCCTCGTCGATGTCGGATTCCTGTGCATGGAGGTCGAACCGCGCGGTAAGGACAGCAGCCAGGTTGGTGAGCCGCTGGGCGTGGCCGGACGAGGCGGCCACCGAAGGGTCGTTTCCTTCCCGGACGGCCCTGGTGGCGGCCTCGAGATCGGCGGGGTCCCGGAACGTGACGTACCGATCGAGCCGGGCCAGGCCCAGGAAGGAGGCGACCGAAGCCCGGTCCTCGGCGTTCAGCGGCCCGGTCGCGAGCACCGCTTCGAGCTCGGCGATCGACGCGTCGAGGTCGGTGAGCTCGCCTGTCATCTCGAAACGCATCCGCAGCGCTTGCCCCAGCTCGGCCCGGTGGCCGCTGCGCTGCGGCTCCCCGGTCGCGGACGCGTCGACGACCACTCGCAGCCGGTCGATGACCGTATCAAGCCGTTCCAGGCCGCCCTCGCGCAGGTACGCGGCGATCTCGGCTCCCGGGCTGCCCTCGGCCGGCACTGCCGGCGGCGCCTTGGCCAGCGCCCGCATGAGACCGGCCAGCATCTCCTCACGAAGAGGATCCTCCGCCGGCAGCGCGGCGAGGGCCGCGCGCATGAGGCCGAGGGCCTTGCGCCCCGCTCCTTCCGGCCCGACGCCGAGATCGGCCATCGTGGTCAGGGCCGAGGCGAAGTTGAAGGCGATGTGCGGCTCGGACTCTCCGCCCCGTGCTCCCTCCCACGCTCTGCCCAGGAGCGCGCCGGCCAGCTGGACTCCTTCTGCGTCCTTCTTCGGTGCGCTGGCCAGGAGGAGTGCAACGCCCACTGCATGCACGGTCTCGTACGCCGGCACTGCCGGTGGCGGCTGCTCGGCGAAGGCGTCACGCAACGGCTGCGGTACGGCACCGGGCCGCACTGCGTGCACGATCCCGAAGAGGAAGGTGCACGCGTGGTGGTCCCAGGTCCTCCCGGCCTCGGGCAGACACTGGCATCGCTCAAGGTAGTAACCGGCGGCCAGGTACACGATGTCGAGGACGTCCGGCTCCGCCGCGGCCTGGGCGGAGGTGAGCCGATCGGCGATCCCCAGAACGTGTATCGCGACGTTGCCGTGGGTCTCCTGCGCCAGCACGTTTTCCGGCGTATCGGAAGCCCACGCCCTCATCGTGTCCGGTTCCGACATCGCCGCACGGATGACGGCACGCATCTCCTGGCTTACTCCACGCATCCCCGATCCCCCCGGGCCCCGCCCCGCATCCGCGTTTCCAGCTACGGTGATCGCAACCGTAGCGGGGAGAGGCGGCGGGCGCGGGCGGAACGGCAAAGGTTTTCAGGGCCTGTTCCCGGTCGTGATCAGGCGTCAGGGAACCACTCCGCCAGCGCGGAGCGCGTGACCGCCGCGGAGGTGTGGTGCTGCGCGGTCAGCCCGGCGGCACCGGCGCCCTCGACGCCCTCGACGCCCTCGACGTGAGGCTCGGCATCGTCGACAGCGTCGGTGTACGTCCCGGACGACCTTCCGCCCGTGGCCGCCGTTGGCCTGCTGGTCCCCGCATCGGCCCTTGTCGGTGGCGGTGTCTACTGTGTTCGGCGTACGCGCCGGCGTGGGATCCGGAGGCCCGCGTGCCGTGGGGGACCCTGACCGCCGAGGCGGCGGTGGAGCGGGATGTCGGAGGCTGCCGTACGTCGTGGTGCACCCGATCCCGAGGCAGGGGGTTCGGCTGAAGGTCCGGCTGGTTTCCCGGCGGGACCACTACGTCGGCCTGTGGGTCTACGACGACCAGGTCCGCCGCACCGACGAGCTGATCGACCACAGGCTCGTCACGCGCAAACTCCTCGCCCGCTACCGCGGCTCGGATCCCGGGTCACCTTGGTGACGGTCTTCCCGGAGGCCCGGAACAGCCGCGAGCCGCCCCAGGCGCCGCCGGCCGAGCGCGTCGTAGGTGCGCTCGATGTACGCGCCCTGGGGCTGCCCGACCTGCTCACAGGCCCGGACTGGCTCGCGTTGTGGCTGCTTGGTCCGTGAGGGCCCGGATCCTGGGCGCCAACCCCTGCTTCACCCCGCCCCGGAGTGCCGAATGTGTCAGCGATGGCGCCTGGTGTATCTGGCAGAGCCTGTCGTGTCTTCGTCATCTCATCTCACGACCACGTCTGCCCACCAGGTGGTCCCGTCGGCGCGCTCTCGCACGCCATGCCTGGCCGACAGCGCCATGACGATTCCGATGCCTCGGCCGTGCTCGTCCGGGTCGCGCCCGGAAGCCGGCCGGTCGGCCGGGGTCGCAGGTCCCGCATCCGTCACCTCGATGTGTACGGCTTTGAGAGCGTCCACCAGCACCTGCGACACCCGAAGCGTCGCCGGAGGCAGGGCGTGGGTGATCGCATTGGTGAGCAGCTCCGAGGCCAGCAGGACCACGTCCTCCGCGACGTCCGCGGACAGGTGCCAGTCGGTGAGGACCGCGCGCACGCGCCGACGCATGACCGCGGCTGCCTCAGGGGCGTGTGGCAGGGGAAAGACGTACGTGACGTCTTCGGGAAGCTCTGCGCTGAGCTGCGCCACTGTCATGGCCCGTCCTCCTCGGGGAGCGTTGCCGGCCGGTGGCCGGGCGTGATGAAACGCTAGGGAGGCAGGAGCGGTCGGTCAATGAACGACGGTCGGCATTGTCGAACGAAGGTCCTCATTCGAAGACCCGGACTACGATCGTTCTATGGTCGGCCCGGTCCAGTCCATAGAACGGGCGGCGGCGATTCTGCGTCTGCTCGCCGCCGGTCCCCGCAGGCTGGGACTGGGCGAGGTTGCGTCGTCGCTCGGACTGGCCAAAGGAACCGCTCATGGCATTCTGCGCACCCTGCAGCACGTGGACTTCGTGGAGCAGGACGCTGCCACCGGGAAGTACCAGCTCGGAGCGGCTCTGCTCCATCTCGGTACCAGCTACCTCGACGTCAACGAGTTGCGGTCGCGCTCCCTCAACTGGGCCGACGCCCTGGCCGCCCGCAGCGGGGAGGCCGTCCGCCTGGGCACACCCCTGGAGGGGAAGGTGCTCATCGTCCACCACGTCTTCCGCCCGGACGACACCCTCCAGACCCTGGACGTGGGTGCGCTGCTGCCGCTTCACGCCTCCTCGCTCGGCAAGGTCCTGCTGGCCTTCGGGGCCGCGCCCGTCGAGCCGCTGCTGAAGGCCGGACTGGAGGCCTACACCCGGCACACCCTGGTGCTCCCCGAGGATCTCAACCGGGCGCTCAGCGAGATTCGAGAGCTCGGCTGGGGCTCAGAGGTGCAGGAAATGAGCATGGGTGACGCCGGAATCGCCACGCCGATCCGGGGGCACGGCGGCCTCGTGGTGGGCGCGCTCGGCATATCCGGCCCGGTCGAGCGGATCTGCGACAACGGAGGCCGGCCCCGACCCGCCCTGATCACCTTGCTCAGGGAGGCCGCACGGGCGATCTCCAGAGACCTGGGCGCGGCGCGCTGGTAGTCACCCGCCGCTCCGTGACACATCGGAAGGCAGGCCCGATCATGGTGGCACGCTATGTGATGTCCATCGACCAGGGCACCACCTCCACTCGATGCATCCTGTTCGACCACCGCGGGGGGCTGGTGTCGGTCGCCCAACGAGAGCATCGCCAGTATTTTCCTCAGCCCGGATGGGTCGAGCACGACGCTGTGGAGATCTGGCGCAACCTGCAGCGCGTGGTGCCGGAGGCACTGTCCCACGCAGGCGTGGACGCCGGGCAGATCGCCGCCATCGGGATCGCCAACCAGCGGGAGACGACCGTGCTCTGGGACCGGCGGACTGGCGTGCCACTGGGGAAGGCGATCGTCTGGCAGGACACCCGCACCGCTCCGCTTGTCGACGATCTGAAAAACCGGCCCGGGGAGGAGTTCTTCCTCGAACGCTGCTGCCTGCCTCCCTCGACCTACTTCTCCGCGCCCCGGATCCGCTGGTTGTTCGATCACATCGACGGGCTGGAGCAGCGTGCCCGGGACGGCGAGGTGCTGTTCGGCACGATGGAGAGCTGGCTGATCTGGAACCTCACCGGCGGAAGGGGCGGCGGTCTGCACATCACCGACGCCACCAACGCCAGCCGCACCATGCTCATCGACATGCGCACGCTGACCTGGGACGGCGAACTCATGGAGTTCTTCGGAGTCCCGCGCCAGATGCTGCCGGAGATCCGTCCTTCCGCCGAGTGCTACGGCGAGGCCCGCTCCGTGCTCCCGGGGATCCCGATCACGGCCGCCCTCGGCGATCAGCAGGCGGCCTTGTTCGGGCAGACCTGCTTCTCGCCCGGCGAGGCGAAGTGCACCTACGGGACCGGCAGTTTCCTGCTGATGAACACCGGATCCGACGTCGTCCGGTCCCGGCACGGGCTCCTCACCACCGTCGCATACAAGATCGCGAAGCAGCCCGCGATCTACGCCCTGGAGGGGCCGATCGCCGTCACCGGCTCGCTGGTCCAGTGGTTCCGCGACCGATTGGGTCTGATCAACAGTGCACCTGAGATCGAGACCCTGGCACGCACCGTCGAGGACAACGGCGGCTGCTACATCGTCCCCGCGTTCTCCGGTCTGTTCGCACCCCATTGGAGAAGCGACGCCCGCGGCGTCATCGTCGGCCTCACCTCGTACATCACGAAGGGCCACTTGGCCCGAGCCGTCCTGGAAGCCACCGGCTGGCAGACACGGGAGGTCGTCGACGCCATGAACGCCGATTCTGCGCTCGCCCTGAAGCAGCTCAAGGTGGACGGGGGCATGACCTCCGACAACCTGCTCATGCAGTTCCTCGCCGACGTGCTCGACGTTCCCGTGGTACGGCCCCTGGTGGCCGAGACGGTGTCGCTCGGCGCTGCCTACGCAGCCGGCCTCGCGGTCGGCTACTGGTCGGACATGGAGGTCCTGCGCCGCAACTGGCACCGGGCCGCCCAGTGGCTGCCTGCCATGGATTCCGAACGGCGGGAGCGCGAATACGACTGCTGGCAACGAGCCGTCGAGCGGTCCCTGGGGTGGATCCAGCCGCCGAGGCGGTCATGACACTGAAGGCACCCGTGCCAAGCCGGTACGCCTGGTCAGGCTTGGCATCCTCTGCCGGGTATCTTGCGGCCGGCGAGCGGCCGCGCCCCGGGACGAGAGGGCGAGGACATGGCGCACGGCCGAGATGTGATCGAGGAGCCCACCGAGGACCACCGCGAGGTGGCGGTGCTGTTCGAGCAGATCCGGGACACGGCCATGGACGGCGAGTGGCGCCGTGAGCCGGCGGACCGGACGGCGATTGAGCTGGTGCGGCACTCGGTTGCCGAGGAGGAGTACCTGTACCCGGCGGTGCGCAGGCAGGTCGAGGCCGCGCGCAGCTCGCGGACAAGGAGCTCGGGGACAAGCTCCGGGTGGCCAAGGACAAGGCACCGACCCGGCCGCACCGGGACGCCCGGACAAGCCTCCGGCCAGCAAGCTGCTCGGGCCCGGCGCCGGCCTGGCCGACCGCGCCCGACGACGTGCTCACCGGCCGCGGCCGGTGAGCACGTCTTTACCCGTGCGCGTGGCTCAGCCCTCGTCGCGTCCACATCACCACGTCCGGGCCCGGTCCCGCAGCCCTGGTCCATCCGGGCGACACCAGTGTGTGGCAGGACGCAGTGCGGTGGCCGGCGGGGCACAGTGTCCGTGCTGCCCAAGCGCCCTCAGGTTGGAGTAGCTGAGCGCAGGCCCTCGGCCGTGGTCCGGCATCCCCGCCGCCGGGGGCTTTCGCTTGCCCAGCGGTTCACGTGGCAGGAGGGGTTGCCACCCGCGATCGCGGGAAAAGATGCCGACATTCTGGTTCGGTGGCAGCGTTGAAGCCAAGCGCTCCCTCCCGCTCGGAGCGGCTGAGTAGAAGGCCCCCGGTTCCGGTTGTCACGTCCCGCCTCCCCGGGGGCTTTCCTCTGCCCGGATCGGCTTCCCTTTGGGAAGCGTGCGCGCGAGAGGCCGGACATCCGCTGACGTGCCCCCGGTCCCTCGTCGCTCGATCACTGCGGAAGCGGCTCATCGCCGCGAGGGGCCCCTACTGCGGTCACGATGCGACGAGCCCCGGCTGATCAGGTATGAGATGGGCTCTGTGTTTGCTGCCGAGCGTGCAGGGCCCCCGCGCTGATGAGGCAACAGAACATCGGCGCCGTGCTGGTCCACCCGGGACACCCACTGAGCGAAGATGGTGCTGGACGATTCCTTGGGGGTGGAGCGGCGTGGGGACCGTGCCCATCAGTGGGCCGCCTGACCGTCCACGACTGGGTTGCCGGGCTTACGCCGGTTGCGGCAGCTGCACGACCGGATCCGGAACGAGGGCCCGTTCGGCGCCCACACCGCGCGGTTCCCCATCGGGGCCCGCAAGCCTGCCTGAGACGGGACCCGCCGCCGTGGGCTGAGAGCCCCAGCGGGCGCCGCGACGGCCTCATCCAGCTAGTCCAGGGTGCCGGGGCGCCGGATGTCCGCGTACACCCGCGCCTTGATTCCCGCGTCCCCAGGAGTGCGCCACACCGGGGTGATGCCGGAGGTGGTCCACCGCTGCCGGAGGCCGTCCATCACCGCGCGGATGGTGTCTTCGTCCGCGGCAGTGATGTCCAGGACCACCAGCCCCGGTTCGGAGATGTGCTGCTCGTCGACCTGTTCCATGCCTGGACCGACGTGGGCTGCGCACCGTTGGTTCGCCGGTTGCCGTATAACCACCCGCACGGGCGACGCCGCGTGGTCAGCTGTTCGAACACCCCGGGCCGCGGGTCGGCGGGTGGTGTCGTTGACAGGACGTAGGCCAGGGCAGCGCACGCTGCGCCAAGAGGCCTCATCTCGGCAGCGGCCGACCGCTTCTGATGGAGGAACGATGGTAGAGCGCAAACCGAAGCGGGCCGTCTGTCACGTCACTTCGGACGCGGATGGGACGGCGACGCGGCAGTGGCAGGGTCAGCACGAGGGAGACCGCCGCGGGGTGCGCGAGCTGCACCGTACCCGGCAGGAGGCCATCCTCGCGGCCCGTCAACAGGCAAAGCAGCACGAGCCGTCGCAGGTCGTCGTCCACGGCAGGGACGGGCGAATCCGTACCGAGTACGCCTACGGCGACGACCCAGGAACATCCCCGGCTGGCACTCGTCAGGTCGACGCGATGGTGCTGCGGCCTCCGCTGGAGCCGATGCTCGCCCAGGCCCGTGAGGCCGTCCCGGCCCCCGGGTGTGCTGCCGGCGGGCCGGCGTTCGAGGCGAAGGTCGACGGTTCTACAGAGACCACGAACGTGTCCCAGAGAGGCGGTGCGGTGGCCCTCACGCTGCGACCGAACCGGGGGCATGCAGGTCGGCTGTCGGTCCTCACGGAGGCGGAGGAGTCGGACTGGGCGGTGCCAACGTCCGTGGTCGACCGTAGCCTTGCTGGACTCGGCGGCGGCGGCGGGGCCGGCTACTGGGCGCTGTGGGAGAACCAGGACTCCGCCTTCTCCACGCCCAGGACGTCTTGGAAACCCGGACCGCTCTCGTCTCCCTGGAGAGAGGCGGCATCGGCCTGGCGAGGGCCATGACTTCACTGCCGAGCGCACGAAAATCTATGTTGGCGAGAGTAGACATTGGGTGGTGGTGTGGTTATGGTTTCTCTTGTAACCCAGAGAGGTCGCACGGGCCTGGCAGAGACGTACTGCCGGGCAGGAGTACCCGCAGTTGCAATTCGCAGGACGGTGCGGTGGTGGAGTTTCGAAGCCAGGGTTGTTGCAGGACGGCGACGGGACTGGCGACCGGACCGGGCGGCCCGCAGTGATCAGGGGCCGCCGTGAGCGGGACCGCAGTTGACGAAGTGGCAGTACCCGCAAGTGCAGTTCGCAGTGCCCAGCAGCGAAAGCCAGTGAGCAGCACCTCGGTGAAGGCGTCGGCTGCGGACGCGCGCACCGGGCAGTTCGGCAGTGGGGTTCTGAGCCAGAGCAGCAGACGCAAGACGGGCGACGGGGCTGGCTGCCGAAGAGTGGCGCTGTCGCAGGCCACGAAGCAGTTCGCGGCATCAGCGGTAGAGCAGTACCAGCAGTACGCAGTCCTGGCAAGTAGTGATCACCGAGGGAAGAACGGAGGAACCCGCGCCATCAGGATCGCCCGGGCAGAAGTCCTGAACCCGGGTACCGCAGGACATCGATAGCGAGGTGGTCTTCGGTCAAGCAACCGCGATCCCCGCACCCCCGACAGCATCTCGGTCGGGTCCGCGGAAACAGAAAGCCGGCGCAGTCCCAGGGCCGGTAGATGGTGTAGCAGTTCCTTCGGGGCCCTGGTGCCGTTTGGCACCAGGGCCCCTCCACGCGTTCCACAGAGGGGCGGCCGGGTCCAAGTGCCCGACCTGCGCCGTCTGTTCCGTCTTCAGCGCGTGGCCCGGTCTGCTGCTTCTCGGGTGATGTCGGCGTAGAGGCGGAAGAGGGCAGGGCGGGCTTCGCCGTGGTCGCGTTCGTGCAGGGCTGCCCAGCAGCGGGCGATGAGTTCGCGGGCCTGGGTGCCGGGCCAGGGCTGGGGCAGGAGCTGAGGCGGCAGCAGTGGGTCGGGCTCCATGGCGCGGGTGAGCTCGGCGGCCAGCTCGACCGCGATGGTGAGAAGTGCGGAAGGGGAGAGTCCGGCTGGACCGGTGAGCCGGGCGAGGCGCGGCTGGGCGATGCGGCTGAGGCGGTGGTAGCGGCCGGCGATCTCCTGCAGGGACCACAGGCGGCGGGCGAGTTCGGCAGGCTCTCGGGTGTCGCCCCTGCGCAGGTCCGTCGTGGTGAGGAGGATGAGCGAGCCATGGGCGCCCAGGCGGTGGGCCGCGTCTTCGACGTATGGTTCCCAGGTGTTGGCGCAGACGTACAGTCCGCCTTGGAGCGGCGCGCCGCCGAGGTGGACGAGTGTCTCGCGCAGGGCGTCGCGGGCCGTGCGGGCCGATTCGGGTACCGCGAAGGCGGCCAGGTGCCAGACGCCGTCCCAGGGCGCGAGCCCGGCGTCCTGCTGGAATGCGTGCCGGAGGAAGTCCGCGTTGGGGGCGAGGGCACGCGTGGTGTCCGCGGTCGCGTGCAGCTCCGCCTTGCGGCCCCGGCCCTCGTGGGTGAACCGGCCTTCGGCCACGAGGCGTTTGACGCACAGTCGCACCTGTTGGTCGCTCATGCCAAGGGTGTTGGCGACGGTGTACAGCTCGTCCGCGCTGACCGTGCCGTCCTCGCGGATCAGCGCGTGGACGAGCATGCGGGTGGGCACCTCGACGTGGTCCGTCTCCGCGCTCACAGTTCTGTCGCTCCCCTTGTACCGACGGCGCGACGCATGGTGGTCACTGCGCCGAACCCCAGCAGCCCGCGCAGGTAGGGCGTGCGCTCTGTCCTCACGGCCGTGAAGCCGCGCCGCTCGTACAGCGCCCTCGCCCGCGGGTTGGTGTCGATCACATCCAGTCTGATGTCCCGGCAGTCCTGCTCCGCCGCGACGGCGGCCACTTCCTCTATGAGCAGGCTCCCCACGCCGCGGCCGCGTATGTCCGGGTCCACGGCGATGCCGTCCATGACGAGTTGCCCGGGGGCCGGGTGGCGTTCGAACAGGGCGAGGAGCAGGAGTCGTTGCAGTCCTCGCACGTATCCGTACGCCCGCAGCACGGCGGAAGCCGATCCTCCGGTGAGGGCCCGGCCGCCGAGTTGGTAGCCGGCGAGGCCGACGAGCTGCCCGTCGAGGAGCGCGCAGACCGCGCGATCGGCGTTCAGGTGGGCGGCGAGGAAGGGCACCGCCTTGTCCGGCGGGTTCAGGGCGGGACCGAGTTTGCGGCCGAAGGCGTTCCAGTACAGCTCGGCCGCCTGCCGCTCGGCTCCGGCCGGAACGCCCCGCCGGACTGTCACCGGTCCCGTGCCGGTACCCGCTGTGTCCCGTCCCATGCCGTGCCCCCTTCGCGCTGCAACCCTTGCTCGAAACTATCATCTTGGCAACGGTCGTGCTTGCAGCGATAGTTTCAGCTTCGGCGTAGAGTCCGAGCAGAGGCGGTCAGATCGCATGCGTCCCAAGATTCAGCCCCGACGGCGCGGGCTCCGCATCGCGGTGTGGTTGCTCGTCACGGTTCTGGTCGTGGCCGCAGGCCTCGTCGGTGTGGTGCTGTGGCAGCACTCCTACGACATGCACGAGCAGCGGGTCTCGATCCGTCACGGGGACCACACCCTCAACGGCGTACTGGCCACGCCCAAGGACGGCCGCAAGCGCCACGGCCTGGTCGTGTACGTCCACGGCGACGGCCCCGTCGACGCCGCCCACGACGACGGTTACAAGCCCATGTGGGAAGCGAACGCCAAGGCCGGGTACGCATCCCTGTCCTGGGACAAGCCCGGCGTCGCCGGGGCACCCGGCGACTGGCTCGACCAGTCCATGGACGACCGAGCCAACGAGGCAGCCGCCGCCATCGCCTGGGCGCGCGCCCGCCCGGACATCGACGACCACCGGATCGGACTCTGGGGCGCCAGCCAGGCGGGCTGGGTCCTGCCGAAAATCGCCGCCAAGACGCCCGTGAGCTTCGTCATCGCCGTCTCGCCCGCGATCAACTGGCTTCAGCAGGGCCGCTACAACCTCCTCGCCGAGCTGCGCGCCGACGGCGCATCGGCATCCCGCACCAAGGCCGCGATCACCAAGAGCGACACCACCCGCCGGCTGCTGGAACGTCACGCGAGCTTCGAGGAGTACGCCAGGGCCATGGGCGGCGACACGGACGGCATGACCGCCGATCGCTGGGGCTTCATCTCCAAGAACTACACCGCGGACGCCACGCGAGACCTCCGCGCCTTGCGCGGCATACCGGTGCTGCTGACCCTCGCAGGCCATGACATCAACGTGGACACCGCCGACACGGAGCGCACCTACCGCAAGGTGCTGGACGCAGGCGGTGTATTGACGGTCAAGCGTTACCCGGACGCGGCCCATTCATTGCTCAAGCAGTCCATCGAGCAGTCGGACCTCAAGACCACGCTCACCGCGCTCTTCTCTCCCCGCTCGCTCTTCGCGGACCGATTCCTCGACGGGCAACGACAGTTCCTCAAGGATCTCGGCCGAGGCGGCAATGCCACTCCATGACACTCCCGCACGGTCGGCCATGGCGCGTTGTGCACGTTCGCGTGTACCGCCCGGTGACTTTGAAGCGAACGCCGCCACCTGCTGTAGGCGCAGGCTCTCGTCGCCGGCGGATCGGGAGGCGAGGCGACGTCGACGTACCGCTCGAGGAGGCGTGCGCCCAGGCGCGCGTTCTGCCTCGTAGAAGCACAGAACGGATACGGGCGTTCTGGAACGAGACAGTCGCAAGCCGTCTCCGGCATCAGCTGTCACCCCATCCGACCCATGCGACCCTCACCCACCCACAGTCCTGCCAGCACCAGGCCATCGCAGTGCGCGAAGCAACAAGAGACACCGCAACCAAAGATGAAAACGACCTTTGAGGAAGAACGGCACAGCGGTTCGGGTAGGCCGATCGGTGGCGGTGGCGCTGTGACCGGGCTCTGTCGCGGAGCGGTTGATGTTCGGCCGTGAGAGACGGCCCACCCCGCTGGGGCAGGCATTCGCGGAGTACGGGCGGATCGGCAAGACCCTGCACCTGCATGGGTGGTCGACCCGGTGGACGACACCTGTCGGAGGCAGATGAACCGGCAGCTCACCGTCCAGGAGTCCCGCCACAAGCCGGCACGGGACATCCATCTGGCACGCGTGGTCCGCACGGGAGTAACGGCCACCTGGCACGCCTACGGCTTCACGGCGGTGGACAACTCCGTGCACGCGTATCACCGTGGCCGGATTCCTTGCCGCTGGTGGCCGAATGGGCATCAGCACAGGCGCGCCCCTGCAGCGTTGGGAGCGGACAGCGGGGTGCCAGAAGCGCATGGACTGACTGGTCGGTACGTGCTCTGGTGAGCCCTCATGGGGCAATGCCGTCAGGGGCAATGCCCTCGCCAGGCATCGCCCGAGCGAGGCGATGCGCGCGCATCCCTGCCTGCCGGAGAGCTCCATGGCCCATCAGCACGCCCATCCGCACACCCCCACATTCCATCCAAGACCCCGGCGCCACCGGCCGGGCAGATCCTTCGCGCTCGTCAACGGACTGACCTTCGCGGTCCATCTCCTGCTTGCCTGCGCCGCAGAGGACCTGCTGGCCACCCGTGTCGCCGGACAGATCAACCTCGGCGTCGTCGCCATTCTCGCGCAGGGCGCGCTCCTGTTGTGGGCGGCGGCGCGTTACGACCGCGCCGCCCACGAGGAGGCCGCGTACGAGCCGGAGGAGGAGCACTGATGCTTCCTCAGGTACTGCTCGCCGCAGGGTATTCCGGCACCCTCGACCTGGACACGGACACCCGCTCCTGGGTTCTCGCCGGCTTCTTCGCCTTCATCGTCCCGATCCTGCTCATCTGCGTGCTCAACGGCCCCGAGCGGGACCGGGTCGACGACTTCTACACGGCGGGCCGCACGCTGCGGCCCGTCCAGGGCGCCCTCGTCCTCACCGGCGTCTACCTCTCCGCCGCGACCGTGCTCGGCACGACGGGAACCGTCGCGGTCTTCGGCTTCGACGGCCTGTTCATCGCCTTGTGCACCGTGCTGTCGCTCGGCGTCCTGCTCCTGCTGTCCGGCCCGCTGCGGGAACGCGGCACCTTCACCCTCGGCGACACGTTCGCCCTGCGGACCCCGGGGCCCGCGGTCAGGATCGCGGTTGCCGTCGTCACGCTGAGCGCGTGCATCCCGTATCTGATCGTCCAGCTCTCCGGTGCGGGCAGGACCACCGCCATGCTGCTCGGCCTGTCCGGTCCCGGCGCCGAGCAGACCGCCATCGTCATGATCGGCACCCTCGTCGTCTGCGCCACGGCCTTCGGCGGGATGCGCGGCATGATCGCGATCCAGGTGATCAAGACGGTGATCCTGCTCGCCATGGCCGTGGCCGTGGCGGCGGTGCTGCTCCACCGCTTCCACTGGAGCCCCGACTCCCTCATCGAGGCCGCCGGACGGGGCAGCGGCCGTCCCGAGGGCTATATGCGTCCGGGCCTGCGGTTCGCCGCCAGCAGCCCGGTCGAGGGGACGCTCGACTTCATCGGTCTGATGATCACCGTGGTGCTGGGCGTCGCATGCATGCCCCATGTCGCCACACAGCTCAACACCGCGCCCGACGCCGCCGCGGCACGCCGTACGGTCCGTCACACCATCGCCATCGTCGGTGCCATCTGCCTGCTCACCACCGTGCTGGGATTCGGGGCCGCGGCGCTGATCGGCGCCCCGAAGATCCTCGCCGCCGACCCCGGGGCCACCAGCAGTCTGCTGATTCTCACCGGCGATCTGGCAGGCGGCTCGTCGGCGCAGACGGGCGAGGCATGGCTCGTCGTGCTGGTCTCCTGCGCGGTGTTCCTCACCACGCTGGCAGTCGTCGCGAGCGTGACGCTGGCGGCCGCAGGCTCGGTCGCCCACGACCTCGTCACCAACGTCGTCCGCCGCGGGCGCACGACCGAGGGCCGGGAGGTGGCCGCGGCCCGCATCGCGTCCGCCTTGGTCGGGGTGCTGAGCATCTGCCTCGCGGTGTGGGTGCAGGGGTGGAACATGGGCTTCCTGTCCACGATCTCCCTGGCGGTGGCGAGCTCCTGCCTGCTGCCGGCGCTGGTGTACTCACTGTTCTGGCGCGGCTTCATGCGCAGGGGGCTGCTGTGGACGCTGTACGGAGGTCTCGGCTGCGCGATCGGACTCCAGGTCGTGAGCCCAGTCTTCTCCGGCAGCCCGATGGCACTGTTCCCCGAGTGGGACATCGCCTGGTTCCCGCTGCAGACGGTCGCCCTGGTGTCGCTGCCCGTGGCGTTCCTGCTCGGCTGGCTGGGGAGCGTCACGGGACAGCGGCGTGCGGCCGCGTTGCCGGAGCAGCCAGTCAGGGTCTGACGCACGAATGCGGCGGCCGGCGGAGCGCCCTCACACGCTCCACCGGCCGCCGCCCCGTGCGCATTCAGCCTGCGGCGACCTTGTTGATACGCCGGCGCAGGCGCCGCATCCCGCGCAGCCACCGGTCGGTGTCAGTCGCGCGGTAGGCGTAGTGGCCGCGTACCTCCGCGTGGGAAGGATCAGGAGGCGCCCGTCCACGAGCCCCCTTCATCACCTCGTCGGCCACGTTCTCCGGGCCGAGCACCGAGGCGCCGAGCACCCCCTTCGCGGCGGCGTCCGACTGCTCGTACATCTCGGCCGGAACGCCGACGCTCGACGTGTGCCCGGAGACCGGCCGGGCCCGGCTCTCCTACCGCCGGGCCGAGGAGGTCTTCGAGGAGAACACCCGGCTGCCGGCCAACCCGCTCGCCGAACCCGAGGACATCGCGAGCGCGGCATGACCATCGGCGGCGCGGACGTCACCGACGAGTCCATGCTGTCCATGGCCCTCCACCTGCGCGACCAGGAGATGAACCTGCGCGACATCGCGAAGCGGCTCGTCATCACCACGGGCGCGAAGAAGGGCCGGCACCCCTCACCCGCCACCGTCATGCGGATGCTGAGCGCACACGACGAGCAGACCGCCACGGCGGTGAGTGCATGATCACCCCGCTATTGCGCGGCTGGTGTCTGAGCCAGGGCTCCGGGGCCCGGGCAGGCCGCCCGGTTACTGGCCAGGCACGACGGCTCTCACAACCGGGCGTTTCGCGAGAGGGAAGAACCGGAATTGGTGCTACCGCCATCCGCTGCCCCGTTGGTCCCCAACGCCGCAGCTCTTTGTGTCCCTCCACCACGGCGGGCAGATCGATGATCCCCGGCACGGCCGGACCGAGGACGATCCCGGTCAACAGGGCCAGCATCGGCCCGCTCAGCGGTAGCCGTTGGATGAGAGCGGAGAGCGCCGCCACGACGAGTGCGAGCGCACCGGCAACAGTCAGCAGCGTGTCCACCATGGCGCCCGGCCTCCCCTTTCCGGCCACGGGCATGTGTCACGCCGACACCCGATGGCCTGGACGGGGCAAGCTGGTGACATTGCCGAAGAGCACGAAACCGGCCCGACCGGAACAGAAGTGGCTGCTGCACCTCCACCTCCTGACCGGGCGGTGCACCCGTAGCTCCGACTCCGGCAACACCCCCTACGACATGGTCAGGCCTGGCGGCTACCGCCCACTGCCGAGCCCTCACCGAGCGTCCATCCGGTCCTCCCAATGACGGCCCGCCCCCCGGCAGCTCCAGCGGCTGTGAGGTGGCATGGGTGTGCCTGCGTCCCGCATCCGAGAGAAACCGTCCGTTCGCCGTCCCTGCATTCGTGGGCGCCATTTCGGCGCGGCGCTCAGATCCGCCTCGGCGAGGCGTGGTTCCGGAGCCACCCGGACGGGCTAAGAAACCGAGCAAGGCCCTTGTCCCGGCTGGGCCGTACACGCAGGGGAGTTGCGTCGTCATGGTGGCCATGAGTCCTTGGGAAGCGTGTCCTGCCGGAACTCACCATGAGGAGGAGACATGGGCACTGTGCAGAACGGCCGAACGGCCCAAAACCTGTCAGTGGTTTTCGCGGTTCGTGTGATCGAGGGCGGCGAGCAAGGATTCCTGGAGATGTACGAGCAGATGCGGAAATCCGTCGCCCGTACCCCCGGGCACCTCGTCGAAAGACTGGGAGAACCGGTGGACGACTCCCGTCTGTGGGTGATCACCAGCGAATGGGAGACGCCCGAACGCTTCTTCGCCTGGCAGCAGAGTGAGGACCATCAAGCACTGGTGGCTCCGCTGCGCAAGTGGGTCGACTCAACGCAGTCGCTGCGGTTCCGGGTCGTCACGGAGACCGTGGAGGACAAGTCATGACGCCCACCACTCACGGCCCCGTCGCCGTCCTCGGTCTCGGCACGATGGGCACCGGCCTGGCCACGCGCCTCCTCGCGCAAGGCGTACGGGTGCGGGTCTGGAACCGCACCCCGGAGCGGACCGAGCCGCTCGCCGCGGCCGGCGCCGTCGCCGCCGGCCGCCCGAGCGAAGCCGTCGAGGGTACGAGCGCCGCCATCTGCACGGTCGCCGACGGCGACGCCCTCGGTGCCGTGCTGCACGGCCCGGACGGCGTCCTGGCCCAAGGCACCTACCCCGGCGCCCTGATCTGTGCCAGCACCGTCGCCCCCGAGGAGGTCGTCCGTCTCGCCGCGGACGTGCCCTCCGTCCTGGACGTCGGCATGCTCGGCAATCGCGACCACGCCCGCGACGGCGAACTGCGGCTGTTCGTCGGCGGCGAGGAGCGGGTCTTCACCGCCGGCCGGCCGCTGCTGGAAATGCTGGGCAAGGAGGTCGTCCATCTGGGCGCACTCGGTTCCGGCATGCGGATGAAGCTGCTCCTCAATCTCCTCATGGGGATAGAGGTCCAGGCCATGGCCGAGGCCGCCGAACTGGCGGCCGTCTTCGGCCTCGACAAGCAGCTCGTCCTCACGGCGATCGCGGGCAGCGGCTTCGCCTCGCCGGTCATGGCGTTCAAGTCGCGGCGCCTGGCCACCGGGCGTTTCGACGAGCCGGACTTCCGGCTGCGCCTGATGGCGAAGGACCTCATGCTCGCTACGGAGCAGGCTGGGGCGGCAGGCCTGCGCCTTCCGCTCACCGCCGCAGCCGCGGAGACCCACGCCCGCGCCACCGAGCAGGGGCTCGGTGACGAGGACTGCGCCGCGGTCGCCCGAGCAGTCACACCGGAACCGGGAACCCACACATGATCATCGACATCCACGGACATCTGTCCCCACCGGAGGCGGCCAGACGCTTCCCCATGCCCCCGAGCCTGACCGACGTCGACGGAATGCTCGCGGCCCGCGCCCAGGCCGGGATCGACCTCACCATCATTGGCAGCCCGGTGGGCGCCGGGGCGATGGCACGGGTCCCGGGCGTCGACAACTACAAGCAGCCGCGCGACCGGCTGCGTGGTTTCCACACCTGGATGTCGGGCCTGATCTCCTCGTTCCCGGACCAGTTGCGCGGGTACGTCTACGCCAACCCGTTCGGCGACGACGACCATCTGGAAGGCGTGCGGGAGACCTTGGCGGACCCCGCCTTCGTCGGCCTGATCACCACTTCCAGCGTCCACGGCGAGCTGCTCGGCTCGCCGCGGGCGGACTCCTTCTTCGCGCTGGCCGCGGAGGCGGGAGTCCCGGTCCTGGTGCACGCACCGGCCGAACCGATCGGCACGGAGCGCGTGGACGCCATCGGCTTCGTCGAGCAGATCGGCCGGTTCGGCGACGTCACCATGGGCATGGCCATGATCGCGTTCGCGGGTTGGCTGGACAAGTACCCCGGCCTGCGGCTGATCGGCGCGACCGGCGGCGGCGCGATGGCGCTGCTGCCGGAGCGCCTCCAGACGGCGGCGCGCCCCCGCCACTGGGGCGGCGGAGCGCCGCCCTCCGACCGGTCCGATCCGCCGGTGTCCGACCGGGCGGCGCCCCTGGCGCCGTCGGCGGACCCGGCCGCGGCCCTGCGGCGCATGTACGTCGACACCAGCCCGTTCAGCCCGGCACACCTGAGCCTCAACGCGGAGGTCCTCGGACCCGAACGGATGCTGTTCGGCAGCGACTCACCGCCGCTGTCCGCACCGCTGGAAGACCTCATCCACATGATCGAGAAGCTGCCCTTGGACAAGGCGTCCCAGCAGCTCATCCTCGGCGGCAACGCCGAGGCCCTCTTCGACCTCAGGAGCCGTCTGTGACCACCATGCAAGACCCCGTCACCACAGCCGAGCAGTGCACAGCCGATTTCCGGCGGAACCCGTACCCGGTGTACGCCTCCCTCCGGGAAGCGGCGCCCGTCTGCCCGATGAAGCCGCCGCACGGCGTCGAAACATACCTGATCACACGGTACGAGGACGCCCGTGCCGCCCTGGCCGACCCTCGGCTGAGCAAGGACATGTACGGGGCCATGGACGCCTACCGGAGGATCTTCGGTGACTCGTCGGTCTCGCTGGACGACAACATGCTCAACTCCGACGCGCCCAAGCACACCCGGCTGCGCAAGCTCGTCAACTCCGCTTTCACCCCGCGCCGCGTAGAGGCGCTGCGGCCGAAGATCCAGGACATCGTCGAGACGCTGCTCGACGCGTGCCCGACCCGGGAGCCGATGGATCTGCTGCCCGCGTTCGCGTTCCCGCTGCCGATCATCGTGATCTGCGAACTGCTCGGTGTGCCGCCCGAGGAGCGGTCCCACATGCAGCGACTGTCCACCACGGTGGCTCAGACGGGATTCAGCAGGGAGTCCAAGCAGGCGCAGCAGAAGGCCGAGGAGCACCTCCACGCCTACTTCACGGAGCTCATCGCGCGCAAGCGTGAGCACCCCGGCGAGGACCTGCTCAGCGCGCTCACCGGGGCCCGGGACAAGGACGGTGGCCTCACGGAGAGCGAGCTGGTCTCGACGGCGTTCCTGCTGATGTTCGCCGGTCACAAGACGACCGCGTACCTCATCGGCAATGCCGTGTACCACTTCCTGGCCAACCCTGCACAGCTGCGCGCCGTGCAGGAGAAGCCTGAGCTGGTCGGCCCCGCGGTGGAAGAGCTGGTGCGCTACGACGGCTCGGTGGAGAGCGCGACATTCAGGTTCGCGACCGAGGATGTGGAGATCGGCGGTACGCGGATCCCGAAGGGCGCCCTGGTGCAGATCTCGCTCCTTTCCGCGAATCGCGATCCGCGGAAGTTCGACTCCCCGGACGAGTTCGACGTGAAGCGGCCGGGAAGCGAACAGAGCGCCCACCTCGGGTTCGGTCACGGAAGCCATTACTGCCTGGGCGCACCGCTGGCGCGGCTGGAGATGAAACTGGCCCTCACCAGCCTGTTCAGCCGTTTCCCGGGGGTCGCTCTGGCCGACCCCGAAGGTGGGGCGAAGTGGATGGAGGTCCCCTTCCCCGCCTTCCGCGGCCTCGCGGAACTGCCGGTCGTGCTCGACCCCGAGCCGTGACCGGCAGCGAATTCAGCAGCCGTCCGCGGTGAGAGCCGTTGCCCCCGAGCCCGCTTTCACCGCGCGGGTCGGATCAGATGGGGCCGGGAAGGTCTCCTGTGTCCGCCTCATGCCCCGGATCCCTCACCGGACCGGGGCACCTCCATGACGTGATCAGGAGAGTGGAGCGCATGCTCCGCATCCGCGAAAAGCTCCCCCGGGGCCCTGCGGCAGCAGCCGATCCCGGGCCTCGCGCCTCGCCGCCGCGTCGCTCGCCATCACCGGTCGGTGCAGCAGCTCCTGGAGCTCCGAGACGGCCGGAACCGGACACGGCCGCCTCCGCGGCGAGCCCCTTCCCACCCCACGGGCGTTCAGCTCCGTCTTCGGCGGCCTCAAGGCTTGAATCGTTGGGTGTTTCTCCGGCAGGTCCGCGGTGCTCAAGGCTGCCGTGGGGGTTCAAGGGGCCGAGTGCGCCCCGCCGCACCGGCCGCCGTTCCCTCGGCACGACAGACAAGACAGACACGAACTTACGGGATCTTTCCAGCATTGTGCTCCATGCTGGTTCTTGCCGCGTCAGGCCCCGCCCGGGGCGTCGTCCCCTCGCCCGGGGCGGGAGGGGCGCAGTGCGACCGACCGGAGGACCATGTACAGGCAGGATCACGCCCGTCCCACCTCTCCCACCCGGCGTGCCGTACTCGGCGCGGGGATCGCCGCGGCGGGATCCGCACTGTTCACTGCCTGCTCGGGCAGCGGCGCGGACCACGCCGGCGGCGCCGGGAAGGAGGCCGCGGACCCCAGAACCGGAGGCTCCGTCTCCGCGGACGGCAAGAAGGTCCGGCCCACATGGACGCCCAGCCCCGAAGGGAAGGTCCGCGGTCTCACCTTCACGGCCACACCTGCGACGGTCGAGATCGGCGGCGGACGCACCGTCAGGACGGCGACGTACAACGGCGAACTGCCCGGCGAAGCGGTGAGGATCACCGCCGGCGACACGCTCCAGCTGACGCTCGCCAACCATCTGCGCGACCCCACCACGGTGCACTGGCACGGCATCGCCCTGCGCAACGACATGGATGGCGTGCCCGAGGTGACACAACCGCCCATCGGACCGGGCCGATCCTTCACTTACCGCTTTCAGGCACCGCACCCCGGCACGTACTGGTTCCATCCGCACCTGGGTCTGCAGATCGACCGCGGGATGTACGCACCGCTGATCGTGGACGACCCCAACGAGCCACTCGCCTACGACGCGGAATGGATCGTCCTGCTGGACGACTGGATCGACGGCATCGGCGGCTCCAGCCCCGAAGACGTCTTCGACCAGCTCCGCAAGGGCAAGCCCGCCATGGGCCACGGCTCCGCGCACAAGGGCGGTCACGACCGCGGCGACCGTCCCGTACCGTCCAAACCCTCCGGGGGAATCGCGGCCGGGTACGGGCCGCCGGGGGCCCACGCGCCTGGGCGGGACGACCCGTCGCCCTCGCCGCAGAAGGGCAAGGGGCCCGGCCGGCTGATGACGGGCGCCAGTAGCCCGCTGCTCGGCGGCCACACGGGCGACATCGCCTACCCGCACTACCTGATCAACGGACGCACACCCGACGACCCGACCCAGTTCAGAGCCCGACCCGGCGACCGGATCCGGCTGCGCATCATCAACGCGGGCGCCGAGACACCGTTCCGCGTGGCACTCGGCGGCCACCGGATGACGATCACCCACAGCGACGGCTTCCCCGTACGCCACCACCGGACCGACTCCCTGCTCCTCGGCATGGGCGAACGGTACGACGCACTGATCACCGCGAAAGACGGCGTCTTCCCGCTCACTGCACTCGCAGAGGGCAAGGACGGCGCCGCCATGGCCGTCCTGCGCACAGCGAGCGGCGCACTCCCCGCCCCCACCACCCGCCCCGCCGAACTGCGGCGCACCGTCCTCCAGTCAGCCCGTCGGCTCAGGCCCCACGAATCCGTCGAACTCGACCGGCGCCGACCCGACCGGATCCTCAAACTCACCTTCACCGGCGGCGTCCAGGACAACGACTGGGGCCTTGACCACCGCCCCTACACACCCGACCGCGTCCACCGCATCGAACACGGCGAACGCGTACGACTCGTCGTCATCAACGCCACCGACATGTGGCACCCCGTCCACCTCCACGGCCACACCTACGCCCTCACCGGCATCGACGCCCACGGCGCCCGCAAGGACACTGCCACCGTCCTGCCCCACAACAAGCTCGTCGCCGACTTCGACGCCGACAACCCCGGCAACTGGATGCTCCATTGCCACAACATCTACCACTCGGAATCCGGCATGATGACCACGCTGGCCTACCAATGACCCCGCCCATCGGCCCCCAAGTGCTGCCGGCCGGCCGAGGGCGGGACCGAGTGCCGGAGACGACATTCATCGACCGCGGCAGGGCGTTCGTGCCGGAGGCCTTCCTGGCCGCCTTCGACACCCCGGGGATGAGCATGCAGCCCACGCCGCCGCGCTCGCCGACCGCCAAGGGCTCCGTCGAGGGCCTTCGGCGCCATCAACACACTCTTCGCACAGCACGTCGCCGGCTGGACCGGTTCCCACGTCCTTCAGGCAGCAAGGCCGTGGAGGACGAAGCACGCTTCACCATGGCCGAGTTGCAAGAGCTGCTGGACAAGCCGGTCGCCGCGTGCCGGCAGCACGCCCCCCCACGACGGGCCGCCCCACCCGGTCCTGCCGGAGAAGGCCCTGGCCCCGAGCGAGATGCGGGGCGCGCTCCGGGCGCGTCCGGGTACATGCCGTGGTTGCTGACCGATGCCCACTACCCGGAACTGCTGGCCGGTGCGCCGGCACCCGGTCACCGGCCGCGGCATCGGCATCAACTCCCGCATGGGGGAACGCCGGCCACGTGCGGGGCCTCGAAAAACGTGCGGTAGAACAACCCCTACGGGTCCCCGGCACCGAAGGGCCGCCACCTCGACGCGGCGAACGCCGGCAGACAGTCCCGGCGTGAACACATCGCCCGCCGGAACAGGGACCGCGCCCTTGCCACCCCAGTACCCGCTTGAGCTCGCCGTCGTGCGGTGCGCATGGTCGCCGAGGCGCGGCCCGGCTACGACATCGCGTGGGCCGCGATGAAAGCGGTCGCCGCGAAGCTCGGCATCGGCACGACCGAGACGCTGCGCAAGTCGAATGACCTCGACGCCTGCTCGCCGCACAGTATGTGAAGATCGACGACGAGATCGGAGATGCCCGACGGCTGGGCCGCCCACCGCGGTTGACGTATTTGGAGCTCGAAGCCGAGCTCATGGGGCAGGTACTCCCACTGGATGCCGGTATGCAGCACGAACAGGATCCGGCTCCGCAGCGCGTGATCCGCACGTGCACGAGCGTGCGTCTTCCAGGCCCTGCGACCGACTGCGGCTGCAAGTAGATCTGCGTCGTCGGCGCCGACCGGTGACGCAACCCGGGCGAGGACCAGCTTGACCAGAACCGAGCGCCCCCGCGCAAAATCCCCAACGGGACGTCCCGTATGGTTATTCCATGACGCTGCCCAGCGCCCCGCGTGGGCGTCCCAGAGACACTCGTGCCCATCAGGCGATCCTGACCGCTACGACCGCGTTGGTGACCGAAGTCGGCTACGCCGAAACCTCAATTGGGGCGGTGGCGGCTCGGGCCGGAGTCGGCAAGGACACTGTTTACCGGCGCTGGTCGGGCAAGGCTGAGCTGGTGTACGAGGCGGTCTTCACCGAGGCGGAGGCGGCTCCGGCACCAGACACGGGGACGCTGGCTGGTGATCTAACGGCGCTGCTGGAGGCCCTGATCCAGGAGTTCTCCGCCCCAGCCGCCGCTGCGGCCCTGCCGGGCCTCCTGGCCGACTTTGCCGCCAACCCGGACCTGCAGGCCCGCATCCGCTCCCAGTTCCTGGCCCCGGCCAAGGACTGCCTGGTGGCAGTGTTCGAGCGAGCCGTCCAGCGCGGAGAGGCTGACCGAGACGTACCGGTCGATCTGGTTCTGGACACACTGGCTGGGGCCGTCTTCTTCCACGTCGGTCTGGTGGGCGGGCAGCCCAGCCTCAGGCTGGCCACGCAACTGGCGGCCATCGTGGGCCGCGGAATCGAGACCCGATGAACACCTGGTTCCTCACTGCTGGGATAACCGCCGGCGCGGTCGCTGCCATCCACGCCATCGCGGGTGGTCGGGATGTCGTTCGACCCCTGCTGGCTGGCAACCTCCCCGATGAGCCCCGCAGTGTCCTGCACGCAGTCTGGCACATGGTCACGGCCGACCTGATGCTGGCGGCCGCTGCCCTGATCTGGCTGGCTCTGGGTGACCGTCCCGGCGGTGACACCATCGCTTGGCTCTTGGCCACCCACTTCGTGGCCTACTCAGCCGTGTTCCTGGTGGTGTCACTGGCGGCGAGCTGGTCGAAGCCCTGGCTGCGCTTGCCGCAATGGATGCTGCTGTTGCCGGTGGCGGTTCTGGCGGCGGCCGGCGCAACGTGAACCCCCAGGTGAACTTCCCCCGTGATGCCGGACACTCGTTGCTTACGCGGCGAGGGCGTGTTCTTGCTCGTGTCGCTGTCGGATCTCCAGCGGGGTGAGGTAGCCCCAGGCCGGACGCTTCGGCAGTCGCCGCCGGTTGCAGAAGGTCTCGATGAAGGCGAAGACCTCTGCGCGGGCAGCGGTCCGGTCGGGCCGGCAGCGGGTGCCGATCTCTTCCTCAGAAGTGCGAAAGAACGACTCGGCGGCGGCGTTGACGCTCCTACTCAGTTCGTCAAGCCGCTGCGGTATTTTCTGGCTGAGCTTTGATCATCTGGTAGGTCTCCCGGGCGAGGTAGCGCTTGAGGCAGTGGATGATCTCTTGCTTCGTCCTGCCCTCGGCGGTGCGGCGTGCGACGTAGTCGATCGTGGGCTGGTGGAAGCGCATGCGGACGATCACGATGCGGTAGAGCGCGGAGTCGAGCTGTCGGCGACCGCCGCGGTTGAGTCGGTGTCTGGTGGTCTTGCCGGAGGCCGCGGGGACGGGTCGGACGCCGATGAGTTTGGCGAACCTCCCTGGGAAGGGATGCGCTCGGGGTTGTCGCCGACGACGACCAGGACTTCGGCGGCGGTGTCCGGCCCGATACCAAACGCGTCGACGAGCTCGGGTGCGTGCGACTTCGTGCGGGTCAGCGGGTGTCGTAGCTCTTGGCCTCCTTTGCTGAGGTCGAGCCGGCGGCGGCCAGGGCCCGCAAGGCATGCTTGGCCGAGGCGAGCGTGGGAGAGAGGCTGCCGGGCTGTCGCGGGCGGCGGTGACGGGCGACTGCTCGCCCGCCTACTCCTCTGAGTTGCGGTGCCCGCCGCGCTTGTGGCAACCCTCCGGTATCCGATCGACGTTCCTCTCGTCGAGCGCGAACGACGCCGGCGCCCGCGACCAGGCGCGGGTGGCTCGAGAGAAGGCGGTCGTGCTGCGTGCCTGACAGGTACTGGGATCCTGCGCCGTCCGTGACCGGTATCAGGCGGCGCGCCGTGGAACAGCGCGTGCGGGCCGCTCTCGCGAACGTCGGCGATGCTTGTGCGGCCATGTGGATGCTGCTCTTGGCCGTCGTGGTGCTCGCGGCCGCGAACGCGCTCAACGACCTGCTCGCCCCCGGTTGGTACGTGCCGGTCTGTGTAGTTGCGGCCGTGCTGCTTGTGTTGATCGCCCGCCGGTCCGGCCTCACTTGGGACGACCTGGGGCTCGGCAGGGCCGCGGCCCGCCGCGGTCTGCGCTGGGGCCTGGTCCTGGTCGGAGCCGTTCTCGTGGTCTTGTCGGTGGGCCTGGCACTGCCGTTCACCCGGGAGGCATTCCAGGACGAGCGAGCCGCGGGCCTGTCTCCCGAAGAACTGGTGTACCGCGTACTGGTCCGAGTACCGCTCGGCACGGTGCTGCTCGAGGAGATCGCATTCCGCGGCGTGCTGTGGGCCATGGCTCGGCGGCGGTGGGGTCCTGTATGGGCCACCGTCGTCTCCTCGGTGCTCTTCGGGCTCTGGCACGTACAGCCGTCACGCGGACTCACGCGCGCGAACGCGGCGGCCCAAGCGGTCTTCGGAGCCGGCCAGGTCGGCGTCGCCCTGTCCGTGACGGCGGCGGTCGTCGGCACCGCCCTCGCCGGTGTGCTTCTCTGCGAGCTCCGCCGCCGCTCCGGCAGCCTCGTCCCACCCGTGGCGCTGCACTGCGCCCTCAACAGTGCGGGTTACGCACTCGCCTGGGCGGCGAGTCGCTGGTGGGGCTGATCGGCGCATGTCGGCGTCGTCAACGGCGCACCGACACACGTAGGAATGCGACGCTGCGCGATGGCCGCTCCCGTCCGGCAGAAAGCCACGGGGTGGCGGGCGGTCGATTATCCCGGACGACGCGCCGCGCCCTGCGCCGCCCGCGCAACGGCCAGAAGTTTCTCGGGGCGCGGCGGCGGAACGCCGGGGCGCGGGATCAGTCAACCGGACTGATCCGGTGCGAGATGCGGTCGGAGCGCAGCGGGTCCGGCCGGGTGCGGCATCGTGTGGGTGCGGCGCCCGTTCTCTTCCCGGGGGTACGGGGCGCTGCGTCGTCGGCGTCGTCCGGTGGGCGTGGTTCGCTGCGCTCCCCGCCCCATCTTGCCCGGGCAATCGCCCGGCGTGAGTGACCTTGGGCAAAAGAACTTGTGGACCAGGGCATGTGCTGCCTTCTTGCGCTCGACCCGCCGGCCGACGGGCTCCGAGTCGTCCTGCGGCCGACGGGAAGCCAGTCGGGCCTCCGGCAACACGCCGCTGGGCGACGGGTTCCCGGAGGCAGTCGCGATGGGCGGCGACGCAAGTCTCCGCGGCCCGGCCGAGGCCTGTCACAGATGGAACCGGTCGGCGACCTGCAGACCTTCCGTGAGCAGGTGCCCGGGGTGCTGGAGCGTTACCAGCGACGCACGGCCCGTCTGACCAGGCAAGTCAAGACTGTGGTCAAGGAGTTGGCTGGCCGGGCGGGCTCACGTCTGCTGGCGATACTCGCGGCGGGCCTCTCTCGCCACACCGCCCTGCGCGTCCTGCTGCGTATCCCGCAGTGACAGCCGCAGCACGGCCGGGGGGGAGGGCGTGAGCGATGGCGTTGGTGACCAGCTCGGATATCACCAGGACCGCGTCGTCTGTCGTGGCCGCAGGTATGGCCCAGCCTCTGAGCACGGTGCGCGCACGATGGCGCATGGTGCGGACTGCTTCCGGGATATGCGGCAGCGGGCAGGTGTATTCGGCTTCGCCGGCAGGCGCGGCGCCGGCCGGAGGTACGTACAGATCGCGGCTCGTCATCTGCGGCCTTATGACGGTCAGGGCTATTCGGCGTTGGCGAGGACGTCGGTCAGCGCGGTGACTGCGTCGTGGGCGTCGGGACCGGTGGCCCGTACGGTCACCGTGCTTCCGGCCGTGGCCCCCAGGCCCATGACGCCGAGAACGCCGGTGGGATTGATCGTCTTGCCGTTGTGGTCCAGCTCGATGGTGCTGGAGAACTGACCCGCTGCGCGGGCGAGTTGCCCGGCGGGGCGGGCGTGGAGGTTGGCGGGAAGCACAACGGCTGCTTCGTGGCTGGTGGCGGCGGGGGAGGTGTCAGAGCTTACGGACATGGCGGGCCTCTTCAGCGGATTTGACGACGGTGTGCAGGTCGGCACCGGACGCGGCGGCGACCACTGCGGCGACGGCGCCCTCGACGAATGGAGCGTCGACGATGACGACGTCCGGGCGGGGGTGGTCGTCCAGGACGGTGCGGGTGGTCAGAACGGAACTGCCGAGGTCGGGAAGAACCAGAACCCCAGCTCCCCGGTCGGCGTCCTCGATCGCGTTGAGCACGAGGTCGTAGCTGGTGCCGATCCTGCCGTCGTCGGTTCCGGCCGCGGTGACGACGGGAACGGCGTCTGAGTCGATCTGGCCCACCAGCAGGCGCAGACCTGCAGCAAGCTCGGCGCTGTGGGACACGAGTACGATGCCGACGGGTGTGCTCATGAACAGTCACATTAAATCTCGGAACACTGTTCAGCAATACTGAATCGGAGATCTCTATGGTCCAGTCTGTGCATCGAGCAGTGCAGATCTTGCGGGAACTCGCCTCCGGCGGTCCCCGGCTGGGTGTCACCGAGCTGGCCGACCGGCTGGGCGTTGCGAAGCCCACCGTGCACGCCCTGCTGCGCACGCTGGAGATCGAGGGCCTGGTCGGACAGGACCGGGACAGCTCGAAGTACCAGCTGGGGCCGAACCTCGTGCAGCTGGGCAACGCCTATCTGGACACGCACGAGCTGCGGACACGGTCATTGACCTGGGCGGACGCTCTGGCCAACCGCACCAAGGAAGCCGTGTGGGTGGGCGTCCTCACGGGCGACCACGTGCTGATCGTCCATCATGCGTTCCGCCCCGAGGGCGCAGTGCAGATTCTCGAGGTGGGCGCGAGCATCCCGTGGAACACATGCGCCCTGGGCAAGGCCATCGTGGCGTCGTCGTCGGCGGATGTTCGCGAACGCCTGCTCGCCGGGGAGCTGACGGTCCTCACCAGTGCCAGCATGACCGACCGGAAGGCGCTGGCAGGCCACCTGGAAGAGGTCCTCAAGGCCGGCTACGCGGTCGAGGACCAGGAGTCGGCCATCGGGGACGCGGGCATCGCCTCGCCGGTCTTCGACCGCTCCGGCGAGGTGGCGGGCGCCATCGGCATCGTCGGCCCGGTGGAGCGCATGCTGGGCGAATCGACGCGCCAGGAACTCGCCGTGGCCGTGCGGGAAACTGCCCGCAATCTCTCCCGCGACCTGGGAGCCCCGCGCCGGGCCGCCTACGCCCCGGGCGCCTAGACGCACAGCCCCGCATCGGGGCCTCGCCCCGCCACGGCGTTGCGGCCGACCGGTGCCGAGGGCTCTTGACAGGCGTGAAACGTGGGCTTAACTTCCGGAACAACGTTCATCAATGATGAACAACGCCGAGAGCGTGGACCGTCCGGTTCCCACAGGGCCGCCGGGTTCTGCCCGAACAGAAGGACCCGGCGGCTCCTCTGCCGTCACAGCCCGCATCACGCGGAGGAGGTGAAGCGTCCGTGCCAGCGTCGGCACCGGGCGCCGTCAGATGGAAGAGAACTCCCGCCCAAGGCTCCTCGCCGGGACGCCGGGGATGGCCGTGCTGCCGCTCATCGTCGGGTCCGTCCCTGCGGTCGCGATCACCAGCGCTGGCGCCCCGTTCGCCCCGGCGCAGCCGGGAACGCTCTCCTTCGCTTTCGCCGCGGTCACCGCGATTGCCTGTGCGGTGGCAGGCGTACGCGCCGCGACGAAGGTGCCCCTCGCCCGCAGGCGGGTGGGCAATTGCGTGACCCGTCCGGACGCGGCGGGTGTCTCCACCACGGTGTGCAGGGCGGATGCAGACATGCTGTCCCTGTGGGACGCGCCCGTGAACAGCCCCGCCCTGCGATGGGGCGCCTGAACCGGGTCGGGGGCGGGGCTGTGCATGAGGCGCGGCCCTCCAGAGGTGGCCGTGTGAACTGCGCCCCGCCCCCGGCTCTTCCAACCACCGACCCCGTATGCACCGATCATCGAACGGAGACCCCCATGGACATCGACCTCGCCCGTGCGTGGGTGCAGGCCATCACCGTCGCCGTGGGCCAGCACAAGGATCACCTCACCCAGCTCGACTCGGCGATCGGTGACGCAGACCACGGGACCAACCTGGACCGCGGATTCACCGCTGCTGCCGCCGCCGTTTCGGACCTCAGCCCCGACACGGTCGGAGCCGTCCTCATCAAGACCGGCACCACCCTCATCTCCACCATCGGGGGTGCCTCGGGACCGCTGTACGGGGGCGCGTTCCGCGCACTGGGCAAAGCCCTGGACACTCCTGCCGCCGACCCGCTCGCGTTCGCCGAGGCACTCGCCGCCGGTCTGGAAAGCATCCAGAAGCTGGGCACGGCCGTCCCCGGCGACAAGACGATGATCGACGCGTATGCGCCCGCCGTGGCCGCCTTCGAGGGGCAGGCCCGTCAGGGAACCGGCTTCGCCGCAGCGGCAGCGGCTGCCGCCGACGCCGCCGAGGAAGGCATGCGCGCCACCACGCCCCTGCAGGCACGCAAGGGCCGCGCCTCCTACCTCGGGGCGCGCAGCGTCGGCCACCAGGACCCGGGAGCCACCTCGACGGCCCTGATCTTCCGCGCCCTCGCCGACACAGCGGCCCATGCCTGACCGACCGCCCCACCCGCACCAGGCAGTAACCGGCTCCCGGCATCGGCCTGGGATGCCCCGCTTCTGCTCGCCTGCTGCGGCCCACTGCCACGAAGGTTTCCTCGCATGAGTCTGACACTCCGGGCGGCCTCGCCCCTGCGGATCGGTCTGGGCCTGGCTGCCGTCGGCCGGCCCGGCTACATCACGCTGGGCCGGGACACGGATCTGCCCGCGGTTCGCTCGGCCGAAGCCCTCAAAGAGCGGGCCTTCGCCTTGATGGACGCGGCCTATGCCCAGGGGGTGCGCTACTTCGATGCCGCCCGCTCCTACGGGCTGGCGGAAAGGTATCTCGCCCAGTGGCTTCAGGCCCGTTCCGACGTCACGGACATCGTGGTGGGCAGCAAGTGGGGCTACACCTACACCGCCGACTGGAGCACCCAGGCAGACGTCCACGAGGTCAAGGACCACAGCACGGCCGCCTATGACCGGCAAGTTGCCGAGACCCGCGCCCTGCTGGGAGGCCGGCTCAGCCTGTACCAGATTCACTCCGTCACCCCGGACAGCCCCGCACTGAGCGACACCGCCCTGCATGAGCGGCTGGCACGACTGGCGGAAGAAGGAGTGACCGTCGGCCTGTCCACCAGCGGCCCGAACCAGGCAGACACCATCCGCGCGGCACTGTCGGTCACGGTGAGCGGAAGGCCGCTGTTCGGCAGCGTCCAGACCACCTACAACCTGCTGGAGCGCTCCGCAGGCGAGGCGCTAGCCGAAGCACACGACGCCGGCTGCGCGGTGATCGTCAAGGAGGCCCTGGCCAACGGCCGCCTGGCCGACCCCCACGCTGTCGCACCCGAGATGAGCGCTCTGCGCGAGATCGCCCGTCAGACCGGTGCCTCGTGCGACGCCGTCGCCCTCGCGGCTGTTGCCGCCGAGCCCTGGGCCGACGTCGTGCTCTCCGGAGCCGCCACGGTCGGCCAGCTCACCAGCAACCTCGCGGCAGCGCGCGTCAAGCTCCAGCCCACCCAGCTTCAGCGGCTCACCGAGCTGGCCGAACCCGCCGGCGCCTACTGGACGCACCGCTCTCAGCTGGCCTGGACGTGAGCCGCACCGCCAGCCGCTTCACCTGACCTCAACACCCCACCGCCTGACGGTCGCTGATCCATCCACCCTCGCTTTCCAACGGAGCCTTTCCCCATGACGTATTTCCTCCCGCAAGCCGACACGGTTCTCAGCGCCGCACGCGGTCTCGCCCTGGCCAACCCCGGCCTGATCGAAGTGAACAGCAGCCCGCTGTACCTGCGGGCCCGCACCAGCAACCCCAACCGCACGGTCGCGCTGGTTGCGGGAGGCGGCTCTGGCCACGAACCCCTGCACACCGGCCTGTTGGGCCCCGGCGGCCTCGACGCCGTCTGCCCCGGCGAGATCTTCGCCTCCCCGCACAACCGGCAGATCTACGAGGCCGGCGCAGCCGCCGCGAAGAGCAACGGCGTCCTGCTCATCATCAAGAACTACACCGGTGACTTGATCAACTTTCAGATTGCCGCGGAACGCCTTCGCCACGACGGCATCCCCGTAGCCACTGTCCTCGTCGACGACGACCTGGCCACCGACAGCACCGAGGCCGCGACCGGTCGCCGGGGCACCGCCGCAACCGTGGTGCTGGAGAAGCTGCTCGGAGCCTTCGCCGACCAGGGCGCCAAACTGGACGAACTCGCCGCCCTGGGCGCGGACATCGTTGCGCGCTCCCGCAGCCTCGCCGTCGCGGCCCGAGCCCAGACCTCACCCTCGACCGGGGCACCGGCCTTCGACCTGAGCCCCGGGACACTCGACTACGGCGTCGGCATCCATGGCGAGCGCGGTGCACGCACCATCGACCACCGCCCCGTCGAAGAGCTCGTGGCGCAGATGACCGACGACCTGCTGACGGCCCTGCCCGCAGGGCAGGAGAAGGTCCTGGCCGTCGTCAACGGCCTGGGTGCCACGACCAGCCTGGAACTGCACGCCATCGGCTCGATCCTGCACGACCTGCTGGCAGCCCGCGGCATCACGCCCCTGGCCATCGTGCCCGGCACGTTCACCTCGGCCCTGGACATGGCCGGCTTCTCCATCACCCTCACCCACATGAAGGCGGAGTGGGCCGAGCTGTGGATGGCACCCACCGACACGCCGCTCGTCCTTCCCTCCCTCACCCTGACCCCGGACACCGCGGCGAGGGTGATGGCCGAACCGGCCGCCACCCCCGCAGGCGAGGGCGAGGCCCCGGCCAGCCGAGCCGTACTCGACCGCTATGCGGCGATCGTCTCCCAGGCCCACGACAACCTCACCGCCCTCGACCAGCTCGTCGGCGACGGCGACTTCGGCGACAACCTGGCCGGCGGCGTGCGCCGGGCGGTCAAGCGGAACGCATCGGGGACCGACGGCGTTGCTGCCCTGGCCGAGGCCTTCCTCAACGACGTCGGCGGCACCAGCGGTCCGCTCTTCGGGCTCCTCTTCCAGGACCTGGCCACCGTGTCCTGGTCCGACGACCAGGCGCCTGACGCAGGGGCCGTCGCCGACGCAGCGCAATCCAGCCTCGACGCCATCCACCGGGTCGGCGGAGCCGAGGTCGGCGACTGCACCCTCGTGGACGCACTCGCTCCCGCCACCGAAGCCCTGGCCGCCGCCGCCCGCGACGGCGCCGCCGACAGCCCCTTCACCGCTGCCGCCGAGGCCGCCATCCAGGGAGCCCTGAGCACCGCCTCCCTCACCCCCCGGCGCGGCCGCGCCAGCTACGTGGGCCAGCACGCCATCGGCGTCCCCGACCCCGGCTCCTTCGGCGTGGCACTGCTGTTCACCGCGCTCGCCAACGTGTACGAGCCGGCCACCGCCACGCGCCTGCCCGACCCGGAGCGTCTCACCGCGCGCTGACCCCGACCGGCGCGGGTCACGCCGACCACTGCATCGGTCCCGCACGGCATTCCCCAGCCACAAGAGCCGCGCCCTGAACGGGCCTTGAGGACGCGTTCGCGCCCTCAAGGCCCGTTTTCTCCGCTTTCAAGGCGGCAAGCCGCCCAGACAACCCACTCTCCAGCACCGTGACGCTCGACGAGCGCCCCGGACTGCGCCACGGCGTCCGGTCAGCGGGTGGCGAGGAGTTCGAGCGTGTCGATCACGCGGTTCGAGAAGCCCCACTCGTTGTCGTACCAGACGACCACCTTCACGTGGCGGCCGGCGACGCAGGTGAGAGCCGAGCCGAAGATCGAGGAGGCGCTCAGCTCTGGTGAAGGGGTAAACGCGAGCGAACGGACCGGCGGGGATCTTCTCTCAGAAGCTCCTGGAGGTGAGCCTTGTCGGCGCGCATGGCCAGGTAATGCCGCACCAGTCCGTTCCGGTCTCCGGCGAGAACCTGGCCATCACGGGGTCGGCATCCTCGGCCTCGCACCACAGACCTGCCGCCAGAAGACGGATCAGGTGATCAGAGTGGATAGCCGGCGATGCCGGCTCCAGGTGCACGTCTTGCCGCTGCAGTTGGAAGAGGGCGCGAACGAGTGTCTCCCTGTCCCCGTCATGGGTTGGAGGATCTCGAGTGCGCACGCAGACACATCGGCGGCCTGCTGGCCCGGGTGCGCGAGGCGTCGCAGGAGACGTTCGCCTCCTGCGCGGTCACGCGCAGCTGGGCTGCGGCGGGCGGAGCAGGCGGTGTCGATGTAGCGAACGCCGCGGTCGTAGGCCGCGTTCAGTAGGTGGTGGGCGCGAGCCCGCAGTGCGCCGGCCGGGCGGGCCGCGAGCAGCCCGGCCCAGATGAACAGTGCCGGGACGCCCGCCGGGAGCCAGTTGCAGGCCGAAGCGCGCAAGCGGCGCGGCTGCGAGGCATTCCAGGCACCGGCAGGGGTGCGCCCCGGTCCGGTCCTCGCGGTCGGCAGGTCGCACAGCGCCTGGGGACCGCAGGGTCCCCGGCTCGCTGTCCGGGCCTGCAGCGCGCACGGAGGAGGCCGGCGCCGGGCGGAGCTCCGGGCCGGCGATGCGGCAGGCGTCATGGCAGCGACGGCATGCACGTTTGCTGCACGAGCTGCCAGACCTCTTCGGGACTCTCCCGGGTGAGGGCGCCGGCGGCCAGCGAGGAGCAGGCGTCGTAGCGCAGGCGGCGGATGCGGGCGCGGACTTCGTCGAGTGCGGAGGGGGCTGCGGAGAGGATGTCGACGCCGAGGCCGACGAGCAGGGGGGTGACGAGGGGATGGGCGGCGGCGTCACCGCAGACGGAGACCTGACGGTGGTGGCGGTGTGCGGCGGTGACGACCTGGTCGATGGCGTTGAGGACGGCAGGGTGCGCGGCCATGGCCGGGGTGGCGGCGGGGTCGCGGCGGTCGATGCCCAGGATCTGACTGGTGAGGTCGTTGCTGCCGATCGAGAAGAAGGCCGCTTCGCGGGCGAGTTCATCAGCTGCGGCGACGGCTTCGGGCAGCTCGACCATGATGCCCAGCGGGGGTGCGCTGACGCCGAGTTCGGCGGCCGCAGCATCGAGAAGGGCGCGGCAGGCGCGCAGCTCGTCGACGCTCGCGACCATGGGGATCATGATGCGCAGGTCGGTGTCGGCTCCGGCGCTGAGCAGACTGCGGAACTGGTCGGCGAAGGCGTCGGGTTGGGCGAGCATCAGAGGCAGGCCCCGGCCGAGCCGCTCGCCCTCACGGCCCTTGGCGAGGAACGGCGGCAGTTTGTCGTCGGCGAAGTCGAGGGTCCGGGCAGTGACGGTCTGCCCGGCGAGGGCACGCAGCACCGGGACGAGGGCGGCCGCGTGCTGGTTGCGGGTGGGCCAGGCGGCGTGGTTGAGGAAGGGCAGCTCGGTGCGCAGCAGCCCAACCCCGTCGGCGCCGGCGGTCAGTACGGTCCGGGCCTCGGCCGGCGTAGCCACGTTGGCCCGCAGAACGATGTCGTGCTCGTCCAGGGTCCGGGCCGGCAGGTCGCGCTCTTGTGCGAGCGCGAGCCTGCGGAGCCGCGCCGCGTCGATGGCCTGCAGAGCGGTGGTGCGTTCGTCGTCGCCGGGATGGACGACGGCGGTGGCGCGTTCGGTGTCGAGGAGGATTTCCCGGCCGTCGGGCAACTCGAGCAGCTGCGGGTCGACAGCGAGCAGCAAAGGGATGCCCTGGGAGCGGGCGACGATCGCGGCGTGGGAGTTCGGGCCGCCGGTGACGGAGATGGCGCCGGTCACGGTCTGGCCCGGCTCCAGCAGGTCCGCGGCACCGATCTCGTGGGCCACCAGGATCAGGGGCTGGTCGGGTGTGGGGCCGGTCTCGCCGTACAGGTGGGCCAGGACACGGCGGCCGACCTGGCGCACATCGGCCGCGCGGTCGGCGAGGGTCGGGTCGTCCAGGGCGGCGATGACTGAGGCGTAGGCGTCGATGGCCTGCCGCACGGCGACGGCCACCGGCCGGCCTTCGCCTGCTCGTTTGACGGCCTGGTCGCGCAGGTCCGCATCCTGCGCGATGTAGCCGTTGACCTCCATGATGTCGGCCTGTTCGTCCTTGCCCTGTTCGCGCAGCGAGGCGGACAGCTCGAGCAGGCGGGCGGCGACCGCGTCGAAGGCGTCGGTGATCTGCTGCGCGCCGTCGCCATTGGTGCGCTGGGGCAGCGAGCTGCGGGTGGTGGGACGGTCGGTGCGGCGCAGGAAGCCCAACGCGGTGCCGGCGGCGGCGGTGTGCCCTTCATAGGTGAGGCGGTCGGTCATCGGGCCACCGCCGTCTCGGCCAGGGCACGGAAGATCAGGGCGGTGGAGGCGGTACCGGGGTCCGGGTGGCCGATGCTGCGGGCGCCGAGATGGGAGGCGCGTCCCTTGCGTGCCTGCAGCGGGGTGGTGGCGCGCATCCCGTCCTCGGCGGCGTCCGCTGCGGCCAGGGCGGCAGCGGCGAGGTCGGCTCCGGCATCGGCCTGCTGCTGGAAGGCGGCCAGCGCGGGCGCGTAGGCGTCGATCATGGTCTTGTCGCCCGGCGAGGCCGCGCCGAGCTTCTTGATGCTGTCCAGGCCGGCGGCGAGTGCGGCGGCGAATTCCTGGGGTGTGGCCTTGGGGGCATCCAGCGTCTTGCCGATGGCGCGGAAGGCGCCCCCGTACAGCGGGCCGGAGGCGCCGCCGACGCTGGAGATGAGGGTGGTGCCGCTCTTGACCAGCAGGGCTCCGACGGTGTCCGGCTCGACGCCGTCCAGGGCCGTGGTGACGGCGGAGAAGCCGCGGTGCATGTTGACGCCGTGGTCGGCGTCGCCATTGGCCGAGTCGAGCTGGGTGAGGTGGTCCTTGTGCTGGTCCACGGCGGCGGCGATGGCCTGCACCCACGCGCGGGCGAGGTCGATGTCCACGGAAATGCTCCGTTCAAGGCTTGCGCAGCGGGTTTACGAGGGGATGAGCCGGGGGCCGGCCGCTGGATGCGGCAAGGGGTGCGGTCCGGGGAGAGCTGGCTGCGGGGAGGCTCTGGCCCGGGCCCTTGCGGATCGGGCGGCCCGCCCCCGGCTCGGTCAGGCGCCCCAGCGCAGGGCGGGGGTGTTCACGGGCGCGTCCCACAGGGCGAGCATGTCGGCATCGGCCTTGCACACCGTGATGGAGACGCCCGCCATGTCCAGGCTGGTCACGTAGTTGCCCACCAGGCTGCGGGCGACGGTTACGTTCTTCGCGGCGAGCACCCGTGCCACCTCGTTGAACACCACGTACAGCTCGATGAGCGGGGTGCCGCCCAGGCCGTTGACCATGACGATGGTGTCGTCCCCGGCGGCCAGCGGCTGGTCGTCGAGGATGGCGTCCAGGGCCGTGGCCACGATCTCCTTGGCGGGGCGCAGCTTCTCCCTGCGGCGGCCGGGCTCGCCGTGGATGCCGACGCCGACCTCCATCTCGTCCTCGGGCAGGTCGAAGCCGGGCTTGCCGGAGGCAGGCGTGGTACAGGCGGTCAGGGCCACGGCGAAAGACCGGGAGGAGGCGTTGACCCGCTTGGCCATCTCGGCGACGGCGTCGAGGTCGGCGTCCTGCTCGGCGAGGGCCCCGGCGATCTTCTCGACGAAGACGGTGGCTCCGGTGCCGCGGCGGCCGGCGGTGTAGGTGGAGTCCTGGACGGCGACGTCATCGTCGACCAGGACGGTCTCCACACTGAGGCCTTCCTCGGCGGCGAGTTCGGCGGCCATCTGGAAGTTGAGGACGTCACCGGTGTAGTTCTTCACGATGAACACCACGCCCGCGCCGCCGTCGACGGCCTGGGCCGCGGTGAGCATCTGGCCGGGGACGGGCGAGGTGAACACCTCGCCGGGGCAGGCCGCGTCCAGCATGCCCGCTCCCACGAAACCGCCGTGCAGCGGCTCGTGCCCGGAACCACCCCCGGACAGCAGGGCCACCTTGCCCGCTCGGGTGCCGCCCGCGCGGGTGATCACCTTGTTCTCCGTGTCGACGTTCAGCCCCGGGTGGGCGGCGGCGATACCGGACAGGGCGTCGGTGAGGACCGCTTCGGGAGCGTTGATGAGCTTCTTCATGACAGGGCTCCTTCGGCCGTGGCGGGCTGGGCCGCCGGGCTCTCGGCGGGGGTTGCGGCGACTGCCTTGCGGCGGGCGTTGAGGGCGACGTAGAGGAAACCGGCGACGACGGCGCCGATGACCTCGGCGGCCAAGTAGACCGGCAGCTGGTCCCAGTGGACCGTGCCCCCGAACAGCTCTCCCGTGATCATGGGGCCGAGTGTCCTGGCGGGGTTGATGGACGCCGCGGTAGCCGGCGCCACCGGGATGATGATCGCGAAGACGCCGAGGCCGATGGCCAGGCCCGCGAAGCCGCCGGGCGCGCGCCGGTCGATGGCGCCGAACACGATGAACGCGAGGAGGAACGTGCCGACCGCTTCGGCGAAGAAGGCCTGCCCGGCGCCGACACCCGTGCCGTAGGCGGCGATACCGAGGCCGACGTCGACTGCCTTCTTCCCCAGGACCCCCACGATCGCGAGCGCGCCCAGCACCGCTCCGGCCACCTGGGCCGCGATGTAGCCGGGGACGTCCCGCCAGGGCATCTTCTTTGTGGCGGCGAGGGCCAACGTGATGGCCGGGTTGATCTGGCAGCCGGAGATATGGCCGATCGAGTAGACCATCGCGATGACCGCGGTGGCGAACGCGAGCGAGATCATTCCCAGCTGCGCCATGGTGAACGGGGCATCGCCGCCGACGATGAGCGTCGCGGGGACCGAACCGACGCCGATGAACACCAGTACGGCGGTGCCCAGCATCTCGGCGAGAAGTTTCTGAGGGTACGTGTTCTCTTCCATAGTTGGGCGCCCATGCCACATTGCACGGGGCGCTCACCTCCTCCGCATGAGCGGGCTGTGAAGGGAGGGGGCCGCCAGGTGGTCAGGGTCGGGCAACCTGGCGGCCGGCTCATTGGAAACCGGAAAGCCAGCGGCATCCGGGAAAGTGGTTCATCATGGATGAACGGTGTTCCGAGAAATTAAGTCCGTGTTCCGCGCCTGTCAAGGGGTTCTGCAACCCGCTCCGAACGGCGGACGGTGGGAGGCTGCTGCGGCATCGGCGTCGGCATCGCGGGTGAGGGGTGTGGCGGTGGTCGCCGCCTTCGTGTGGATGGCATTGAGTCGACGGATGGGGCGACCTGCCAAGTAATTTGCTGATCGCGGGGCTGATTGCGGGCGGTCTCCGGCGCGGTCGCCGCGGGCCTCGGGTGTCCCGGTTCGGTCGGCAGGCACTCGGCGGGGCCGGCGGTCGCGATGGCACCAGCCGCCTTGCCGGACGGTCAACGGCAGGAGAGGTGATTGCTCCGCCGGGGCGCGGTGGGCAGGCGGGCGTCGAAAAATTTCCCTGAGTTCAGTATTGATGAACAGCGTTCCGAGATTTAACGTAGCCGTTCATGAACGCACCTGTTGGCATCGTCCTTGTGTCCCACAGCGCCGAGCTCGCCTCGGGCCTTCGCGTGCTGGTGGAGCAGATCGGCTCGGAGGACGTCCCCCTCGCCACCGCCGGAGGAACCGACGACGGCCGGATCGGCACCAGCTATGACCTGGTTCTCAACGCGATCAAGGACGCCGACCGCGGGGGCGGCGTCGTCGTCCTTCCCGACCTCGGCAGCTCCGTCCTGACCGCCCGCACCGTCCTGGAAGACCACCCCCGCCCCGACGTCACCCTCGTCGACGCGCCCTTCGTCGAAGGAGCCGTCGCAGCCGTCGTCACCGCCGCATCCGGCGCCGACCTCAAGACCGTCGCCGACGCCGCCAAGGAGGCTCGCAATGTCCACAAGCTCTGACTCCAACGCCACGGCCACGGCCAGCCACGAAACCGGCGTCGTCCTGCCCGCCAACCTGCACGCCCGCCCGGCAGGCCAGCTCGCCCGCGCCGCAGCCGGATTCACCAGTACCGTGCAGCTCGAATACTCCGGCCGGACCGTCAACCCGACAGGCGTCCTGGCGGTGATGGGCCTGGGCGCCACCGCCGGAAGTACCGTGACCGTGCGTGCCGAAGGCCCTGACGCCGAACAGGCCGTCGCGGCACTGGCCGGCATCCTCGCCACGGCCGAATAACCCCCGCCGCCCCCGCACCGAACGCGCCGCCGCTTGCGGCGGTGCACTCAGCCGAACGTATGCACCATTGATGTGTGGGATCACCGGTCACAGTCACGACCTAGAGTCTCGATCAAACCCGGAACAGTTCATGCCGCCCGTTGGCGTTCAAGCTGACCGCGGGCCAGGCAGCGGACAGCCGCCATTCAACCCCGTCCTGAAGAAGGTGCGGGTGCGCGGACCCGTCGGCCGCCCCCGCACCCGGCCGGACGCGGTCGCCGGGGACAAGGCCTACTCGTCCCACGGCAACCATGCCCACCTGCGTAAACGCCGAATCAAGGCGGTCATCCCGGAGAAGGAGGACCAGGCCGCCAACCGGAAGAGGAAGGGCGCCAGCGGTGGTCGGCCCCTCAACCACGACGCCGACCTCTACAAGGAGCGGAACACCGTCGAACGCACCATCAACCGCCTCAGAGGCTTCCGCGCCGTCGCCACGCGCTACGAGAAGCGTGCCTACATCCACCTCGGCACCGTCACACTCGCAGCCCTCGCGATCTGGCTCCGCACGTGATCCGAGAAACAGCGCCTAATACTGCAACGGTCTTTTGCGTGACGGTGGGGCAGTTTCTGGTGGTGTGTGGCCTCGTCGCTTGTAGTGGCTGATACGGGCTTGGTGTTGTCGTCC
>NZ_JBSFUW010000029.1:0-100762 GCF_053591995.1 Streptomyces sp. NPDC002835 | reverse complement strand
CCCCACCTTCCCGTAACCGGGGGCTCCGCCCCCGGACCCCCGCGCCTCAAACGCCGGCGAGGCTGACACAGTCAGCCCGGCCGGCGTTTGAGGCACCGCGCGAAGCGCGGTACGGGTCCGGGCGGAGCCCGGTTCGGGAAGGGGCGGGTGGGGGAACAGCCCGCCCCAGGCGCTACGCCCCCCGTTCCTCCTGCTCCCGCTCGATCTGCTCGTTCCACTCGCGCTTCACCGCGCGCCACGCCTCGTCCGTCTTGCCCTGGCGCCAGTAGCCAGAGATCGACAGGTGCTCCTTGGGGACCCGGCGTTCCACCCGCAGCAAGCGGCGGAGGTCCTTCACGCAGGCCGCCTCGCCGTGGACGAACGCGCAGACCCTGCCCGCCGGGAAGTCCAGCGCCGAAACCGCCTCGACGAGGGCCTCGCCGGGCGGGCGGGCGCCGCGGTGGAGCCAGGTGATCTCCGTGCCGTCCGGGGTGACGGCCTTCTGCTCGTCGTCGGGGCCGTCGACCTCGACGAAGGCGTGGACGACCGCGCCCGGCGGCATGTGCTCCATCGCCGCGGCGATCGCCGGCAGCGCGCTCTCGTCGCCGGCGAGGAGGTGCCAGTCCGCGTCCGGGGCCGGGGCGTAGCCGCCGCCGGGGCCGAGGAGGCGGATCGTGTCGCCGACGCGGGCCCGGGCCGCCCACGGGCCGGCGAGGCCCTCGTCGCCGTGGACGACGAAGTCGATCGTCAGCTCGCGGTGCGCGGCGTCCCAGTGCCGCACCGTGTACGTCCGGTTCGCGGGCCACTTGTCGCGCGGCAGCTCCTCGCGGATCCGGTCCATGTCGAACGGCTCCGGATAGGTGACGCCCTCGGCCGGGAAGACCAGCTTGACGTAGTGGTCGGTGTAGCCGCCGAGTTCGAACGCGGCCAGCCCCTCGCCCCCGAGCACCACCCGCACCATGTGCGGCGTGAGCCGCTCCGTGCGCACCACCTCGGCCTCGTGGACCTTCGGTGACGTGCGGGCCGGTCGTTCCGCTCGGTCTGCCACGGTGGCGCTCCCCAGGACGAATGGACGAAGTCAGTTGCTTAGGCTTACCTAAGTTAACATCCTCGCGCCCGGGTGCGGCGCCTCAGCGCTTCAGTGCGTTCAGCAGCCGCACCACCGCCCCGCCCAGCCCCCACCGTTCCGCCAGTTCGCCGAGGGCGACCGGGTCGCGCGGTGCGGCGGGCAGCGCCGGGTCGAAGTCGGGCAGTACGACGTCCGTGGCGACCCGGACCACCTTCGGCGCGACGGCGACATAGCCCCGGGCCTCGTCCAGCCGCCGGCGCTGCGCGGGCGTCAGCTTCGAGGTGCGGTCGCCGACCGCGGCCATGATCCCGTCCAGGTCGCCGTACGTGTCGAGCAGCTTCGCCGCGGTCTTCTCACCGATGCCGGGCACGCCGGGCAGCCCGTCGCTCGGGTCGCCGCGGAGCAGCGCCAGGTCGACGTAGCCCGGCCCGTCCACCCCGTACCGGTCGCGCAGCCACGCCTCGTCCGTGGTCTGGAGGGTGCCGACGCCCTTGAGCGGGTACAGCACGCGCCGCTCACGCGCGTCGTCGACCAGCTGGAACAGGTCGCGGTCGCCGGTGACGATGTCCACCGGGCCGCTCGCGCGGGCGGTGAGCGTGCCGATGATGTCGTCCGCCTCGTACCCGTCGGCGCCGACGCGGGCGATGCCGACCGCCGCCAGCGCCGCCTCGATCAGCGGGACCTGCGGCGTGAGGGTGTCGGGGACGACCTCCTCGTCCGGCCCGAGGTCGTGCTCCTCCGCGACGCGGTGGGCCTTGTACGACGGGATGAGGTCGACGCGCCACTGGGGGCGCCAGTCGTTGTCCCAGCAGGCGACCAGGTCGTCCGGCCGGTGGTCCTGGACCAGCCGCGCGACGAAGTCGAGGAAGCCCCGCACCGCGTTGACCGGGGTGCCGTCGGGGGCCCGGACCGAGTCGGGGACCCCGTAATAGGCCCGGAAGTACAGGGAAGCGGTGTCGAGGAGCATCAGGCGTCGGGTCACGGGCACGATGATGCCGCACGCCACTGACATTGATGCTGATACTCAGGTTCCGGTGATCGTGGCCCAGCCACTGACTGACGCCCTGCTGGGTTGTCTTCCCGTTGTTCTGTCCGGTCGCCGGGACCTGTTCTCATGGCTCCGGCCGGGCGGAACATGACCTGATAGGAGCTTGGTCTGGAAGCCCCTTCAATGTCCTGTCTGCGCCACCCGGCCGGTGCCCACCTCCAGCTGGGAAGGGGCACCGTCAGCATGACATCAGCGGCGGCACCAGACACGGCGGACCAGGACGTGTACGGCGGGGTCGACTCCCACGCCGACACCCTCCACGTCGCGGTCGCCAGTGACAACGGCGGCCACCTCGCCGACGCCGAGTTCGCAACCACCGTTGCCGGACACGCCGCGGCCCTGGCCTTCCTGACCGCCCACGGCCACGTCATCGCGATCGGCGTGGAAGGCACCGCTACACCGTCGCGTCCAAGGACTTCCCGGAGCAGTATCCGCAGCTCACGAAGTGGTTCAAGGACTTCGAGCTGAGCGAGGAGCAGCTCGCCGGCCCGGAGAACGAGATCCAGAAGCACGGCACGGGACACGAGGAAGAGGTCGTGCAGGCCTGGATGGAGCGAAATCCGGGCATCGCGGACGAGATCGCACCGCGATAGCCGCCCCGGGCACTGCCGGGCCCTCACGCGAAGGGGTGGATCCCGCCGACATGGCGGGATCCACCCCTTTCCGGCGCCCGTCCGCGCCGGGTCCGGGCCCTCACAGGCCTTTGCTCAGGCGCTTGTCGAGTACGGGTGGGCCGATGATGCGTAAGGTGAGACAGGACCCAGGGGAGGGGAGCCCGGCCCATGGACACCAAGGACGTGAAGGACACCAAGGAGAGAGAAGAACCTCTCCGGGTGGGCGCGGCCGTGCGCAAGCGCCGCAGGAACCTCGGCCTCACCCTGGCCGCCGTCGCCGCCCGCAGCGGACTCTCCGTGCCCTTCCTCAGCCAGATCGAGAACGAGCGGGCCCGGCCCAGCACGCGTTCCCTCCAGCGGGTCGCCGACGCCCTCGACACCACCGCGCAGCGGCTCCTCGCCGCCTCCGACGCGGGACGCACCGTCGACCTCGTACGCGCCGGCGACGACGCCCGCACCTCCGGGCCCGCCGACGGCATCCGCGCCCTGGTCCGGGGACGGCACCAGCTGAACGCCCTGGAGTTCACCGGGGAGCAGGAGACCGCCCGCGAGTTCGAGCACCGCAACGACGAGCTGCTGTACGTCGCGGACGGCGCCGTCGAGGTGGAGGCCGAGGGGCGGGCCTACCGGCTGGGCCCCGGTGACGCGTTGTTCCTCTCCGGCGGTGTACGGCACCGCTGGCGGGCCACCACCCCCGACACCCGCATCCTCGTCGTCGCCGTATCCGAGTACATCGCAACGACCAGCGATCCGCGCGGCTGAGGCGGCCCCGGTGCGCGTCGTCTCCCTGGTGCCCTCGCTGACCGAGGCGATCGCCGTCACCGCGCCCGGCCTCCTCGTCGGCGTCACCGACTGGTGCAGCCATCCGCCGGACCTCGACGCCGCCCGGATCGGCGGCACCAAGAACCCGGACGTGGCAGCGGTGCTGCGCCTGCGGCCCGATCTGGTGATCGCCAACGAGGAGGAGAACCGCGCGCCCGACCTCGCCGCGCTGCGCGACGCGGGCACCGAGGTCCTCGTCACCGAGATACGGGGCCTCGACCAGGCCTTCCGCGAACTGCAGCGGGTGCTCGTGACCGGCTGCTCGCTCGCCCGCCCCCGCTGGCTGGACGAGGCCGAGGAGGCGTGGGCGGCCGTCGAACCGCTGCCGCCGCTGCGGGCCGTGGTGCCCGTGTGGCGCCGGCCGTGGATGGTGCTCGGCCGCGACACCTTCGCCGGCGAGGTGCTCGCCCGGCTCGGCGTCGACAACGTGTACGCCGGGCACGCCGAGCGCTACCCGCGTATCCCGCTGGACGAGCTGCGGGCGAGCGGCGCCCGGGCCGTCGTCCTGCCCGACGAGCCGTACCGCTTCACCGCCGACGACGGCCCTGAGGCCTTCCCCGGCCTGCCCGCCGCGCTGGTCGACGGGCGGTATCTCACCTGGTACGGGCCGTCCCTGGTCCGGGCTCCCGCGGTGCTCGGCGCGGCCCTGGCCGCGGCACGGCGAGCAGTTCCCGGCGCAGCAGACCGCGTACGGTGAGCGCCCCGGCGACCGCCCACGCCGTGACGAGGAACGCGTAGAGCGCGACGGACAGCCATGCGTACGCCACCAGTCCCGTACGCTCCGCGAGCGCCGCCGAGCCGGTCACACAGGTGCCGACCGGGAACGTGAACGCCCACCAGCCCATCGTGAACGGCATACCGTGCCGGGCGGCGCGCAGCACCATCGCCGCCGCCAGCGCCAGCCACAGCAGGGCGAACCCCGTCACCGGCACGCCGTACGCGACGGCCAGGACGCCGAGCCCGGACGCGTACGCCGGGTCGACCGCGGCCGGCGCGGCGTCCGCCAGTTTGTCCGCGGCGGTCGTCGACTGGCCGAGCGGGCCGAGGACGAGGAACAGCGCCGGGGTCAGGGCGAGCGGCAGCGGGCCGTGGTGCACCAGCCGCGCGAACACCATGGGCAGGACGAGCAGCGTCGCCAGCAGGCTCAGGCCGAACATGGAGCAGCACGCCAGCAGCATCGCCTCGCGCCACTGCCCGGGCGGCAGGCGCGGCACCAGCAGCGGCCCCGTCGAGGCCGAGACCATCGGCGCGACGACCGGCAGCAGCCACACCGGTGACGCGCTGCCCGGCGTGATCCGGTGGCGCGCGATCATCAGATACGGCACGGCGACGGCGATCACCAGCCCGAGCAGCGTCCCGGCCCCGAACAGGACGAACCCGGCCGCGGTGGCCGCGCCCTCGCCCACCACGTCACCGCCGAGGGTGAGCGTGCCGGCGCCGACGGCCGGCAGCGCCATCGACAGGCAGCCGTAGAACGGGGCCACGGCGGGATCGAGGAGATCGGCCCGGGCCCGGTCCCGGTGGCGTACCCAGTGCGCGGCCCGGGCGGTGGACACCACGGCCAGCAGTACGGCGGACAGCGCCCAGACACCGGTGCACGCCGCCCGCAGGCCGGGGACGTCCACCGGCAGCGCGACCCCGGCGCTCGCGACGATCGCCGTCCCCATGACGGCGGCGTACCAGTTCGGGCCGAGCTGCCGGAGCGAGCGCACACGGGGCGTGTCGGCGGCGGCCCCGACCGGCGGTGGAGCGAGGGGGTGGGGCTGTACGGCGGTGACCATGACCTCACGTTCGCCGAGGCGACCCGGCCCCACCAGGGACCTTGTTGCTATCGCCTCATAAGCTGGTCTTATGAGCGACGAGCCGCGTGTGCCGCTGAACCACCGGGTGCCCGACCTGGGGGCGCTGGAACTGCTGCTCGCGGTGGCCCGGCACGGGAGCCTCGGCCGGGCCGCCCGCGAGATCGGCATCACCCAGCCCGCCGCGAGCAGCCGCGTCCGCTCGATGGAACGCCAGCTCGGCGTCGCCCTCGTCGACCGCTCCCCGCGCGGCTCGCAACTGACCGAGGCCGGCGCGCTGGTCACCGACTGGGCCCGGCGGATCGTGGAGGCGGCCGAGGCGTTCGACGCGGGCGCGCAGGCGCTGCGGGGGCGGCGCGACTCGCGGCTGCGGGTCGCGGCGAGCATGACGATCGCCGAGTACCTGCTGCCCGGCTGGCTCATCGCGCTCCGCGCCGACCGGCCCGACACGGCGGTCTCGCTGATTGCGGGCAACTCGTCGGCGGTCGCGCAGCGGCTGCTGTCCGGCGAGGCCGACCTCGGCTTCGTCGAGGGCCTCGCCGTCCCGGAGGGCCTCGACGGCACGATCATCGGCCACGACCGGCTGTTCGTCGTCGTGGCCCCCGGCCACCCGTGGGCCCGGCGGCGCCGGGCCCCCCTGACCCCCGAGGAACTCGCCCGCACGCCCCTCGTCCTGCGCGAACGGGGCTCCGGCACCCGGCAGGTGCTCGACTCCGGGCTGTCCCGGTACGGGGGGCTCTCCGCGCCGCTGATGGAGCTCGCCTCCACGACGGCGGTGAAGGCGGCGGCCGTCAGCGGGGCGGGGCCGGCGGTCCTGAGCGAGCTCGCGGTGACGGAGGAACTCGCCTCCCGCCGCCTGACGCGGGTCCCGGTCGAGGGCGTGGCCCTCGAACGCGACCTCCGGGCGGTCTGGCCGCACGCGCAACGGCCGACGGGGCCGGCGCGGGACCTGCTGGGGCTGACGCGGGGGTAGGGGGTGGCGCGTGGCGGGGGCGGCGGGCTTTTTCCCCTGCCCGCCCCTTCCCGAACCGGGGCAGGCCCCGGACCCCGTGCCGCCCTCCGGGCGGTGGCCTCAATCGCCGGCCGGGCTGAAGTTGCCCAGCTCCGCCCCCGCAGCGCTACGCGCCCCCCGCCGCCCGGATCAGACCACCCATCACCCGCTCGTCCCTTCCCATCTCCGGGTGCCACTGCACGCCCAGGACCCACCCCGCAGTCCCCACCCGCTCGACCGCCTCCACCGTGCCGTCCTCCTCCGCGTGCGCGCTCGGGACGAGGCCGGTTCCCAGGCGGTCCACGGACTGGTGGTGGTAGGTCGGGACGGCGGACGTCTCCGGGACCAGGGAGGCGTACAGCGTGCCCGGCACCGGCTTCACCGTGTGGGTGCCGAAGACGCCGACGCTCTCGGTGTGGCCGTCGAGGTGCTGGACCAGCGTCCCGCCGAGCGCGACGTTCAGCAGTTGCATGCCGCGGCAGATGCCGAGCAGCGGCGTCCCGGACGCGAGGGCCGCGTGGATCAGGGCCAGTTCCCAGGCGTCCCGTTCGGGCGCCGGCGGCCCCGTGCGGGGATCGCGGTCCGCGCCGTACCGCTCCGGCGCCACGTCCGGGCCGCCCGCGACGACGACGCCGTCGAGGCGGGCCACCACGGACTCGGCGAGGGACGGCTCGGCCGGCGGGAGCATCGCCGCGAGGCCGCCCGCGCGCTGGACGAGGCGCGGATATCCGGCCGGCAGCAGCGCGGCGGGCAGCTCCCACACGCCCCACCGCGCGGCGGCCTCCCAGTACGTACTGATCCCGATCAGTGGCTGCGACACGGCCACCACACCTCCGTATCCGTCCGGTCTACCTACGGTCCAGCTCGGCCTCCGCGGCCGCCAGCGCCGCGAACTCCTCCTCGGGTGCCCGTGCCACCAGATGGTGGCGGCTGTAGAAGGCGAAGTAGGCGAGCGCCACGGCGTACACGCCGAGCGCCATGAACGCCGCGTCCTTGTCCACGAGGAACGTGGCCACCAGCGCCGACAGCGCCAGCACGAAGGCGACCGACGAGGTGGCGACACCGCCCGGCGTGCGGTACGGGCGCGGCAGCTCCGGCTCGCGGCGACGCAGGACGATGTGCGACAGGGCCATCAGCGCGTAGCTGATCGTGGCGCCGAAGACGGCGATGTTCAGCATCCGCGCGCCGTTCCCGGTGCCCGCCGCCAGCGCGAAGCCGATCGCGCCGGGGATCAGCAGCCCGAGGTAGGGGGACTTGCGGCGGCTGGTCAGGGACAGGAAGCGCGGCAGGTACCCGGCGCGGGAGAGCGCGAAGAGCTGCCGGGAGCCCGCGTAGATCAGGGAGAAGAACGAGGCGACGAGACCGGCGAGGCCCGCGTAGTTGACGAAGCGGCTCAGCGCGGTCGGGTCGCCGTCGCCCTGGAGGGCGACCACCAGCGGGTTGCCGGCCTCCTGGATCGCGGCGGAACCGCGGGCGCCGCTCGCCGCGAAGAAGGTCAGCAGCGCGAGCAGCACCAGGATGCCCATGGAGATCGACAGGGCCTTCGGCATGGAGCGCACCGGGTCCTTCGCCTCCTCGGCCGCGAGCGGCACGCCTTCGACGCCGAGGAAGAACCACATGCCGAAGGGGAACGCGGCCCAGATGCCCAGCAGACCGAACGGCAGCCAGGAGTTCGAGCCGAACGCCTCCGCGTCGACGGGGATGTCGTCGAGTCCGCCGCCGTTGAACTCGGTGAACGCGCCCACCGCGAAGATCAGCAGCGCCGCGACCGCGATCGCGGTGACCACCAGGCTGAAGCGCAGCGCCTCGCCGACGCCCCAGAGGTGGATGCCGATGAAGACCGTGAAGCAGGCCAGATAGACCGGCCAGCCCGACTCCAGCCCGAACAGGCCCAGGGATTCGACGTAGTCGCCGATGAAGATGGAGATCGCGGCGGGGGCGAGGATGTACTCGATGAGGATGGCGGTGCCGGTGAGGAAGCCGCCCCAGGGGCCGAGAGCGCGGCGGGCGAATCCGTAGCCGCCGCCCGCGGTGGGCAGGATCGCGGACAGTTCGGCGAGTGCGAAGACCAGACAGGCGTACATCGCGCCCATCAGCAGGGTGGCGACGGCGAGTCCGCCGAAGCCGCCCTTGGAGAGTCCGATGTTCCAGCCGGAGAAGTCGCCGGAGACGACGTACGCGACGCCGAGGCCGGTCAGCAGCAGCCAGCCGGCGCTGCCCCTGCGCAGGGTGCGCCGTTTCAGATAGGCGTCCCCTTCGGGCCCGTCGGGCCCGGACGACGGGGGAGCGGGGGACGGGATGCGCGATGTGGTGCCGTCGGCCATGGTCGCTCCTGGCTCAGGTCAAAGGTTTGTGCGGACACCTTTGCGGCCGGGCGGCGGCAGCGCAAGCCCTGTGCGTAAAGCCGGTGTTACGGATCGCCGCCGGCCAGGCTCCGCGTAGCCCTGCCCGTCAGGGCAGGAACCCCCGCAGCAGCGCCGCCGTCCCCTCGCAGTGCTCGCGCATCACCTCGCGCGCCGCGTCCGGGTCGCCGTCCAGCACCGCCTCGACCAGGGCCGTGTGCTGGTGCTGCGAGTGCTCCAGGTTCCGCACCAGCAGCGGGATGCAGTCGAGCAGGTCGTTCAGGGTGGCCCGCACGGCCGCGTACTGGGCGGTGAGCGAGGCGGAGCCGGACAGTTCGGCCAGCGTCAGATGGAGCAGTGTGTCCTGTCTGCGGTACTCCGGCAGCGGGGCGTCGTGCGTCGCGGTCAGCGCGGTCCGCAACTGCCCGGCCCCTTCGTTCGTCAGGCCGTGCGCGGCGCACAGCCCGGCCGCGCCCACCTCCAGCACCTCGCGGAAGCGCAGCGTGTCCTCGACGTCCACGCCCGCGACCCGGCGCCGCAGCTCGGCTTCGCCGGGGCTGTCGGGGCGGTGCAGCACGAACGTTCCGCCGTAGCGGCCGCGCCTGCTCTCGACCAGGCCCTGGTCGGTGAGAACCTTGAGCACCTCCCGGAGGGTGACCCGGCTGATGCCCATGCGCTCGGCCAGCTCCCGCTCCGCCGGCAGCCGCTCCCCGCCGGGGACCAGTCCGAGGCGCAGCAGCTGGAGGATCTGTTCGAGCGCCTCCTCGAAGCCGTTGCCCGCGCGCACGGGGCGCAGTACGGGGGTCAGCCGGTCCGCCGGCCCGTCCGTCGTCCGCTCTGTCTTCGTCACCTCGCCGTTTCCCCTTCCCAAGCAATGGTCTCCAGTAATACCTTATGGCTCCCGGCTGACCCAAGGAGGAACAATCCCGTGGCAGACCGACAACCACCGCTCGCCCTCGACGAGCTGCGGGCCCTCGTCGCGAGCGGCGAGATCGACACCGTCGTCCTGGCCTTCCCCGACATGCAGGGACGCCTCCAGGGCAAACGGTTCGCCGCCCCCTTCTTCCTCGACGAGGTCGTCGAACACGGCACCGAGGGCTGCAACTATCTCCTCGCCGTCGACACCGAGATGAACACGGTCGACGGATACGAGATGTCCTCCTGGGAACGCGGCTACGGCGACTTCGCCATGCACCCCGATCTCACCACGCTGCGCCGCATTCCCTGGAACGAGGGCACCGCGCTCGTCGTCGCCGACCTGGCGTGGAACGACGGCTCGCCCGTCGTCGCCGCCCCCCGCCAGATCCTCCGCCGTCAGCTGGAGCGCCTCGCGGAGCACGGATACACGGCGCACGCCGGCACCGAGCTCGAGTTCATCGTCTTCAAGGACACCTACGAGCAGGCCTGGGACAGCGGCTATCAGGGTCTCACCCCGGCCAACCAGTACAACATCGACTACTCCGTCCTCGGCACCGGCCGCATCGAGCCGCTGCTGCGCCGCATCCGCAACGAGATGACCGGCGCCGGCCTGACCGTCGAGTCCGCGAAGGGGGAGTGCAACCCCGGCCAGCACGAGATCGTCTTCAAGTACGACGAGGCCCTCGTCACCTGCGACCAGCACGCCGTCTACAAGACCGGTGCGAAGGAGATCGCCTCCCAGGAGGGCGTCTCGCTGACCTTCATGGCGAAGTACAACGAGCGCGAGGGCAACTCCTGCCACATCCACCTCTCCCTCCAGGACGCCGACGGCCGGGGCGTCATGGCCGGCGACGGCCCCGGCGGGATGTCTCCCGTGATGCGCCACTTCCTCGCGGGCCAGCTCGCCGCACTGCGCGACTTCTCGCTGCTGTACGCGCCGACCGTCAACTCCTACAAGCGCTTCCGGCCCGGTTCCTTCGCCCCCACCGCCGTCGCCTGGGGCGTCGACAACCGCACCTGCGCCCTCCGCGTCGTCGGCCACGGGCGGTCCATGCGCTTCGAGAACCGGCTCCCCGGCGGCGACGTCAACCCGCACCTCGCCGTCGCCGGCCTGGTCGCCGCCGGGCTGCACGGCATCGAGCAGCGCCTCGAACTGCCGGACGCCTGCACCGGGAACGCCTACGCGGGCGACTACGAACACGTCCCCACCACCCTGCGCGAGGCCGCCGAGCTCTGGGAGACCAGTCCGATCGCCAAGGCCGCCTTCGGCGACGAGGTCGTCGCCCACTACCGCAACATGGCGCGCGTCGAACTCGACGCCTTCGACTCCGCGGTGACCGACTGGGAGCTTCGCCGCTCCTTCGAACGCATGTGAGGCACCCCTTGGCGTACACGCACCACGACGTACTCGACCCCGCGACCGAAGAGGTCGTACGCACCGTCCCCGCGACCACGCCGGCCGAGGTGGACGCCGCCGTCACCCGCGCCGCGAAGGTCCAGCGGCAGTGGGCCGCCGCCGCCCCCGCGGACCGGGCACGGCTGCTGCGCCGCTTCGCCGCCGTCGTCGACGGCCACCTCGAGGAACTGGCCCGCCTGGAGGTCCGCGAAGCCGGCCACACCATCGGCAACGCCCGGTGGGAGGCCGGCAACGTCCGCGACCTGCTCGACTACGCGGCCGGGGGAGTGGAACGGCTGAACGGCCGTCAGATCCCGGTGCCCGGCGGCCTGAACATCACCCTGCTCGAACCGCTCGGCGTCGTCGGCGTGATCGCGCCGTGGAACTTCCCCATGCCGATCGCCGCCTGGGGCACCGCCCCCGCCCTCGCCGCCGGCAACGCCGTCCTCCTCAAGCCCGCCGAGACCACACCCCTGACAGCGCTGCGCCTCGCGGAACTCGCCCTGGAGGCCGGTCTGCCCGAGCACCTCTTCCAGGTGCTGCCCGGCGCCGGCGACGTGGCGGGGAACGCGCTCGTCGAGCACCCGGGCGTCGCGAAGATCGTCTTCACCGGCTCCACCCGGGTCGGCAAGAGCATCATGGCCAAGTGCGCCGACCGCGTGAAGCGGGTGACCCTCGAACTCGGCGGCAAGAGCCCCAACATCGTCTTCGCCGACTGCGACCTGGACGCCGCCGCGGCCGCCACCCCCATGTCGTTCCTCGACAACAGCGGCCAGGACTGCTGCGCGCGCACCCGCGTCCTCGTGCAGGCGTCGGTGTACGACCGGTTCCTCGATCTGCTCGCCCCCGCCGTCGAATCGGTCGTCGTCGGCGACCCGTCCGACGAGAAGACGCAGATGGGCCCGCTGATCTCCCGCGCCCAACTGGACCGGGTGCGCGGCTACGTGTCCGACGACGCGAAGGCGATCCGGGGCAGCGCGCCCGACGGGCCGGGCTTCTGGTTCCCGCCGACCGTGCTCACCGACCTCGCGCCCGACGCCCCCGCCGCCTGCGAAGAGGTCTTCGGACCGGTGGCCGTGGTCCTGCCCTTCGAGGACGAGGAGGACGCCGTACGGCTCGCGAACGCCACCGAGTACGGCCTGTCCGGGTCGCTCTGGACCCGCGACGTCGGCCGCGCGCTGCGCGTGTCGAGCGCCGTCCGGGCCGGCAACCTCTCCGTCAACTCCCACTCCAGCGTCCGCTACTGGACCCCGTTCGGCGGCTACAAACAGTCCGGCCTGGGCCGTGAACTGGGCCCCGACGCCCTCACCGCTTTCACCGAGACAAAGAACGTATTCATCAGCACGGAGGCCTGAGACACCATGACCGAGACCCCGCTCTGCCGCCGCCTCGAAGGCCGCACCGCAGTGATCACCGGCGCCGGCAGCGGCATCGGCCTGGCAGCCGCGCGCCGGCTCGCCTCCGAGGGCGCGAACGTCGTCTGCGGCGACATCGACGAGACGGCGGGCAAGGCCGCGGCCGACGAGGTGGGCGGCACCTTCGTACGCGTCGACGTCACCGACTCCGAACAGGTCGACGCCCTGTTCAAGGCGGCGTACGACACCTACGGCAGCGTCGACGTCGCCTTCAACAACGCCGGCATCTCGCCCCCCGACGACGACTCCATCCTCACCACCGGCATCGACGCGTGGCGGCGCGTCCAGGAGGTCAACCTCACCTCCGTCTACCTCTGCTGCAAGGCCGCCATCCCCTACATGCAGCGCCAGGGCCGCGGCTCCATCATCAACACCGCGTCCTTCGTCGCGATCATGGGCGCCGCGACCTCCCAGATCTCCTACACGGCCTCCAAGGGCGGCGTGCTCGCCATGTCCCGCGAACTCGGCGTCCAGTTCGCCCGCGAGGGCATCCGCGTCAACGCGCTCTGCCCGGGGCCCGTCAACACCCCGCTCCTCCAGGAGCTGTTCGCCAAGGACCCCGAGCGGGCCGCACGCCGACTGGTGCACATCCCGGCCGGGCGCTTCGCCGAGGCGGACGAGATCGCCGCCGCCGTGGCCTTTCTCGCCAGCGACGACTCGTCGTTCGTCAACGCGACGGACTTCCTGGTCGACGGCGGGATCTCCGGGGCGTACGTGACCCCTCTGTAGGCCGGCCTTCCGCCGCCCATAAGGTGACGGGATGAGCATGACGACCCCTCCCGGCTGGTACCCGGACCCCCAGGCGCCCCACTCCGAACGCTGGTGGGACGGCACGGCCTGGACCGCGCACTCCCGCGCGGCCCAGGCCGCCGCCGGCGCGCAGGCGCCGGTCCAGCCGTACGGGCAGGGCGGCCAGTCGTTCGGGCCTCCGCAGCCGCACACCGTACCGATGCGGCAGCCCGGCGCCGGCGGAGGAAACCGCGGCAACAGGCGGCTGATCGCGCTGGCCGTCGCCGGCGTGGTGCTCGTCGCCGCCGTCGCCGGCGGCGCCGTACTCCTCGGCCGCGACGACGACGGGTCCGCCCCGGAGGCCGCCCCGAGCACCAGCGCCGAGCCGACCAAGGCCACGGCGGAGCCGGAGAACAGCGCCGACCCGTCGCCCACCGCGTCCGCGGACGCCACCGTCCTCGAGGACCAGCTCAACGGCATCACCCTCGCCATCCCGGACGGCTGGGTACGGGCGGACAGTTCCCTCGAAGAGGGGGCGACGATCTACACGGACGAGACCTACGACTGCCCGGGAGGCGGCTCCTCCCTCTGCCGGCACGCCCGGGTGTCGTCCCTGGCGGCGAACGTGCCGTCGGCGGACACCACGGCCAAGACCCTCGCAGAGGAGGACGTCGCCAAGGCCGCGGAGGCCGTGTACGGCGAGGACCGGCTCGGCAGACGCCCCCACGGCGGCATCCGCTCCCACACGGTCCTCAAGTCGCAGAACTTCGCCGTCGCCGGCAAGGCCGGCTATCTGGTGCGCTGGCGGGTCGTCACCGGCGAGGGCCCCGGCGGCTACGTCCAGACGATCGCCTTCCCCTCACCCGCGGGCACCGGAGCGCTGATGGTCGTCCGCTTCGCCTTCGACGCGGCGTCCTCGGCGCCCGGGCTCGAGGTCATGGACCGGATCGCGGCCGGAATACGCCCGGTCGGCGACGCCACCGGAGGGGGCGTCGGCAGCAGCATCGGGCCCGGCTGACCGGCCCGTACCGCACACCCGCCGTCACAGGAAGGTGCGGCCCTCGCCCCGGTACGTCGGCGCGGTGCCCGTCACCCGGTCGCCCTCGACGAGGTGCAGCGTGTCGAAGCGTTCGCACAGCTCGCCCGCCTTGGCATGGCGGAACCACACCTTGTCCCCGATCAGCAGATCGTCGGCGGCAGCGCCCAGCAGCGGAGTCTGCACCTCACCGGCCCCCTCCTGGGGGTCGTAGCGCAGCCCCTCCGGCAGATACGGCACCGGCAGCCGGTCCCGGCCCGCCGCACCGGAAGCGGGATACCCGCCGCCGAGCACCGTCACCGCGCCCACGCCGGGGCGGCGCACCACGGGCTGGGCGAACAGCGCGGCCGGGCGCCCCGTGAACGACGTGTAGTTGTCGAACAGCCGCGGCACATACAGGCCCGACCCGGCCGCGATCTCGGTGACCGAGTCCTCCGCGGCCGTGTGCTGCACACTTCCGGTGCCGCCGCCGTTCACGAACTCCAGCTCCGGCGCCACGGCCCGCACCGCCCGTACCACCGCGGCCCGGCGCGCGGCCAGCTCCTTACGGGCCGCACGCTGCATCAGCCGCACGGCCCGCGAACGCACCGGCGACCCCGCGACCGAGTCGCCCACCCCGGCGACATGGCCCTCGTACGCCATCAGCCCCACCAGCCGGAAACCCGGCCGGCGCGCCACGGACCGGGCCAGCTCGGCGAGTTGGGCGGGCTCCCGGAGCGGGGAGCGCCGCGCACCGACCCGGACGCGGCCGCCGAGCAGACGCAGCGCGGTGTCCATTTCGAGACAGATCCTGATCTCCTCCGCGCCGCCCGCGCGGGCCCGGTCGATGAGCTCCAGCTGCGCCGGGTCGTCGACCATCACCGTCACGGCGGCGGCGAGCTTGGGATCACCCGCGAGCTCCGCGAAACCCGCACGGTCGGCGGACGGATAGGCCAGCAGCACATCGACGAAACCGGCCCGCGCCAGCCAGATCGACTCGTCCAGGGTGAACGACATGATCCCCGCGAACCCGTCCGTCGCCAACACCCGTTCCAGCAAAGCCCGGCAGCGCACCGACTTGCTGGCGACCCGGACCGGCTTGCCGCCCGCTCTGCGCACCAGATCCGCGGCATTGGCGTCGAACGCCTCGAGATCGACGATCGCGAGCGGCGCGTCGAGGTGGGCGGTGGCCCTGTCGTAGCGGGCCCGATCAGCGGCACGGGGAGTCATGGGCAGAGCTTGCCAGACCCGATTACCCCGGGGTAGGGGATGTTCTGGGCAGATCCCCACGGACCGCAGGCGCGTGGCCGAGGTCGTCGGCCGTGCCCGTTAGAGTGACGGCACGAAGTCATGAACGGGCCTGCCCCGGACGGTGATCCGTCGGCAGTATGTGTGTGTGAGCAACGGGGGGTGGCATGAGCACGGAGGCGCAGCGCCCTGCCGGCCCGCAGCCCCCGCCCCGCTCCCGCATCTCGGACGCGCTCCTCCCCCCGGACGCCGCCGCCGACGTCCCGCCCGCGCCGGAGAACGCCCCCCGGCGCCCCTCGACCCCGCCCCTGCCGCAACGCCCGACGGGTCCGCCTCCGCCGCGCACCGACGGCGCGGGGCCGTCACGTGCGGGCCAGGCACCCGGGGCCCACGGACCCGGCGCCACCGCGTTCTCCGCCGAGCGTCCGGCTGCCCCGCCGCGTACCGGGGGCGCGGGCGACCTCCGACCCGGCCAGGCGCCCGGCGCGACAGAGCGTCCGACGGCTCCGGGCCCCCGGCCCGGCCAGGCGGCCGCGCGACCCCCCGCCGTGCCGCAGGCGCGGGACGGAGGGGCGGCGGGGGACTCCGGTCGGTCCGCGGGCGGCACGCCGCCCGGCCGTGGTGACGGCGAGATCCCCGATGTCGAGACCACCACCCGGCTGCGCCCCATCAGCGACCGGCACCCGTCCCCGCCGCTGCCCCCGGCGCGGCCGCCGCGCCCCGTCGGCAGCGTCGACATGACGCCGCGGGCCGGCGCGCCGCGGCCGCCCGCGCAGCTGTGGATCCCGCCGGAGACGCCGGCCGAGATGACGACGCGGCTGCGTCCCGTCCCCGCGCGGCATCCCGCGCGGACCGTCGGGGCCATCGCCTCCGTCGTGCTCGGGCTCGGGCTGATCGGCGGCGCCGTCACCGGCACCTGGCTGACCGGCGACTCGAGCGCCGACACCGCGGAGGGCGCCACCTACGCCCAGGTGCGGGCCGCCTGGCACAGCGTCCCCGTGGACACCCTGTTCCCCCGTACGCTCACCGGCGACGACGCCGGCCCGGGCGGCGCCGACCGGGCGTGGACGCGGATCGCGGTCGCGCCCGACGGCGACTGCGCGGCCGCGCTCGACCCGCTGCTCACCAAGGCGCTCGAGCCGGTGGGCTGCACCCGGGTGCTGCGCGCCACGTACACCGACGCGACGGCCAGCAGCGTCACCACCGTCGGGCTCGTCTTCACCGAGGCGGACCAGCGGGGGATGCTCGCGCTGCACAACCGGTTCACGACCGAGTCGCTCGGCGAGCGCACCGACCTGATGCCCCGCACCTTCCCGGCGAAGGGCACCGTCGCCGCCGGCTTCGGCAGCGACCAGCGCGCCTCCTGGACGGTCGAGATCGTGACCGAGGCACCCGTCGTCGTCTACGCGGTCTCCGGCTTCGCCGACGGCCGTGCCGTGAGCGACCCGCAGCCCGCCGACGAGGCCCGGGCCAAGGGCGCGACGAGCGACCCCGCCCAGGCCGGGCTCGGCCACGAGGCCGCCGGTGTCGCGGAGCGCATCCAGGAGGCCCTGCGCCGCGCCGTCGGCCCGAAGCGCGGCGGCAAGGACGGCGGGAACGACGGGGGCACCACGGACGCGGGCGACCGCGCCACACGCCCCGCCTCCTCCGACCACGCCACGGAGAACCCCCGATGAGACGCCCTCACGCCCGCCGCCTCGTCGCCGGCCTGGTCGCCACCGCCTTCGTCGTGCTGCCCGCGTCACCCGCGCACGCCGACTCCATCCGGGCCCAGCAGTGGAGCCTCGAGGCGATGCACACGGACGAGGCGTGGCAGACGACCAAGGGCGAGGGCGTGACCGTCGCGGTGCTCGACACGGGGGTGGACGACGAGCATCCCGACCTGGCCGGTTCCGTACTGCCCGGCAAGGACTTCATCGGCTTCGGCGCCACGCGCGGCGACCGCGCGTGGGCCCGGCACGGCACCGCCATGGCCGGCATCGTCGCCGGTCACGGCCACGGCCCGGGCCGGGACGCCGGCGTGCTCGGCATCGCCCCCGAGGCGAAGATCCTGCCGGTCCGCGTCATCCTCGAAGGCAGCGACAAGGCCCGCGACCGGGCCCGCAAGACCCGCGGCACCGCCCTGGCCGAGGGCATCCGCTGGGCGGCCGACCAGGGCGCCGACGTCATCAACCTCTCGCTCGGCGACGACAGCGAGTCCGCCCACCCCGAGGCCGGCGAGGACGCGGCCGTCCAGTACGCCCTCTCCAAGGGCTCGGTCGTCGTCGCCTCCGCCGGCAACGGCGGCGAGAAGGGCGACCACGTCTCCTACCCCGCCGCCTACCCGGGCGTCATCGCGGTGACCGCCGTCGACCGCTGGGGCGCCCACGCCGCGTTCTCCACCCGCCGGTGGTACGCCACCGTCAGCGCGCCCGGCGTCAACATCGTGATAGCCGACCCCGACCGCCGCTACTACGAGGGCTGGGGCACCAGCGCCGCCGCGGCCTTCGTGTCCGGCGCGGTCGCCCTCATCCGCTCCGCGCATCCCGAGCTGACGCCCGCCCAGGTCAAGCGGCTCCTGATGGACACCGCACGCGACGCCCCCGAGGGCGGCCGCGACGACTCCAAGGGCTACGGCATGGTCGACCCGGCGGCTGCGCTCACCGAGGGCGCGAAACTGCGCCCCGGCGACCTGACGGCGGCCACCGCGGGCTACAGCAAGGAGTACTTCGGCCCCGGCCCCGCGCCGGCCGACGAGGCCGTCAGGGTCGGCGGCTGGCTGGCCGCGGCCGCCGGCGGCTTCGGCGCCCTGCTGCTGGCCATGGCCGTCGCCCTGTGGCGCGGCGGCCGCACCCGCCGCTCCTGACCGGCCGCACCCGCCGCTCCTGACCGGCCGCACCCGCCGCCCCCGACCGGCCGCCGGGCCGTACCGGCAGGACGCTAGGCTCGTCGGGTGGCGCTCAAGAACATCCCAGACCCCGGCTTCTCCGACGACGACGGCACCGCCGACCCGGCCCTTGAGGCGGCTCTCGCCGCCTGGTCCGCGGACCGCACCGCCGAACAGCCGGTGCTCGACGCGCTGCGCGGCGCCCGGCTCCTGGTCCCCGTCGTCGCCGTGCTCGGCGAGGTCGAGGAGGACGCGGAGACCGGCCTGCGCCGCGAGAAGACCAGCGACATGGCCGTGCCGACGCTCACGGCCGGCTCCCGCCGCGCCCTGCCGGCCTTCACCTCGATCGCGTCGCTCGCCCGGTGGGACCCGGAGGCCCGCCCCGTCGCCGTGCCCCTGCACCAGGCGCTCCAGGCGGCCGCCCACGAAAAGGCCGACACTCTCGTGCTCGACCTGGCCGGGCCCGTCCCGTACCAGCTGAGCGGCCCCGCCCTGCTCGCCCTCGCCGAGGGCCGCACGAGCACCGACCCGCTCGCCGACCCCGCGGTCACCGAGGCCCTGCGTACGGCGCTCGCCGCCGAGCCCGCGGTGCTGCGCGCCCACCTCGGCCCCGGGCGGGACTCCGACGGCACGCTGGCGCTGCTCCTGGCCGCGGACACGGCGCCCGCGGAGGCCGGCCGGCGCGTCGCGCAGGCGCTGGCGGCCGACGACGTACTGAGGGCCCGCCTGGTACGGGGCCTCGACCTGGCACTGCTGCCGGCCGGGGCCGCCGCACCAGGCGAGCCCTTCTACGTAAAGGAAGCGGGATAGCGCCGGGTCAGCCGTAGACCGGGCCGGTGTACTTCTCGCCCGGGCCCTGACCCGGCTCGTCCGGCACCAGCGACGCCTCACGGAAGGCGAGCTGCAGCGACTTCAGACCGTCCCGCAGCGGCGCCGCGTGGAAGGAGCTGATCTCCGTCGTGCTGGCGTCCAGCAGGCCGGCCAGCGCGTGGACGAGCTTGCGGGCCTCGTCCAGGTCCTTGTGATCCTCGGCGTCCTCGGTGAGGCCGAGCTTCACCGCTGCCGCACTCATCAGGTTCACCGCGACCGTGACGATCACCTCGACGGCCGGGACCTCGGCGATGTCACGCGTCATGGCGTCGAAGTCGGGCGATTCGGGTGATCCGGGTGTTTCGTCGGGGGAGGTCGCGTCACTCATGAGGCACACGATATGCCCCGCCGCGTGCGCCCCCGCCCCGGCCACCGGTTAGCCGCGGCCCCCGGGAGCTGCTAACCTTGTGTGATGACCGGCTGGACACGTCCGTGTCCGGCCCACAAGTGGAGGCTCCGATCTCCCACCTGGCCGTCCCTCGGGACGGCGGGTCACCGGTCAGGCGGCCACCATCGTTCCGTACGGACGATGGAGTCGCCCGATGTGCGCCCCGCGGTCGACCGCGGCGGTGCTCCGGTATTGATGGAGCTGCCGCCTGTGTCCCGTCCGGGGCGTTTTTGACGTCTCGGCGCGGTTGGTCTGTTGAAACAGACGTATGCGCGGCTGTCTGCCAGACATCCGCGTGATGCTACTTAGGAGGATCCATCAGCGCCGAGCCCCGCATCAACGACCGGATTCGCGTTCCCGAAGTGCGACTTGTCGGTCCCAGCGGCGAGCAGGTCGGGATTGTTCCGCTTGCCAAGGCCCTTGAGCTTGCTCAGGAGTACGACCTCGACCTCGTCGAGGTGGCGGCGAACGCCCGTCCGCCCGTGTGCAAGCTCATGGACTACGGGAAGTTCAAGTACGAGTCGGCCATGAAGGCCCGTGAGGCGCGCAAGAACCAGGCGCACACGGTCATCAAGGAGATGAAGCTCCGGCCGAAGATCGACCCGCACGACTACGACACCAAAAAGGGTCACGTCGTCCGGTTCCTCAAGCAGGGCGACAAGGTCAAGATCACGATCATGTTCCGTGGTCGTGAGCAGTCCCGCCCCGAGCTTGGCTTCCGTCTGCTGCAGCGCCTCGCGTCGGACGTCGAGGACCTCGGCTTCATCGAGTCGAACCCGAAGCAGGACGGCCGGAACATGATCATGGTTCTCGGCCCCCACAAGAAGAAGACCGAGGCCATGGCCGAGGCGCGTGAGGCCCAGGCCGCACGCAAGGCCGAGCGCCAGGGCTCGCACGAGGAAGAGGGCGAAGGCGTCGACGCCGCCGCCCCGACCGACACAACGTCCGAGGCATGACCGACGGGCTGCCCACGCGGCAGCCCCGGTCCGCCCCGGAACCCATAACCACGATCTGACGCTCCCGCAGTCCGGTGCCCGCACCGGGGGAGCGCCACTGATGAGGAGATACGGCGCGATGCCGAAGAACAAGACGCACAGCGGTTCCAAGAAGCGCTTCAAGATCACCGGCTCCGGCAAGGTGCTCCGGGAGCGTGCCGGCAAGCGCCACCTGCTCGAGCACAAGCCGTCCACGCTGACGCGTCGCCTGAGCGGCAATGCGGAGATGGCTCCGGGCGACGCCAAGAAGATCAAGAAGCTTCTCGGTAAGTGACGTCCCACGTCCCCGGTGACGGGGGCGGGACGCCGAGACCGGGACCAATTCGTTTTCGGGTCGTGTGAAGACACCCACGGCCCCGCTACAAGGAGTCAAAAAGTGGCACGCGTCAAGCGGGCAGTCAACGCCCACAAGAAGCGCCGGGCGATCCTGGAGCAGGCCAGCGGTTACCGCGGTCAGCGGTCGCGCCTGTACCGCAAGGCCAAGGAGCAGGTCACCCACTCCCTGGTCTACAACTACAACGACCGCAAGAAGCGCAAGGGCGACTTCCGTCAGCTGTGGATCCAGCGCATCAACGCCGCTGCCCGCCAGAACGGCATGACGTACAACCGCCTCATCCAGGGTCTGAAGGCCGCCAACGTCGAGGTGGACCGCAAGATCCTGGCCGAGCTCGCCGTGAACGACGCCGGTGCGTTCGCCGCGCTCGTCGAGGTCGCGCAGAAGGCGCTGCCGAGCGACGTCAACGCCCCCAAGGCCGCCTGACGCCCGCACAGAGCCCGACCGGACCCGCAGGCCTCGGCCTGCGGGTCCGGTTTGTTTTGAGGGCTCGGTTCACCTCCGGGGCGCGCTGTGCGGGTGTCGACGGTCGATCGTGCTCGGCCCCTCGCTTTTTTGAGGGCTCGGTTCACCTCCGGGGCGCTCTGTGCGAGTGTCGACGGTCGATCGTGCTCGATCCCTCGTTCCTCGGGATCTCCGCGCGTTCTCCCTTTCGACACCCGCGCGCCCCTTCGGCTCACTCGCCGAGGCTCACGGCCTGGCGCAGAGGGCCCCCGGCTCGAGCCCGCCCGCACCGGCGCGCTCGCCGGGGCGCACGGCCCGGCGTAGAAGGCTCTGGCCGCACCCGCACGCACCGACGCGCTGGCCGAGGCCACGGCCGGGCGTAGAAGGCCCCAGGCCGAGCCCGGGTGCCCCTTCGGGGCACTCGCGTAAGCTCACGGGCGGCGTGAAGGCCCCCCGGTCGCCGCCCGCACGGGACGCACTCGCCGAGGCTCACGGTCGGGTGCCGAGGCCCCGCGCTGCCCGCCCGCAACGAAACACTTCCCAACCGCACCCCGTGAGAGAGAGCCGTCGAGCCGCATGACGACCCCCGAGCTGATCTCCCCCCGCTCACCCCGAGTGATGGCCGCACGGCGGCTCGCCAAGCGCAACTTCCGGGGGAAGGACCGTCTGTTCATCGCCGAGGGGCCGCAGGCCGTGCGGGAGGCCGTCGCCCATCGCGGGCCCCACGGAGAGGCGACGCTCGTCGAGCTGTTCACCACCGTCGAGGCGGCGGAGCGCTACGCGGACATCGTCGACGCCGCCCGCGCCGCCGGAGCCCGCGTCCACCACGCCGCTGACTCCGTGCTCGCCGAGGTCTCCCAGACCGTCACCCCGCAGGGGCTCGTCGGCGTCTGCCGGTTCCTCGACTCGCCCTTCGAGGACATCCTCGCCGCCCGGCCCCGGCTCGTCGCCGTGCTCGCGCACGTACGCGACCCCGGGAACGCCGGCACAGTGCTGCGCTGCGCCGACGCCGCCGGCGCGGACGCCGTCGTCCTCACCGACGCCTCCGTCGACCTCTACAACCCCAAGTCCGTGCGGGCGTCCGTCGGCTCCCACTTCCATCTGCCGGTCGCCGTCGGCGTACCCGTGGAGCAGGCCGTCCAGGGACTGCGCGACGCGGGCGTACGCGTGCTCGCCGCCGACGGGGCGGGCGAGGACGACCTCGACGACGAACTCGACGCCGGCACCATGGGCGGACCCACCGCCTGGATCTTCGGCAACGAGGCGTGGGGGCTCCCGGAGGAGACCCGCGCGCTCGCCGACGCCGTCGTGCGCGTCCCCATCCACGGAAAGGCGGAGAGTCTGAACCTGGCGACCGCCGCCGCCGTATGTCTCTACGCCTCTGCGCGCGCCCAGCGCGCCGGGGCCAAGGGCGCCCCCGCGACCTGAGGACCACTCGCTCAGGGGGTCGGCGACGTCACTTTCAGCTAGTAGGGTGACGGACTCGGGGGCCCACTGCGCCGGCGGAGAGGTGGGGTACGGGGAGATGACGGTCGGGACCAGCAGGCCGGCAGGGCCACAGGACGCGGCCCTGTGGGGCCACGAGGCGGCCTGGGTCGACCCCGACGACCTCCCCGACGGACTGGTGATCGCCGACGAGCGGGGTCTCGTCGTCTGCTTCAACGCGGCCGCCGTCCGGATCACCGCCGTCGCCAGGACCGACGCCATCGGGCTTCCGCTGGAACGCGTACTGCCGCTCGAAGACCTCAAGGGCCGCCGCTGGTGGGCCCTGACCGACCCGTACGGCGGGCTCGCCACCCGCGTCGGACAGCCCGAGCGCAATCTGCTGCTCCCCGGCGGCCGCGAGGTCCTCGTCTCGGCCCGCTATGTGCGCGACGTCCCCACCGGACCGCTGCGCCGGCTCGTGGTCAGCCTGCGCGGCACCGAGGCCCGCCGCCGCAGCGAGCGCAGCAACGCCGAGCTGATCGCCACCGTCGCCCACGAACTGCGCTCCCCCCTGACCTCCGTCAAGGGCTTCACCGCCACGCTCCTCGCCAAGTGGGAACGGTTCACCGACGACCAGAAGCGGCTGATGCTGGAGACCGTCGACGCCGACGCGGGCCGCGTCACCCGCCTCATCGCGGAGCTCCTCGACATCTCCCGCATCGACTCCGGCCGCCTCGAAGTGCGCCGCCAGCCCGTCGACCTCGGCGCCGCCGTACGCCGCCACGTCGACGCGCACGTGGCCGCCGGGCAGGCCCCCGACCGGTTCCGCGTCCGGGTCAGCGAGCCGCTGCCCGAGCTGTGGGCCGACCCCGACAAGGTCGACCAGGTGCTCGGCAACCTGCTGGAAAACGCGGTGCGGCACGGCGAGGGAACTGTCACCATCGACATAGCGCCCTCGCACTGCGGAGCCGAGCAGAACGGTGCCGGCACCGCCGTCACCGTGACCGACGAGGGCCCGGGCATTCCGGAGGAGTCGATGAGCCGAGTCTTCACCCGCTTCTGGCGGGGGAGCAAACGCGGCGGCACCGGCCTGGGTCTGTACATCGTCAAGGGCATCGTCGAGGCGCACGGCGGGACGATCACCGTCGGCCGCGGACCCGGCGGCGGCGCCGAGTTCCGATTTACGCTGCCCGTCGGCACCCCGGCACATCTCCTCTAGCGGTCCCTCCAGGGCCGCCGCGGGAGGGCCCGGGCGGCCCGCGGGCTCATTCGCCGCTCCACACCCCGTTAGACTCGACTTTTGGCACCTTTGCGTCCTCGGTCGTCCCTGACGTGCGGGGTCCCCAGCCAGACCATCGGAAGTACGGGAAGAGATGTCCGCACCCAATAAGTCGTACGACCCGGTTGAGGTCGAGGCACTGAAACCGGAAGAGATCGAGCGCATGCGGGACGAGGCGCTCGCCGCCTTCGCCGCCGCAGACTCCCTCGACGCGCTCGCGCACGCGAAGTCCGCGCACACCTCCGGCAGCTCGCCGCTCTCCCTCGCCAACCGCGAGATCGGCGCACTGCCGCCGCAGGCCAAGGCGGAGGCAGGCAAGCGCGTCGGCCAGGCCCGCGCCGAGGTCGGCAGGGCGTTCGCCGCCCGCCAGAGCGAGCTCGAGGCCGAGCGCGACGCCCGGGTGCTCGTCGAGGAGGCCGTGGACGTCACGCTGCCCCACGACCGCGTCCCCGCCGGTGCCCGCCACCCGCTGACCACGCTCTCCGAGCGCATCGAGGACGTCTTCGTGGCCATGGGCTACGAGGTCGCGGAGGGCCCCCAGGTCGAGGCCGAGTGGTTCAACTTCGACGCGCTCAACATCGGCCCCGACCACCCGGCGCGCGGTGAGCACGACACCTTCTTCGTCCAGGACGAGAAGGGCGGCGCGGACTCCGGCGTGGTGCTGCGCACCCACACCTCGCCCGTGCAGATCCGCTCGCTCATCGACCGCGAGCCGCCGGTCTACGTGATCTGCCCCGGCCGGGTGTACCGCACCGACGAGCTGGACGCCACGCACACCCCCGTCTTCCACCAGGTCGAGCTGCTCGCCGTCGACGAGGGCCTGACCATGGCCGACCTCAAGGGCACCCTCGACCACATGGTCCAGGCGCTGTTCGGCGAGGGCATGAAGACCCGGCTGCGGCCCAACTTCTTCCCCTTCACCGAGCCGTCCGCCGAGATGGACATGGTCTGCTACGTCTGCCGCGGCGAGTCCGTCGGCAACCCGGACCGGCCCTGCCGCACCTGCTCCAGCGAGGGCTGGATCGAGCTCGGCGGCTGCGGGATGGTCAACCCGAAGGTGCTCACCGCCTGCGGCGTCGACCCCGCCAGGTACAGCGGATTCGCCTTCGGGTTCGGCATCGAGCGGATGCTGATGTTCCGCCACAACGTCGAAGACATGCGAGACATGGTCGAGGGTGACGTCCGGTTCACCCGGCCGTTCGGGATGGAGATCTGATGCGGGTCCCGCTTTCTTGGCTGCGGGAGTACGTCGACCTGCCGGCGACGGAGACCGGCCGTGACGTCCAGGCCAAACTCATCGCCGCCGGCCTCGAGGTCGAGACCGTCGAGCAGCTCGGCGCCGGGCTCAAGGGCCCCCTGGTCGTCGGCCAGGTGCTGACCATCGAGGAACTGACGGAGTTCAAGAAGCCGATCCGCTTCTGCACCGTCGACGTCGGTCACGCCAACGGCACCGGCGAGCCGCAGGAGATCGTCTGCGGCGCCCGCAACTTCTCCGTCGGCGACAAGGTCGTCGTGGTCCTGCCGGGCGCCGTGCTGCCCGGCGACTTCGCGATCGCCGCCCGCAAGACGTACGGCAAGACGTCCCACGGCATGATCTGCTCCGGCGACGAGCTCGGCATGGGCGACGACGGCTGGGGGTCCCCCCGGACGGAGTCTGGGGGAGGCGGCATCATCGTGCTCCCGCCCGAGTACGAGGTCGGCACCGACGCGATCGAGCTCCTCCAGCTCGTCGACGAGGTCCTCGACATCGCCGTCACCCCCGACCGCGGCTACGCCCTCTCGCTGCGCGGCGTCGCCCGCGAGGCGGCCACCGCCTACGGGCTGCCGCTGCGCGACCCGGCGCTGCTCGACGTGCCCGGGCCCAACTCGTACGGCTACGGCGTCAAGGTCGCCGACCCGATCGGCTGCGACAGCTTCACCGCGCGCACCGTCGTCGGCCTCGAGCCCGAGGCACGCTCCCCGATCTGGCTGAAGCGCCGGCTGCAGAAGGCCGGGATGCGCCCGATCTCCCTCGCCGTCGACATCACCAACTACGTGATGCTCGAACTCGGCCAGCCGCTGCACGCCTACGACCGCTCCCGTCTCGACGGGCCGATCGGGGTGCGCCGCGCCGAGCCCGGCGAGAAGCTCACCACCCTCGACGGCGTCAAGCGCGTGCTCGACGCCGAGGACCTCGTCATCACCGACGACCGCGGGCCCATCGGCCTCGCGGGCGTCATGGGCGGCGCCAACACCGAGATCGCCGACCACGACGACACCGCCGGCGCCACCACCGAGGTCGTCATCGAGGCCGCGCACTTCGACCCGGTCGCGATCGCCCGCACCGCGCGGCGCCACAAGCTGTCCTCCGAGGCGTCCAAGCGCTTCGAGCGCGGCGTCGACCCGCAGGCCGCGGCCGCCGCCGCGCAGCGCACCGTCGACCTGCTGGTGCTCCTCGCCGGCGGCACCGCCGAGGGCGGCGTCACCCAGGTCGTCGCGCCCAGCGCGCCGCGGACGATCGCCATGCCCGCGGACCACCCCGACCGCGTCGCGGGCGTCACCTACGGCCGCGAGACCGTGGTGCGCCGCCTCCAGGAGGTCGGCTGCGACGTGTACGGGCAGGACGCGCTCGTCGTCACCGTCCCCTCGTGGCGGCCCGACCTCACCGAGCCCAACGACCTCGCGGAAGAGGTCATCCGGCTCGAGGGCTACGAGAACCTCCCCTCGACGCTGCCCACGCCGCCGTCCGGCCGCGGGCTCACCGCCCGCCAGCGGCTGCACCGCCGGGTCGGCCGCGCGCTGGCCGGTGCGGGCTACGTCGAGGCGCCGAACTACCCCTTCATCGGCGAACCGGTCCTCGACCAGCTCGGCCTGGAGGCGGACGACGCCCGCCGCCGGGTCGTCAAGCTCGTCAACCCGCTCTCCGACGAGGAGCCGGCGCTGCGCACCACGCTGCTGCCCGGCCTCCTCGGCGCACTGCGCCGCAACGACGGCCGCGGCAGCCACGACCTGGCGCTCTTCGAGACCGGTCTCGTCTTCCGCCCCACCGGCGAGGAGCGTCCCGCGGTACGGCTCCCCGTCGGCCGCCGCCCCACCGACGAGGAGATCGCCGGACTCGACGCCGCACTGCCGCGCCAGCCGCGGCGCGTCGCCGTCGTCCTCGCGGGCGCCCGCGAGCAGAACGGCTGGTGGGGCAAGGGCCGCCCGGCCGACTGGGCCGACGCGATCGAGGCCGGCCGGCTCGTCGCCCGCGAGGCGGGCGTCGAACTCACCGTCCGCGCCGACCGGCACGCGCCGTGGCACCCGGGCCGCTGCGCCGCGCTGTACGCGACGGTCGACGGCGAGGAGACCCTCGTCGGCCACGCGGGCGAACTCCACCCGCGCGTCGTCAAGGCCCTGCACCTGCCGGACCGCACCTGCGCGACGGAGCTGGAGCTCGACGTGCTGGAGCGGGCGACGACCGGCGCGGTCCAGGCGCCGCGGATCTCCACGTTCCCCGTCGCCACGCAGGACGTCGCGCTCGTCGTCGCCGACGACGTGCCCGCGGCGGACGTCGAGTCCGCGCTGCGCGAGGGCGCGGGCGAACTGCTGGAGTCCATCCGCCTGTTCGACGTCTTCACCGGCGAGCAGATCGGCGACGGCCGCAAGTCGCTCGCGTACGCGCTGCGCTTCCGCGCGGCGGACCGCACGCTGACGGTCGACGAGGCGTCGTCCGCGCGGGACGCGGCGGTGGCGCTGGCGTCCGACCGCACGGGAGCGGTGTTGCGGGGCGCGTGACGTCTGCGTCCCTCCCGACCCGGCCCCTGGCGCGTGTGCGCGCCGGGGGCCGGGCGCATTGGCGGGCGGCGTGGGCCGCTGCGGACCGGAGGGTGCGCGCCGTTCGTCCTGCCGCGGAGTGTCGGGCAGATCAGCAGGACGAACGGCGCCGAAGGGCCACCGCACTGTACGAGGGGGAGCCGGCGGCCCGGTCGCCTCCCGAAGAGGCAGTTCAGTCAACAGCCCCCGCCCACCCGCCGGCACCGCACGCGACCCACGGAAAGGCGCACTGCGTTCACACCCCGTGCGAATACGCCCTCCACTACCCTGAGCGGACTCGAGTCACCGGGAGGGTGCCATGCAGCCCAACACCCTGCTCGACGCCCTGCTCGAAGAGGCCGGCTTTTCCCACGCCGGGCTCGCCGCCCGTGTCAACCGGGCGGGCGCGGCCAGGGGACTGGCGCTGCGGTACGAACACACCGCCGTGGCGCGGTGGTTGAAGGGACAGCGGCCCCGCGGCCGGGTCCCCGACCTGATCTGCGAGGTGCTCGCGGGCCGACTGCGGCGCGCGGTCACCCTCGACGACATCGGTCTCGGCGTACCCGCGCCGGACCGCGCCGTGCCGCACGGCTCGTCGCTGTCCGGGTTCGTGGAGCGGGCCACCGCGCAGTGGCGCTACGAGGCCCAGCAGCGGCAACGCCCGTACGGCGCACGGGAAGCAGCCGCGCCCGCCGTCACCGGCACCACCGCCGTGATGCCGGTCTGGGAGTGGGAGAACCCGCCGGAGGACGCGGACGTCTCGCGCGACGGCCGTACCCGCGTCGCCGCCGGAGACGTCGAGATGCTCCGCGCCGCCCGCGCGCACTACGAGCTGATGTACCGGCGGACGGGCGGTGTCGCGACCCGCGCCCGCGTCGTCGGTTTCCTCAACGCGGAGACCGCGCCGCTTCTGCGCGGCTCGTACTGCGACGCGCTGGGCCGCCGGCTGCACCGCGCCGCGGGAGGCCTGGTGGCGGTGGCCGGCATCTGCTCGTACGACTCCGACGCGCAGGGCCCGGCCCAGCGCTACTTCCACCAGGCGCTGCGGCTGGCGAAGGCGAGCGGCGACCGCGGGCTCGGCGCGTACGTGATCGCGCTGCTGGTCAACCAGTCGCTGTTCCTGTCCGAGCACCGGCAGGCGGTCGCCTTCGCCGAGGCGGCACTGCGCGCGGCCGGCCGGCGGATCACCCCCGCTCTCGCCGCCGACCTGTACGCGATGCAGGCCAAGGCGTACGCGCATCTCGGCGACGCGTCCGGCGCGCTGACGTGCATCCGGCGCGCGGAGTCGGAGGCCGGGCGGATCCGTCCGGGGCACGAGCCGGACGAGACCGGCTATGTGCAGCCGGGCCTGGTCGACGTGCAGGTCGCGGAGGCGCTGCTCGGTCTGGGCGATCTCACGGCGGCCAGGGCGCACGCGGCGGCCGCCGTCGGCACGCCGGCGCACGACCGGGGCCGGGTGCACCGGCTGGCGATGCTGTGCCAGATCGAGCTGCGGCAGGGTGAGCCGGACCGCGCGGCGCGGACCGCGGCGGAGATGCTGGAGCGGGCCAGGGGGATGGAGTCGCAGCGGCTGCGGGACCGGCTGCGGGCGGTGCGCGAGCACCTGGCGGCCAGCGGCTGCGCCGGGGCGAAGGAGACGGCCGACCTCATCGGAGGGGCACTGCGCGTTCCCCTCTGACCGCGCTCCTGCTGCCATGTTGCCATCCTCTTGTCGGAAGGCGGCAGAAACGTGCAGTGGATGAACTTAAACGAACAAACCGTGTATGAGAACCAGTGGTTCAGGGTCCGGCTCGCGGATGTCGAGCTGCCCGACGGCCGGCATCTGGACCACTTCCTGGTCCGTCTCCGCCCGGTCGCCGTGGCGACGGCGGTCAACGGGGCCAACGAGGTGCTGATGCTCTGGCGGCACCGGTTCATCACCGACAGCTGGGGGTGGGAGCTGGCCGCCGGCGTCGTCGAGGACGGCGAGGACATCCGGGCGGCGGCGGCCAGGGAGATGGAGGAGGAGACCGGCTGGCGGCCCGGCCCCCTCCGGCATCTGCTGACCGTGGAGCCGTCCAACGGTCTCACCGACGCCCGCCACCACCTCTACTGGGCCGAGGACGCCACGTACACCGGTCACCCCGTGGACGACTTCGAGTCCTCGCGCCGCGAGTGGGTCCCGCTCAAGCTGGTGCCCGACATGATCGCCCGGGGCGAGGTCCCGGCCGCCGGTATGGCGGCCGGGCTGCTGATGCTGCACCACCTGCGACTCGGCTGACGGCCGGGCCGGCCCGGTGGCGGGGTTCAGGAGTACGTGTAGAAGCCCGAGCCCGTCTTGCGGCCCAGCCGGCCCGCGTCCACCATCCGCTGCAGCAGCGGGGGAGCGGCGTACAGCGGCTCCTTGAACTCCGCGTACATGCTGTCGGCGACCGAGGCCACGGTGTCGAGGCCGATCAGGTCGGAGAGCTTCAGCGGTCCCATGGGGTGGGCGCAGCCCATCTCCATGCCGTTGTCGATGTCCTCGCGCGAGGCGATGCCCGACTCGAACATCCGGATCGCCGAGAGGAGGTACGGGATGAGAAGGGCGTTGACCACGAAGCCGGAGCGGTCCTGGGCGCGGATCGGGTGCTTGTCCAGCACCTGCTGCACCACGGCCTCCGACCGTTTGATGGTCTCCTCGGAGGTGGTCAGCGCGGGGATCAGCTCGACGAGCCTCTGCACCGGGGCCGGGTTGAAGAAGTGGATGCCGATGACCTGGTCGGGGCGCGAGGTCGCGACGGCCAGTTTCACCAGCGGGATGGAGGAGGTGTTGGAGGCGAGAATCGCGTCCTGGCGGGTCACCACCTGGTCCAGCACCTGGAAGATCTCGGTCTTGACCTGCTCGTTCTCCACGACGGCCTCGATGACGAGGTCGCGGTCGGCGAACTCTCCGAGGTCGGTCGTGAAGCTCAGCCTCTCCAGGGTGGCGTCGAGCTCCTCCTCGCTGATCTTGCCGCGCTCGGCGGCCTTCGAGAGGGAGTTGAACAGCCGGGTGCGGCCGATCTCCAGGGCCTCGCCCGTGGTCTCGGCCACCTTCACCTCGAGGCCGCTGCGGGCGCACACCTCCGCGATGCCCGCGCCCATCTGGCCGCAACCCACCACTCCGACGCGTGCAATGTCGGCCATTGAGTCCGTCACCTCGTGCCTTTCGCTGATCCTTCGGCAGGTCCCCCGTATGGTTCCGGCGCCCGCCCGACCCACGACGTTACTCCGGATGTGTGGGTGCTCGAGCGCCCGGGGCGGGCATGCTCTGCCGACAGGGCGGTGCACACCGAGCCCGACAGGGATGGATAAATGGGACGTATTGGTAGGAGAGGGTTCGTGGTAACGGCGGTCGGCGCACTCGCGTCGTTCGCGACGGTCCGGGACGCGGCCGCCGGACGGGCCGTGTCCGAGGACTCGTCGCGGGCCCGGGAGAAGAGCCGCCGGGAGACGAAGCGGGAGTTCCGCGGGATGTGGCTCGCCACCGTCGCAAACCGGGACTGGCCCTCGCGGCCTGGCCTCACGGCCGACCGGCAGCGCGCGGAACTGCTGTCGTACCTCGACACCGCGGTGGAGCGCCGGCTGAACGCCGTGGTCCTCCAGGTGCGGCCCACCGCGGACGCCCTGTGGCCGTCGCCGCACGAGCCGTGGAGCCAGTACCTGACCGGCGTCCAGGGCCGGGATCCGGGTTGGGACCCGCTCGGCACGGCGGTGCGCGAGGCGCACCGGCGCGGCCTGGAGCTGCACGCCTGGTTCAACCCGTATCGCGTGGCCACGCACACCGACCCGACGCGCCTGGTCGAGAACCACCCGGCCAGGGTCCATCCGGAGTGGGTCGTCGCGTACGGCGGGAAGCTGTACTACGACCCGGGCGTCCCGGAGGTCCGGCGCTTCGTCCAGGACGCGATGATGGACGCCGTCGTCCGCTACGACGTCGACGCGGTCCACTTCGACGACTACTTCTACCCGTATCCGGTCCCCGGTCTGGTCTTCGACGACGACGCGACCTTCGCTCGGTACGGCGGCGGGTTCACCGACAAGGCCGCGTGGCGCCGGGACAACATCGACCGGCTGGTCCGGGAGACGGCCGCGCGGATCAAGGCCGCGAAGAAGCACGTCCGCTTCGGGATCAGCCCCTTCGGGGTGTGGCGCAACGCCGCGACGGACCCGCTCGGCTCGCGCACCCAGGCCGGTGTGCAGACCTACGACGACCTGCACGCGGACACCCGCCGCTGGGTCAAGGAGGGCTGGATCGACTACGTGGTGCCGCAGGTCTACTGGCACATGGGCTTCGCGCCCGCCGACTACGAGACGCTCGTGCCCTGGTGGGCCGAGGTGGCGAGCGGCACCGGCGTGGACCTCTTCATCGGGGAGGCCCTCTACAAGGCCGGTGCGCCGGGGCAGCCGGAGGAATGGCAGGACCCCGCGGAACTCTCCCGGCACCTCACGTACGCCAAGAGTTACCCGGAGGTCGGCGGTCACTGCTACTTCTCCGCGACGGAGGTCGTGGCCGACCCGATCGGCGCGATGTCCGAGGTCGTGGCCGACCACTACCCGTCCAGGGTCCGGCCGCCGGCCTGACGCCGGCGACGGAGCGGCGGCGGATTCAGGTCTTCTCGTGGTGCCTGACGACGGTGTCGGGCCCAGGGGACATGAGCGCTTCGTGCCCGTCCTCGAAGCGGACGCGGAACGGCGGATTGCCCTGAGGGCCCAGCACCTCGACGACTTCGGCGACCTTGTCGTGCTGTCCCACGGTCCTGCCGTGCACCAGCAGTGTGTCGCCCACGTTCGCTTGCATCGGGAGGGACCTCCTCGAAGCGGCTGGATGTGTCGAATGGTCCGTTTTCGAGTCTACGGCGGGGGAGGCCCGCCGCACCTCAGCCGCGGGACCGCTGGGTGACGGCGATGCACACCAGGACGGCGACCGCCGCCGGCAGGGCCGTGGGCGAGAGGTCCTCGCCGAGCAGCAGCACCGCCCACACCAGCGTGAGCAGCGGCTGGGCGAGCTGGAGCTGGCTGGCCCTGGCGACGCCGATCTCGGCCATGCCCCGGTACCAGACGTACAGACCGAAGAACGTGGACCCGGCCGCGACCCAGACCAGCCCGGTCACGCCGCGCGCGCCGAGGTCGACCGGCTCGTACGACAGGGCCGCGGCGGAGCCGGCGAGGGCGAGCGGCAGGCACGCCACCAGGGCCCAGCCGATCACGTGCCAGCCCGGCATCTCCCGGGCGAGCCGGCCGCCCTCGGTGTAGCCGGCGGCGCACACCAGCAGCGCGCAGAACAGATACAGGTCGCTCGTGTGCAGCGAACCGCCACTCTCGTGCACCGTGAACGCGATCACGACGGCCGCGCCCGCGAGCGCCGCGGCCCAGAACGTACGGGACGGCCGGCCGCCGGTGCGCAGCGCGGCGAACGCCGCGGTCGTCAGCGGCAGCAGCCCCACGACCACGGCGGCGTGCGAGGAGGTCGACGTCCGCAGCGCGAGCGTCGTCAGCAGCGGGAAGCCCACGACCACGCCGGCGGCGACCGTCGCGAGGCCGGCCCAGTGGCGGCGCTCCGGCAGCGGGACGCGCAGCGCCAGCAGGAACGCGCCCGCGACCGCCGCGGCGAGCACGCCGCGCAGCGCGGTCAGGGACCACGGGCCGAAGCTCTCGAGGCCCCAGACCGTGGACGGAAACGTCAGGGAGAACGAGACGACGCCCAGCGCGGCGAGCAGCGTGCCCCTGCTGACCGCTATCGTCTTCTCGGTGGTAGCGCTATCCTGTGCTGTCATGCATGAGCGTAGCAGCGTGTCTGACCTCGCGTCTTCTCTGAAAGGCGAGCTGAACCGCTATCCGGAAGGTGGAAAGCTGCCGTCCAGTCGGGCGCTGGTCGAGCGCTTCCGGGTGTCCCCGGTGACCGTCTCCCGGGCACTCGCGCAACTCGCCGCCGAGGGGCTGGTCGTCACCCGGCCCGGCGCGGGCGCCTACCGGGCCCGGCCGCGCCCCGGCACGCCGCCCGCCGGCGACACCTCCTGGCAGGAGGTCGCTCTCAGCGCCGACGCCGCGGCGGACATCGTGCCGAGGGCGGTCGACGCGGCCGGCGTGCTCGTCACCCTCGCCGCGCCGCCGCCGGGTGTGGTCGAGTTCAACGGGGGTTATCTGCATCCGTCCCTCCAGCCGGAACGCGCCATGGCCGCCGCGCTCGCCCGCGCCGGACGCCGGCCGGGGGCCTGGGGCCGCCCGCCCGTCGAAGGACTCCCCGAACTGCGCGAATGGTTCGCCCGCGGGCTCGGCGGCACCGTCACCGCCGCCGACGTGCTGGTCACCGCGGGCGGCCAGTCGGCGCTGACCACCGCGCTGCGCGCGCTGGCGCCGCCCGGCGCGCCGGTCCTGGTGGAGTCGCCCACGTACCCGGGGATGCTCGCCATCGCCCGCGCTGCCGGACTGCGGCCCGTACCGGTCCCCGTGGACCCGGACGGCGTACGGCCACAGCTGCTGGAGGCGGCGTTCCGGGCCACCGGTGCGCGGGTCTTCGTCTGCCAGCCGCTCTTCCAGAACCCGACGGGCGCCGTCCTCGGGCCCGAGCGCCGCGCCGCTGTGCTGCGGATCGCCCGCGCGGCCGGGGCCTTCGTCGTGGAGGACGACTTCGCCCGCCGCCTCGTCCACGCCGACGCGGGCCCCCTGCTCCCGCCTCTGGTGGCGGACGAGCACGACGGCGTCGTCGTGCACGTCAGCTCGCTCACCAAGGCGACCTCGCCCAGCCTGCGGGTGGGTCTCCTCGCCGCGCGCGGCCCGGTGCTCGAACGGCTCCGCGCCATCCACGTCGTCGACAACTTCTTCGTCCCCCGGCCCTTGCAGGAGGCCGCCCTGGAGCTGGTCGGCTCGCCTGCGTGGAGCCGCCATCTGCGGACCGTGTCCGCCGAGCTCAAGAGCCGCCGCGACACCATGACGGCCGCTCTGCGGCTGGAGCTGCCCGCACTCGCCCTGTCCCACATTCCCGCCGGCGGCTACCACCTGTGGCTGCGGCTGCCGGACGGCGCCGACGAGACCGCTCTTGCCGCCGCCGCCCTGCGGGCGGGCGTCGCCGTGGCGCCCGGCCGCCCCTACTTCTGCGCCGAACCCCCCGCCGGGCACGTCCGGTTGAGCTTCGCGGGCGTGGCGGGCCCGGCGGAGATCACGGAAGGCGTCCGCAGACTGCGCACCGCCTACGGCGATGCCCCGCACTGACACCGGCAGGCGCGGGCCCCGCCGGGCCGCCCGGAATCCCCGGTCTCCGCTGTTTGCGACCCCTTGACCTGTGCGGCGTCGGCCAGCACCATCACGCCATGAGTGTCCGGGTCACATTGGTCGCAGCCGCGCGCACCTCCACGCTGCTCACCGAGCGCTTCGACGACGAGCGGCCGCTCGACCAGGCGGGCTGGCACGAAGTGCAGCTCGCCGCCCACGCCCTCGTACCGCTCAGCTCCGCCGAGCTGCGCTACTGCTCGCCCACCCCGCGCAGCCGTGCGACCGGCGAGGCCCTGGGCTACGCGCCGCTGGCGCAGCCCGCGCTGCGGGACTGCGACATGGGCCGCTGGCGCGGGTACACGCTGGCCGAGGTCACCGCCAGGGAACCCGCCGCCGTCGACGCGTGGCTGTCCGATCCGCGCAGCGCCCCGCACGGCGGGGAGCCGCTGCTGGCGTTCATCTCGCGCATAGGAGGCTGGCTGGACACCCGCCCCGCGCAGGACTGCGGCTCCATCGTCGCCGTGGCGGAGCCCGCCGTCGTACGGGCGGCGTTCGTGTACGCGCTGCGGGCGCACCCCTCGATGTACTGGAACGTCGACGTCCGGCCGCTGTCGACGGTGACGCTGACCGGCGAACCGGGCCGCTGGCACCTGTGCCTCGAAGCCGTCGCCTGAGCACGCCGCCTCAATCCTCGCGGAGCTCGGCGAGCCGGCGCCGCAGGAACGCCGCCTCGGCCGCGTTACCGGCGCCGGCGAGCGCCGCCTCGCAGGCGGCCACCGCCTCCGCGTGACGCCCGAGGCGGCGCAGCAGATCGGCCCGGACCGCGTGCAGGACATGGAACGAGCCCAGTTCCGTACGGAGCCCGTCGACCAGCCGCAGCGCCGCCCGCGGCCCCTCGACCTCGGCCACCGCGACCGCCCGGTTGAGCGCCACGACGGGGCCCGGGGCGATCGCCGTGAGCTGGTCGTACAGCCGCAGCACCTGGCCCCAGTCGGTGGACGCCGCGTCCGGCGCGTCGCTGTGCACGGCGCTGATCGCCGCCTGGATCTGGTACGGCCCCGGCCGGCCCCGCCGCAGGCAGCGGCGGACCAGCGCCTGCCCCTCCGCGACGAGGTCCGCGTCCCACAGCCGCCGGTCCTGCTCGGGCAGCGGCACCAGGTCGCCGCCGGGGCCGGTCCGCGCCGGGCGCCGGGACTCGGTGAGCAGCATCAGCGCCAGCAGACCGAGCACCTCGGGCTCGTCGGGCATGAAACCGGCCAGCAGCCTGCCCAGCCGGACCGCTTCCGCGCACAGGTCCTCGCGGACCAGCCGGGTGCCGGACCCGGCGTCGTAGCCCTCGTTGAAGATCAGGTAGACGACCGACAGCACGGCCGGGAGCCGGTCGGGCAGTTCGTGACCGTCCGGGACCCGGTAGGGGATGCGGGCGTCGCGGATCTTGCCCTTCGCCCGTACCAGCCGCTGCGCCATCGTCGGCTCCGCGACCAGGAAGGCCCGGGCGATCTCCGCGGTGGTGAGGCCGCCGAGGAGCCGCAGCGTCAGCGCGACCCGGGCGGCGGGGGCCAGCGCCGGATGGCAGCAGGTGAAGATCAGGCGGAGCCGGTCGTCCTCCACGGGGCCCTCCTCTGCGGCTTCGGCGGGTTGCACCGGATCGGCGGGCGCCCGCAGCAGCGCCGCCTCGGCGTGCCGGTCCGCGCGGGCGGCCTCACGGCGCAGCCGGTCGACCGCCGCGTTGCGCGCGGTGGTGATGATCCAGCCGGCCGGACGGGGCGGGAGCCCGTCGTCCGGCCAGCGCCGCACCGCCGCGGTGAAGGCGTCCTGGACGGCTTCCTCCGCGATGTCGATGTCGCCGAACCGCCGCACCAGGACGGCGACCGCGCGCCCGTACTCCTCGCGGAACACCCGCTCCACGACGGCCGCGTCCACGGCGGGGGTACGCGAGCTCATCCGCAGCTTCCGTACTGCAGGGGCCTCACCTCGATCGGCAGCGTGATCGCGCGTGCCAGCTTGCGGCCCCACCCGAGGGCGGCGTCGAGATCGGGGGCCTCGATGACCGTGAAGCCGCCGATGTGCTCCTTGCCCTCGAGGTACGGGCCGTCCGTCATGAGCACCTCGTCGTCCTTGCATCGGACGACGGTGGCGGTGCTCGGTGCGTGCAGGCCGCCGGCGAAGACCCAGGCGCCGGCCGCCCTGAGCTCGGCGTTGACGGCTTCCACGTCCCGCATGATCGGGTCCAGGACCTCCGGCGGCGGCACGTCACCGTCGGGCTGGTAGATGCTGAGCAGATACTGCGTCATGGCGCTCCTCCTTCGTGGTGCCGCGGCGTTCTGCCGTGGTCTCACTCTCTACACGAAGGGGTTTGTGCCGGATCGACAGCGGCGGCGGAAATCAGGCGGATTATTTTTCCGCGGCGTTTCCGCGGCGCCGGATCGGCACGGCGCGGGCCCGGAGGCTAGGGTCTTTCGTTTGGATCAGGCCGGATCAGTGAGCGGGGTCTGGTGCATGGGGTCTCCCCAGGCCCGCCAGGGCCGAGGGGACGCCTTGCAAGGCGGAGGATGGGGGGTCCCCCCGCCGAAGGCAGGGGGAGAGTCCACGCGGTGGGGGCACCTCCCGTGCCCGAAGGGCTACGGGGGAGTCGGCGACTGACGACAACGCAGCGAGGTGCGGTGCCAGGGCACGCGAGCCCGGCAAGATCCGAACGAGAGGCCCTAGGAGCGGCGGCGGGGCTTGCCGCGCTTGCCGCCCTTTCCGGCGCCCTTGCCGCCGCCCTTGGGGGCGGGCGATCCGCCGCGGGCGCGCTTCGCTGCCGGGCTGCCCGCCGCCGACCCGCGACGGGCCGCGCCCGGCTCGGGGCGCTTGGCCTTCGGCTGCGCCGCGGCGGGGGTGCGGCCCCGGGTGCTGTTGACCGTCCGGCCGCGGACGATCCCGATGAACTCCTCCACCAGGTCCGTCGTCTCGTCCTCCGGCCACGACAGCGCGACGCGCGACTCGGGGGCGTCGGAGACCGGCCGGTAGGTGAGATCCCTGCGGTGGTGCAGACGGGCCAGCGACTGCGGGACGACGAGGACGCCGACCCCCGCCGCTACGAGCTCGATCGCGTCGGCCGTCGTGGCGGGGCGCTCGATCGCGGGCCGGCCCGGCAGGCTCTCCCACTCCAGGGTGTCGTCGAGCGGATGCAGCACGACGTCGTCGGCGAGATCGCCGGCGGTCACCTCCTCGACCGCCGCCACGACATGGTCCTTCGGGACCACCACGACCGTCGTCTCGGTGTAGAGGGGGATCGCGCTGAGCCCGGTCCGGTCGAGGGGCGACCGTACGAGACCGGCGTCGGCGTCGCCGCGCCGCAGCGCGTCCGGCGCGTCGGCGGCGGGCACCGCGACGAGGGCGAGGGGGACGTCGGGCAGTCGCTCGTGCCAGATGCGGACCCACTTGGCCGGCGTCACACCCGGGACATAGGCGAGCCGGAACGAAGGGGGTACTTCCGAGCCTGTCACCCGGCCAGGTTACCGGTCGTGGCCGCGGCCGCCGTGGCCGGAGGCACCGCGCACGCTCGTTACCCTTGGCTCCATGACCTCGCACCAGACCACCCAGACGATGAAGCCCGCGACCGCGGCGAAGAAGCTGGGTGTGTACCTCCCGGCCACACCCACCGAGTTCCAGGAGGGCGTCGTCACCCGCAGCGAGCTGAACGCGCTGCAGACCGATCCTCCCCAGTGGCTGCAGGACCTGCGCCGCAACGGCCCGCACCCCCGGCCCGTGGTCGCGGCGAAGCTCGGCGTCTCCATCGCGGGCCTCGCCCGCGGCGGTGTCACGGAGCCGCTCACCACGGAGCAGATCGACGAGCTGAAGCAGGAGCTGCCCGGCTGGCTGCGACAGGAGCGTGCCACGCAGGCCGAGGTGCGCAAGGAGGCCGAGCGCATCAAGGAGAAGAACGCGGAGAAGAACGCGGAGAAGAGCGCGGCCCGGGACGACCGGTCCGCCGAGGCGCGCTGACGTCCCTCACCGGCCCCGCCCGGGGGTGGACGGCGTGCCCCGCCGCCACCGCTCCGGTGCGGGGCCGCGCTGGTTCTTCATTGCATAAACCTGCATTGCTGCGTATAGTCATGCCATCGCTGAGGAGGATTTTCGATGACGGTACGCGTGGCAGTCGCAGGGGCGAGCGGATACGCGGGCGGGGAACTGCTCCGCCTGCTCCTGGCCCACCCCGAGGTCGAGATCGGCGCCCTGACCGGCAGCTCCAACGCGGGCCGCCCCCTCGGTGGTCTCCAGCCGCACCTGCTGCCCCTGGCCGACCGGGTGCTCCAGCCCACCACCGCCGAGGTGCTCGCCGGGCACGACGTCGTCTTCCTGGCGCTCCCGCACGGGCAGTCCGCCGCCGTCGCCGAGCAGCTCGGTGACGACGTGCTGGTCATCGACATGGGCGCCGACTTCCGGCTGAAGGACGCCGGCGACTGGCAGGCGTTCTACGGCTCCGAGCACGCCGGCACCTGGCCCTACGGCCTGCCCGAACTGCCGGGCGCCCGCGCCGCGCTGGAGGGGTCCAGGCGCGTCGCGGTGCCCGGCTGCTACCCGACCGCCGTCTCGCTCGCGCTGTTCCCGGCGTACCAGGCGGGGATCGCCGAGCCCGAGGCCGTGATCACCGCCGCCAGCGGGACGTCCGGCGCCGGCAAGGCGCTCAAGCCGCACCTGCTCGGCTCGGAGGTCATGGGCTCCATGAGCCCGTACGGCGTCGGCGGCGGTCACCGCCACACGCCCGAGATCACCCAGAACCTGAGCGCGGTCGCGGGGGAGCGGGTCACCGTCTCCTTCACGCCCACCCTGGCGCCCATGCCCCGCGGCATCCTCGCCACCTGCTCGGTGAAGGCGAAGCCCGGCACCACCGCGCAGGACGTGCGGGCCGCGTACGAGAAGGCGCTGGCCGACGAGGAGTTCGTCCACCTGCTGCCCGAGGGCCAGTGGCCGGCCACCGCCTCCGTGTACGGCTCGAACGCCGTCCAGATCCAGGTGGCGTACGACGAGAACGCCGGCCGCGTCATCGCGATCAGCGCCATCGACAACCTCACCAAGGGCACCGCCGGCGGCGCGGTGCAGAGTATGAACATCGCGCTCGGACTCCCCGAGAGCACTGGTCTTTCCACGATTGGAGTTGCGCCGTGAGCGTGACCGCAGCCAAGGGATTCACGGCGGCCGGTGTCGCCGCCGGGATCAAGGAGAACGGCAACCCCGACCTGGCCCTCGTGGTCAACACCGGGCCGCGCCGCGCCGCCGCGGGCGTGTTCACCTCCAACCGCGTCAAGGCCGCCCCCGTCCTGTGGTCCGAGCAGGTCCTCAAGGGCGGCGAGGTCGCCGCCGTGGTCCTCAACTCCGGCGGCGCCAACGCCTGCACGGGCCCCAAGGGCTTCCAGGACACCCACGCCACCGCCGAGAAGGTGGCCGACGTACTCGGTCACAGCGCCGGCGAGGTCGCCGTCGCCTCCACCGGTCTGATCGGCGTACTGCTCCCCATGGACAAGTTGCTCCCGGGCATCGAGCAGGCCGCCGCCCAGCTCTCCGAGTACGGGGGTGAGAAGGCCGCCATCGCCATCAAGACCACCGACACCGTCCACAAGACGGCCGTCGCGCACGGCGGGGGATCCCCCCGGGCCGAAGGCTCCGGGGGAGGCTGGACCGTCGGCGGCATGGCCAAGGGCGCGGGGATGCTCGCCCCCGGCCTCGCGACCATGCTCGTCGTCCTCACCACCGACGCCGATCTCGACTCCGCCGCCCTCGACACGGCGCTGCGCGACGCCACCCGGCAGACCTTCGACCGGATCGACTCCGACGGCTGCATGTCCACCAACGACACCGTGCTGCTGCTGGCCTCCGGCGCGAGCGGGATCACCCCGGGAGCGGCCGAGTTCGCCGAGGCCGTACGGGCCGTCTGCGACGACCTGGCCCGGCAGCTGATCGGCGACGCCGAGGGCGCGTCGAAGGACATCCGCATCGAGGTGATCAACGCGGCCACCGAGGACGACGCCGTCGAGGTGGGCCGGTCCATCGCCCGTAACAACCTCCTCAAGTGCGCCATCCACGGCGAGGACGCCAACTGGGGCCGGGTGCTCTCCGCCATCGGCACGACCGCGGCCGCCTTCGAGCCCGACCAGCTCAACGTCGCGATCAACGGCGTCTGGGTCTGCAGATACGGCTCGGTCGGCGAGGACCGCGACCTGGTCGACATGCGCTTCCGGGAGGTCAAGATCACCGCGGACCTGGCCGCCGGGTCCGAGTCCGCCGTGATCTGGGCCAACGACCTCACCGCCGACTACGTCCACGAGAACAGCGCGTACAGCTCATGAGCACGCCACAGAGCCCCACGCGGAAGCACACCGCGCTGCCCAAGGCGCAGATCCTCATCGAGGCGCTGCCCTGGCTGACCCGCCACTACGGCAAGACGGTCGTCATCAAGTTCGGCGGCAACGCCATGGTCGACGAGGACCTGAAGGCCGCCTTCGCCCAGGACGTCGTCTTCCTGCGCCAGGCCGGCCTCAAGCCGGTCGTCGTCCACGGCGGCGGACCGCAGATCTCCGCCGCGCTCGACCTGCACGGCCTGGTCAGCGAGTTCAAGGCCGGGCTGCGGGTCACCAGCCCCGAAGCGATGGACGTCGTACGGATGGTCCTCGCCGGCCGGGTGCAGCGCGAACTGGTCGGCCTGCTCAACCAGCACGGGCCGCTCGCCGTCGGTATGACCGGCGAGGACGCCCACACCATCACCGCCACCAAGCACCAGCCGCAGATCGACGGCGAGCTGGTCGACATCGGCCGGGTCGGCGAGATCACCGAGATCGACACCGGCGCCATCGCGGCGCTCCTCGCCGACGGCCGTATCCCGGTCATCTCCTCGATCGCCCGCTCCCAGGACGACGGACATGTCTACAACGTCAATGCTGATACGGCTGCCGCGGCACTCGCTGCGGCGCTGGGCGCAGAGACGCTGATGGTCCTCACCGACGTCGAGGGCCTCTACGAGGACTGGCCGAACAGCGACGAGGTGATCAGCCGGCTCACCGCCACCCAGCTCGAGAAGCTGCTGCCCGACCTGTCCAGCGGCATGGTCCCCAAGATGGAGGGCTGTCTGCACGCCGTACGCAACGGGGTCAACACCGCCCGTGTGATCGACGGCCGGGTCCAGCACTCGATCCTGCTGGAGATCTTCACCGACGAAGGCATCGGCACCATGGTCGTGCCCGACGGACAGGGGGAATCATGAGCAACGAGGAACTGACGCAGCGCTGGCAGAGCGTCATGGCCGACAACTACGGCACGCCGAAGCTGTCCCTCGTGCGCGGCGAGGGGACCAAGGTCTGGGACGCGGACGGCGCCGAGTACACCGACTTCGTCGGCGGCATCGCGGTCAACGCGCTCGGCCATGCCCATCCCGCCGTCGTCGAGGCCGTCACCCGCCAGATCTCCGCCCTCGGACACGTCTCCAACCTGTTCGTCGCCGAGCCGCCCGTCGCGCTCGCCGAGCGGCTGCTCCAGCTGTTCGGCCGTCCCGGCAGGGTCTACTTCGCCAACTCCGGCGCCGAGGCCAACGAAGCCGCCTTCAAGATCGGCCGGCTGACGGGACGCCGGCACATGGTCGCCACCACCGGCGGCTTCCACGGCCGCACGATGGGCGCCCTCGCGCTCACCGGCCAGCCGGCCAAGCAGGAGCCGTTCCTGCCGCTGCCCTCGGACGTCACGCATGTCGCCTACGGCGACGTCGAGGCGCTCCGGGCGGCGGTCACCGAGGACACCGCGTTCGTCATCATCGAGCCGATCCAGGGCGAGAACGGCGTCGTCGTGCCGCCCAAGGGCTACCTGGAGGCCGCCCGCGCGATCACCCGTGCCACGGGCACGCTGCTGGTGCTCGACGAGGTGCAGACCGGGGTCGGGCGTACCGGGCACTGGTTCGAGCACCAGGCCCACCAGGGCGTCGAGCCCGACGTCGTCACCCTCGCCAAGGGGCTCGGCGGCGGGCTTCCCATCGGCGCCACCGTCGTCTTCGGCGAGGCGGCCGGCCTGCTCAGGCCCGGCCACCACGGCACGACGTTCGGCGGCAACCCCGTCGCCTGCGCCGCCGGACTCGCCGTCCTCGACACCCTGGCCGCCGACGGCGCGCTCGACACGGTCAAGCGGCTCGGCGAGAAGCTGCGCGACGGAATCGAGGGCCTCGGCCATCCGCTCGTCTCCCACGTCCGCGGCAGCGGACTGCTGCTGGGTATCGTGCTCACCGAGCCCCTCGCACCGAAGGTGCAGCAGGCGGCTCAGGACGCCGGTTTCCTGGTGAACGCCCCCGCGCCCGATGTCGTACGGCTCATGCCGGCCCTGACCATCGGCGACGCCGAGGTGGACGCGCTCCTCCAGGCGCTGCCCGGGGTCCTCGACGCGAGCAACGGGGAAGGACGAACCGGGGAATGAGACGACGATGACCGACGCGCAGGGCAACGAGCACGCCGGGCCGGCCGTGCCGCAGACCCGGACGGCCCGCCACCGCAGGATCGTGGACATCCTCAACCGGCAGCCGGTGCGCTCCCAGAGCCAGTTGGCGAAGCTCCTCGCGGACAACGGACTGCACGTCACGCAGGCCACGCTCTCCCGCGACCTCGACGAACTGGGCGCGGTCAAGATCCGCAACACCGGCGGCGAGCTGATCTACGCGGTGCCCAGCGAGGGCGGCTTCCGCACGCCGCAGGCGCCGCTCGGCGAGTCGGCGAAGGAGGAGCGGATGCGGCGCCTCGCCGGCGAACTCCTCATCTCCGCGGAGGCGTCCGCCAACCTCGTCGTCCTGCGCACGCCGCCGGGGGCGGCGCAGTTCCTGGCGTCGGCGATCGACCAGGCGGAGCTGCACGACATCCTGGGGACGATCGCGGGCGACGACACGCTGATGCTGATCAGCCGGGACGCGGGGGGCGGGCAGGCCCTGGCGGACCACCTGCTGCGGCTGGCCCAGAACGACCGCTAGGGTCCGCTGCGCGGGGCCGTTTCCCCTCGCCCCTTCCCGAACCGGGCTCCGCCCGGGCCCCGGTACCGCGCTTCGCGCGGTGGCCTCAAACGCCGGCCGGGCTGACTGTGTCAGCCTCGCCGGCGTTTGAGGCGCGGGGGTCCGGGGGCGGAGCCCCCGGTTACGGAATGGGCCGGGTGGGGAACACGCCCGCCGCAGGCGCAGCGGCGCGTCAGTCCGAGCGCGCCGGCAGTGGCAGCGGCAGGCTCGGCAAGCCGTCCAGGCTCACCCCCACGTGCTCCTTCCTCTCGCAGTACGCCGCGAACTCCTCCTCCGACTTCCGCCCGAAGTACTCCGCGTGCTGCGTCCGCTCCTCCCGGTACTCCATGTACGGCACCGCGAAGCCGCAGACTTCGCTGATGCGCCGGGCGTGGACGACGATGATCGCTCGGGCGCCCGGGCCGTCGGCGTCCTTGAAGTGGACGATGAGTTCGCCCCAGCGCGGGTCGTCCCGGAAGACCGCCTCGCCCCGGCCGTGTACCCGGACCACCTTCGGCGGTCCGGAGAAGGCGCACCACATCAGGGTGATCCGCCCGTTGCCCTCCTCCCGGACGTGCGCGATGGTCTCGGCGCCGCTGCCGCCGAAGTCGAGGTAGGCGAGGGTCTCCTGGTCGAGGACGGCCAGGGTGCCGCTGCGTCCCTTGGGGGACAGATTGACGTGGCCGTCGCCGGTCAGCGGCGCGGTCGCCGTGAAGAAGACCGGCTGCGCCTCGATGAATTCACGGAGGCGGCCGTCGATGTGCTCATACGTTTTCCCCATACGAGGATTATCCGCCACGCGGAGCCGGCGCCGTCCGGGCCGCCTGACGCCACGTCAGCGCGCGGCGGCGAGACCGACCCGCGTACGCAGCCCGTTCATGACGAAGTCGCTGAACAGGTGCGTGCACCGCCCGAGCAGCCGGTCCACCTCCGCGTCGCCCGGCGGCACGTCGAGCACCCATGCCCGCAACTGCACGGCGGACTCGGCCTCCCGCCGCAGCGCGGGTTCGGCGTCGCCCAGCAGGGCGACGGCCGCCCGGAGTTGGAGGAGCCCGCCGCGCGCCCGCAGCAGACGGAACGCCGCACGACGGGTGGGCGCGGGCCACCGCGGGGACAGCCGTTCCGTGAGCCGGTCGGCGGGCAGCCGGCCGGCGTACGGCAGCAGCGCCCGGGCCGCCTCGCGCGCCACCGACGCCGACGGGTCGTCCACCAGCCGCAGTACCTCCTCCACGGGGACCGCTTCGAGCCGCCGCAACCCCGCGACCGCCTGCGCCCGTACCCCGGCGACGGGGTGGCCCATCAGCGGGCCGAGCAGTCCGGCGTCCGCAGGCTCTCCGCACTCCGCCAGCCCCGCGACCGCGTACGGGGTCACCGTGGCGGCGTCCGCGCAGAGTTGGAGGTAGCGGCCGTGCGGGTCGCCGTCGTCCTGGCTCACCGCCCAGCGGGCGCAGGCGCGCACCAGGCCCGAGCGGTCGGTGAGATACCGGGTCGCCTCGTGGGCGCGGCCGGCCCGCCGCAGCGCGGTCACCCCGGCCGACCGTACGAGCGGTGCCCGCGCACCGAGCAGGGTGTCGACGGCCTCGTCGTCGGGCCCGCCGGCCGCCATCGCGGCGAGGGCCGCGTCCGACCACAAGCGGAACAGGACGGGGTCCAGCGCCTCTGCGGCGTGGCGGGCCAGTCCGCGGGCGTCCAGCAGCCCGGCGTCGAGGACGACACGTGCGGCGAGACGGCGTGTCGCCGTGTCCCAGGTGGCGTCCCCGGTGCCGCGGACGCCGCAGAGCGCGAGGACCGGGGTGGCACGCAACGCCTCCTCGAAGAGATCGCGTGCCCAGGTGCCCTCGTCGCGCCGGCCCACCCGCAGCACCAGCGGGGTGAGCGCCCGCAGGGCCCGCTCCGGCTGCTCGCGCACGTGTCCCGCGAGCAGCCGGCGGGCCCGCAGACGCACCGGCTCGGCCCAGTCCGCGCACCGCAGCACCACGAGGTACCAGAAGGCGGAGCTCTCCGGGCCTGCCGCGAGCGCCCGCTCGCGCACGTATCCGTCCCGGTGGCACAGGGCCGTCTCCTGCCGTGCGCCCAGCCGGGCAGAGGTCTGCGCGCCCTGGCCGCCCCACCCGTACACCCAGAACCTCCGGACCGCCTGGTCCAGCGACGTCCAGCAGGCCGGGTCGGTGAAGGACAGCGCCCGGTCCGGTGCGACGCCGTCCAGCAGATGCTCGACCGCCTCGCGGCCCGCCGCCTCGTCCCAGCGCCCGCCCATGCCCCACGCCCCCTCGGTGCCGTTCCGGTCGGGCCACTGTAGGAGCGGCCGCACGCACGCGACCAGCGCTTTTCTCTGTCGATTGACAAACCATACGGAGGATTGCATAGTTATGCCCATCAGCGTAGGCACCGTAAGGAGAAACCCGTGACCGAGCGCGTCGTACTCGCCTACTCGGGCGGCCTGGACACCTCAGTCGCCATCGGCTGGATCGCCGAGGAGACGGGTGCCGAGGTCATCGCCGTCGCGGTGGACGTCGGTCAGGGCGGCGAGGACCTGGACGTCATCCGCAAGCGCGCTCTCGCCTGCGGTGCCGTGGAGGCGGAGGTCGCCGACGCCAAGGACGAGTTCGCCGAGGAGTACTGCCTCCCCGCGATCAAGGCCAACGCCCTCTACATGGACCGCTATCCGCTGGTCTCCGCGCTGTCGCGGCCCACGATCGTCAAGCACCTCGTCGCCGCCGCCCAGAAGCACGGCGCCACCACCGTCGCCCACGGCTGCACCGGCAAGGGCAACGACCAGGTGCGGTTCGAGGCCGGCATCGTCGCCCTCGCCCCCGAGCTGCGGTGCATCGCCCCGGTCCGCGACTACGCGATGACCCGGGACAAGGCGATCGCCTTCTGCGAGGAGAAGCAGCTCCCGATCGCCACCTCCAAGAAGTCGCCGTACTCCATCGACCAGAACGTCTTCGGGCGGGCCGTCGAGACCGGCTTCCTGGAGGACATCTGGAACGGTCCGATCGAGGACATCTACGAGTACACCTCGAACCCGGCCGAGCAGCGCGAGGCCGACGAGGTCGTCATCTCCTTCAAGGCCGGCGTCCCGGTCGCCGTCGACGGCAGGCCCGTCACCGTCCTCCAGGCGATCCAGCAGCTCAACGAGCGGGCCGGCGCCCAGGGCATCGGCCGGATCGACATGGTCGAGGACCGGCTCGTCGGCATCAAGTCCCGCGAGGTCTACGAGGCCCCGGGCGCGATCGCGCTGATCACCGCCCACCAGGAGCTGGAGAACGTCACCGTCGAGCGCGAACTCGCCCGCTACAAGCGGCAGGTCGAGCAGCGCTGGGGCGAGCTGGTCTACGACGGCCTGTGGTTCTCCCCGCTCAAGCGGGCCCTGGACGGTTTCATCGACGAGGCCAACCAGTACGTCACCGGCGACATCCGGATGACCCTGCACGGCGGCCGCGCCGTCGTCACCGGCCGGCGGTCGGACGAGTCGCTGTACGACTTCAACCTCGCCACCTACGACTCGGGCGACACCTTCGACCAGTCGAAGGCCCAGGGCTTCATCGAGATCTTCGGCCTGTCGCAGAAGATCGCCGCGCGGCGTGATCTGCGAGCCTAGCCCGGCGGGACCTCGCGTAACCCCCGCCCGTCAAGCAGACCGTCTCCCCGCCCCGTACGGGCGGGGAGGAGGCCGCACATCCAACCTTTTGAGGACTCCGAGGAGTTTCAGCTGTGAGCAGCAACAACGGTGACGTCCGGCTCTGGGGCGGCCGTTTCGCCGACGGCCCCGCGGAGGCGCTGGCGAAGCTGTCCGCGTCGGTGCACTTCGACTGGCGCCTCGCGCCGTACGACATCGCCGGCTCCCGTGCCCACGCCCGCGTCCTCAACAAGGCGGGCCTGCTCACCGACGACGAGCTGACCCGGATGCTGGCCGGACTCGACCGGCTCGAGGCCGATGTCGCCGACGGCTCCTTCACCGGCACCATCGCCGACGAGGACGTCCACACCGCCCTGGAGCGGGGCCTGCTGGAGCGGCTCGGCCCCGACCTCGGCGGCAAGCTCCGCGCAGGCCGGTCCCGCAACGACCAGGTCGCCACGCTCTTCCGGATGTATCTGCGCGACCACGCCCGCGTCATCGGCGGCCTGATCGCCGACCTCCAGGACGCCCTCGTCGCTCTCGCCGAGGCCCACCCGGACGTCGCCATGCCGGGCCGTACGCACCTCCAGCACGCGCAGCCCGTCCTCTTCGCCCACCACGTCCTGGCACATGCGCAGTCGCTGTCGCGGGACGCGGAGCGGCTGCGGCAGTGGGACGCCCGGACCGCCGTCTCCCCGTACGGCTCCGGCGCGCTCGCCGGGTCCTCGCTCGGCCTCGACCCGGAGGCGGTCGCCGCCGACCTCGGTTTCGAGCGCGGCTCTGTCGGCAACTCCATCGACGGCACGGCCTCGCGGGACTTCGTCGCCGAGTTCGCGTTCATCACCGCGATGATCGGCGTCAACCTGTCCAGGATCGCGGAGGAGATCATCATCTGGAACACGAAGGAGTTCTCCTTCGTCACCCTCCACGACGCCTTCTCCACCGGCTCCTCGATCATGCCGCAGAAGAAGAACCCGGACATCGCGGAGCTCGCCCGCGGCAAGTCGGGCCGCCTCATCGGCAATCTGACCGGGCTGCTCGCCACCCTCAAGGCCCTGCCGCTCGCCTACAACCGAGACCTCCAGGAGGACAAGGAGCCGGTCTTCGACTCCTGCGACCAACTGGAAGTCCTGCTCCCGGCGTTCACCGGCATGATGGCCACGCTCACCGTCAACCGCGAGCGGATGGAGGAGCTGGCCCCGGCGGGCTTCTCCCTCGCCACGGACATCGCCGAGTGGCTGGTCAAGCAGGGCGTGCCGTTCCGCGTCGCGCACGAGGTCGCCGGCGAGTGCGTCAAGGAGTGCGAGCAGCAGGGCATCGAGCTGGACCAGCTCACGGACGAGCAGTTCGCGAAGATCTCCGAGCACCTCACCCCGGAGGTCCGCACCGTCCTGAACGTCCCCGGCGCGCTGGCCTCCCGCGACGGCCGCGGCGGCACGGCCCCCTCGGCCGTCCGGACCCAGCTCAACGAGGTCAAGGCCGACCTGGTGATACAGCACGCCTGGGCCGACGCCAAGAAGTAGGCCGCCAAGAAGTAGCTCCACGCCGAGAGGCAGCCGACGGCACTACAGCGCCGCCGCCCAGTCCGCCAGCGCGTCGAAGTCCGGCCGGGTCAGCCCGATCCGCTCGTCGATGCGCAGCAGCAGGGCGGCGGCGAGGTGGTTCTGCTCCACGTACTCGTGGTCGAGCCGCGTGATGTCGTCGTCGATCCACGCGAACGGGCGCCCGGGCGCGTACTGGAGGATGTACTGCGTCTTCCAGAACGTGCCCCGCGGCGCCCGTCCGTGCATCTGCGGCCAGTCGATGAACGGCAGCTCGGGCAGCCCGAGATGCGGTCCTATCCACTCGTTGGCCTCGCCCTTCCAGGTGGTCGCCCACACCAGCTCGTAGTGCTCCGCGAGCGCCAGCAGCTCCGCACCGTGGCCGTGGTTGAGCCACACCCGCAGCGGCTTGCCCTCCGTCCAGCCCGTGGGCCGCATCCGGTGGGTGCTGTAACCCTCCGGTCTGCGCTGCGCCTTCGCGGCGTACGGATTGAGCGGTCCGTCGACGTCGATCAACAGCAACGGCTTCACGGGCGCACTCCTGGAGGAAGGGAAGAGGGGGCGGTTCGGACGGCTCGCGCGTAGCCGACGTTCATGGCGCGCACGCCGTCGACGGTTGATAGGCCCCGCTTGAGATTAGCGGCGTCGTCCAGTGTGGTCTCAGGACCTGCGGCAAGGAGACGTCCGGCTCCTGAATGAGACATTGATGTCTCACATGGTCTATAGTCGTCTCATGGTCATGGATCGAGAGCATGTTCTGCGCGCAGCCGCCGCCCTCCTCGCCCGTAAGTCGACCGCCACCATGGACGAGGTCGCCCGGGCCGCGGGCATCGGCCGAGCCACCCTGCACCGGCACTTCGCGGGCCGGGACGCGCTGGTCAGAGCGCTGGAACAGCACGGCATCCAGGAGTTCGAGGCCGCTCTGGACAAGGCGCGCCTGGACGAAGGCGGCGCGGGCGACGCACTGCGCCGGCTGATCGGCGAGGTGGAACCGGCCGCCGACCTGCTGGCCTTCCTCTACAGCGAGAGCCAGCTCTTCGAGGGCGACGAGGTCAACGAGGGCTGGGCCCGCCTCGACGCCCGGGTCGCCGCCCTGTTCCGCCGCGGCCAGGATCAGGGCGAGTTCCGGATCGACCTGACACCGGCCTGGCTGACCGAGGCGCTGTACGCCCTCATCGGCTCCTGCGCCTGGGCCGTCATGGACGGCCGCGTCGCCCAGAAGGACTTCCAGCACATGACCGTCGAGCTGCTGCTCGGCGGCGCACTACGGAGAGTGGATCAATGAGCAGCACCGTCCGGGCCACGAGCGGGACGGACGAGACCGTGTACCGCCCCGGGCGCTGGCTGGCGCTCGCGGTCCTGGTCCTCGCCGTCCTGCTGGTGGCCGTCGACGCCACCGTCCTCGGTCTCGCGACCCCGTTCCTCAGCGAGGACCTGAAGCCGACCGGGGCGCAGCTGCTGTGGATCGGCGACGTCTACTCGTTCGTGATCGCCGGCCTGCTCGTCTCCATGGGCAGCCTCGGCGACCGCATCGGCCGCAAGAAGCTGCTGCTGACCGGCGCCGTCGCCTTCGGCGCGGTCTCCGTGCTCAACGCGTACGCCACCACTCCCGAGATGATGATCCTCGCCCGGGCGCTGCTCGGCGTCGCCGGCGCGACGCTGATGCCGTCCACGCTGGCGCTGATCCGCAACATCTTCCACGATCCCAGGGAACGCAGCCTCGCCATCGGCATCTGGGGCGCCACCGCGTCCGCGGGCGCGGCGGTGGGCCCCGTCGTCGGCGGCCTGCTGCTGGAGCACTTCTGGTGGGGCTCCGTCTTCCTGATCAATCTGCCAGTGATGGCGGTCCTCGTCGTCGTCGGCGTCAAGCTGCTGCCCGAGTCGAAGAACCCGGTCACCGGCCCCTGGGACCTGCCCAGTGTCGGGCTCTCGCTCGTCGGCATGGTCGGCGTCGTCTACGCGGTCAAGGAGGCGGCCGGCCACGGACCGGGCTGGGAGGCGGGCGTGGCGGCGCTCGTCGGCGTCGCCGGCCTGTACGGATTCGTCCGGCGCCAGCTCACGCTGAGCACACCGCTGCTCGACATGCGGCTGTTCCGGCACCGGGGGTTCTCGGGCGCCGTGCTGGCCGATCTGCTGACCATCCTCGGTCTGTCGGGGCTCGTGTTCTTCCTGTCCCAGTTCCTGCAACTGGTCCAGGGCCGCCAGCCGTTGGAGGCGGGGCTGGCCGAACTGCCCGCGGCGATCGGCGCGGTGGCCACCGGGCTGGTGGCAGGCCGGGTCGCCCGCCGCTTCTCCGTACGCTCGGTGGTCGCGGGCGGCCTCGCGGCGGTCGGCCTGTCGCTGGCCGTGCTCACCCTGCTCGGCAAGGCGACCGGCTACCCGCTGCTCGGCGCGGCCCTGCTGGTCGTCGGCGCGGGCGCGGGATTCTCGTTCACGGTCACCGCGGACGTGATCCTCTCCAGCGTCCCCAAGGAACAGGCTGGCGCCGCGTCCGCGGTCTCCGAGACCGCCTATGAACTGGGGGCCGCGCTCGGCATCGCCCTGCTGGGCTCGATCGTGACCGGCGTCTACGGCGGCTTCAGCGCGCCCGACGGTACGCCGGCGAGCGTCTCCGCGGCCGCCCACGAGTCGCTCGGCGGCGCGGTCGAGGCGTCCTCGGCGCTCACGCCGGCCCGCGCGGAAGTGCTCCTCGGTGCGGCGCAGGAGGCGTTCGTCGACGGCCTGCGGCTTGCGGCGGGCGTGGGAGCGGCGGTGCTGCTGGGGGCGGCGGTGGCGGCGTGGTTCCTGCTGCGGGGCCAGACGCTGGCGGACACGGCGGACGTCTGAGCGACGCGCCTGTTCCCCTGCCCGCCGGCGCTACCGGGCAGCGCCGGCGCCGGGCAACTTCAGCCCCGCCGGCGTTTGAGGCGCGGGGTTCGGGGGCGGCGCCCCGACGAGACCGGCAAGTTCCAGCCCCCACGCGACGCGCTACGCCGCCTTCGCCTTGGTCGCGTACATGTCCACGTACTCCTGCCCCGACAACCGCATGACCTCCGTCATCACGGAGTCCGTCACCGCACGCAGCACATACCGGTCCCGGTCCATGCCCTCGTACCGGGAGAACTCCATCGGCTCGCCGAAACGGAGGGTGACCCGGCCCGGTCGGGGCAGGCCCGCGCCGCCCGGCTGGAGTTTGTCGGTGCCGATGACGGCGAACGGGACGACCGGCGCGCCGGTCATCAGGGTGAGGCGGGCGATGCCCGTACGGCCCCGGTACAGGCGGCCGTCGGGGGAGCGCGTGCCCTCCGGGTAGATGCCGAAGGCCTTGCCCTCCTCCAGCACCCGCCGCCCCGTCATCAGCGCCGCCACGCCGCCGTTGGCGCCGTCACGGTCGACCGGGATCATGCCGCTGCCGGTGAAGAACCAGGCCATCGCGCGGCCCTTGATGCCCTTGCCCGTGACGTACTCGTCCTTGCCGATGAAGTACACCGGGCGGTCGCAGACCAGCGGGAGGATCATCGAGTCGATGAAGGTGAGATGGTTGCCGGCGAGAATCACCGCCCCGTCCCCGGGGATGTTCTCGGCGCCTTCCACACGGGGGCGGAACATCAGGCGCAGGATCGGCCCCAGCACTGCCTTGATGAGTGTCAAGCGGGACAACGGGTCCTCCGGTGTCATGGGACGGGCGGTCATGACCGTGAAATCTCTGCAGGTGAGGACGATACTCGCGGGTCGCCCCCGATCGCACATCGGGTTCACGCAGGAGATACGCGGTGTTGACGCGCGTTTGCACGGTGTTCGTGCAGGGTCTGCCACAGGTAAGGCGCAACTGCCTACCATCAGGCGTCGCTTGGCAGGTGCGGGACATCACACGAAGATCATATGGAGGAACGTTTCATGACACAGGGTGCGAGCAGCAGTCCGGCGCGCCGCAGCGTGCTGGGAGCAGCGGTCGTGACCACCGCCGCCCTCGGGGCCGGCGTCGGCACGGCGGCGACGGCACGTGCGGACGAGCGTCACGGTGGTGGCCCGTCCGGCAGGGACCGGCGGGAGCTGCCCGTGCCCACGGTGATCGCCCACCGCGGCGCCAGCGGCTACCGGCCCGAGCACACGATGGGCGCGTACCAGTTCGCCCTCGACATGGGCGCGCACGTCATCGAGCAGGACCTGGTGCCCACGAAGGACGGCCATCTCGTATGCCGTCACGAGAACGACATCACGGGCACGACGGACGTCGCCGACCTCCCCGAGTTCGCGTCCCGCCGGACCACCAAGTCCGTCGACGGCGTCAGCCTCACCGGCTGGTTCACCGAGGACTTCACGCTCGCCGAGCTGAAGACGCTGCGCGCCAAGGAGCGCATCCCGGGCACCCGCCAGGAGAACACCCTCTACGACGGCCGCTGGACCGTGCCCACCTTCGAGGAGGTGCTGCAGTGGGCCGAGCGGGAGGGCCGCCGCCGCGGCCGCCCGGTGTGGCTCTACGTCGAGACCAAGCACCCCAGCTACTTCCGGAGCATCGGCCTCGGCCTCGAGGAGCGGCTGGCGAAGCTGCTGCGCCGGTACGGGCGGCACCGCGCGGACTCCCCGACGTTCCTGCAGTCCTTCGAGCCGACGAGCATGGAGCGGATGGCCCGCCTGGTCGGCACCCCGCGGGTCGTCCTGCTGTGGACCCCGGACGACCGCCCGTGGGACTTCCGCGAGGCGGGTGACCCGCGCACGGTCGCCGACCTGATCACGGCCGAGGGCCTGGACTGGATCGCCGGCTTCGCCCAGGGCATCGGTCCGCTGCTGGACCTCGTCATCCCCAAGGACGCGGCCGGCCGGCTGACCGAGCCGACGACGCTGGTACGGGACGCCCACGCGCGCGGCCTGGTCCTGCACCCCTACACGATGCGCAACGAGAACGCCTTCCTCCCCGCCGACTTCCGGCGCGGCACCGACCCGAACGCCTACGGCGACGTCTTCGGCGCGTACAAGACGTACTTCGCGACGGGCATCGACGGCATCTTCACCGACAACCCGGACACCGGCCTGCTGGCCGCCGCCGAGTTCAAGGGCTGACGCGCGCCGCCGGAGCGTCAACCCCGGGACGACCGTCAGGTTGACGCCCCGTCACCGCCGCGGGCACCGGATTCCGGTGCCCGCGGCGCTCTCGTACGGGTGACGGCTGCCGCGCTCGGGCAACCGGAGCCCGGCCCGGCGCCGTCCCGCCGGGCATGACCGCATCCCGAGCAGCAGCCACCTCCGGCCAGGTCGTCGGCGCCCTGAGGGCGCTGGTGAGCGCGGAGGCGACGGCGGAAGCGCCCGCCGCCGCGATCGAGGCGGGCGACCTCGAACAGGCCGTATGGGTACGGCTCCTGGAGCGGCTCGACGGCGAAGGGCCGCCGGCCGACGCCGCCCGCTGGGTCAGGACGGCCGTACGGGCGGAGGCCCGCCGCGCCCGCCGCACCGCCCGGCGGGAGCTCCCGCACCGCCACGACCCCTCCGCCGACCCCGTGGCCGGCCCGGAACGCGCCCTGCTCAGGAACGAGCGCCGCCGCGCCGTGCGGGCGGCCGTCGCCCGCACTCCCGGGAACTGCCCCCGTCTGCTGACTGCGATGCTGTCGCCGCAGGACCCCACCTACCGGGAAATCGCAGGGACGTTGGGTATCTCACAAGGAAGTCTGGGGCCGATGCGTTCCCGCTGCCTGGGATGTCTGCGCAGAATGCTGGCGGCAGAGGTTGCAGCTCCTGAACATCGGGGAAAGGAGCGGTAGACAACCGGCGGTGACAGGTGAGCGGGAGGCGTGCGCACATGGGCATGAGCGTGACCATCTCGGCGGCGGCGGAGGCTGACGCGGAGCACATCCTCAAGCTGCAGTATCTGTGCTATCAGACCGAGGCCGAGCTCTACGGCGACTACGGCATCGAGCCGCTGACCCAGTCGCTGGCCGACCTCCGCGCCGAGCTCACCCAGGGCCCCGCGCTCGTGGCCAGGCTCGGGGACGAGGTCGTCGCCTCGGTACGCGCCAGGGTCGACGACACCGGGACCGCCCGTATCGCCAAGCTCATCGTCCATCCGCGGATGCAGCGGCACGGCCTCGGCGGCCGGCTGCTCGACGCGATCGAGACGCGCTTCGCCGGGGACCCGGCGGCCAAGCGGTTCCAGCTGTTCACCGGCCACCGCAGCGAGAGCAATCTGCGGCTGTACCGCAGCCGCGGCTATGTCCCGGTCTCCCGCGAGCAGGTGGGCCCGCGGCTGACCCTGGTCACGCTGGAGAAGGAGGCCGAGGCCGGCTCGTACGTCGCCGGCGCCTGAGGAGTCCCCCGCCGGAACCCGCGGGGGATCAGGAGGACGATCGGGAGCGCCGCAGCCAGAGCATCCCGGTCACCGGCAGCAGCACCGGGATGAAGAGGTAGCCCATCCCGTACTCGGACCACACCGTCGAGTCGGGGAACGCCGAGGGCTCCAGCACCGTCCAGGTCCCCACGACGAGGACGCCCGCCAGCTCGGCGGCGCAGCACACCAGCGCCGCCCTGCGGGCGGTCTCCCCGCCCCGCACCAGCGTGTACGTGATGAACGCGTACACGACGGCCGCGACGGCCGACAGCACATGGGCGAGCGGCGCGCTGCCGAAGTCGTCGATGATCTGGTAGACGGACCGGGACACGGCGCCGACGGACATCACGCCGTAGAGCCACACCAGCAGCAGCCCGGGGCCCTCGACCAGCTTGGTCCGCTTCTGCTTCGCCGCGGTCCCGGCCATCGTCAGCCTCCCCAGATGTCGTGGAGCCGCACTTCGAGCACGGCCAGCACCACGGCACCGGCCGCGACCGTCGCGGAACCCCAGCGGGTCCGCTCCGCCAGCGACAGAAAACCGGCCGCCGGTACCGCGAGGGCCGAGCCGATCAGGTACGACACGAAGATCGCGGTGCCCTGGTCGGGCTCCTCGCCGCGGGCCAGCCACACGATGCCGACGACCAGCTGGGCCACCGCCAGCACCGTCACCACGGCCATGCCGATGAAGTGCCAGTCCTTGGTGGGCTGGTCCCGAAAGGCGGCGAAGCCGCACCACGCGGCGAGGGCGAGCGCGGTCACACCGACCGCGACCGTCAGGGCGTCAAGCATGGGCCCGAGGGTATTACGGGCCAAAGGCCGCGATGCGCGCGGCCCCGGCGCACGGGGAGAAGGACCGGAACCCTAGGGTCAGGGGCATGAAGCTGCACGCCGAAGCCCTGCTGTTCGACAACGACGGGACGCTCGTCTCCTCCCTGGAGTCGGTGAACCGCTGCTGGACCCGGTGGGCCGGCGAGTACGGCATCACCGCGGAGGCGTTCGCCCGGATCGCACTGCACGGCCGCCCGGCCGCGGAGATAGCCGCCGACCTGCTGCCCGCACACCTCGTCCCCGAGGCGGTCGCCCGCATCGAGCATCTCGAGGTGGAGGACGTCGCCGGGGGAGTGGTGGCGCTGCCCGGCACGCTCCGGCTGCTCGCGCAGCTGCCGCCGGAGCGGTGGGCCGTGGTCACCTCCGCCACCCGCAGGCTCGCCGAGGCCCGGCTGGCCGAGGTCGGCGTACGGCCCAAGATGACGGTCTCCGCCGACGACGTCACCCGGGGCAAGCTCGACCCGGAGCCGTTCCTGCTCGCGGCCCGCCGCCTCGGTGTCGACCCCGCCCGCTGCGTCGTCTTCGAGGACGCCCCCGCGGGGCTGACGGCCGGACGGGCCGCGGGTATGCGCACCGTGGCATTGACCACAACGCACTCCCGCGCCGAACTCACCGCCGACCTCGTCGTCCCCGACCTCTCCGCGGTGTCGGTGCAGGTCACGTCGGAGGGCTTCGAGATCACCGCGGCGCAGTAATCCGTCCACATGGTGCGACGTTCCAGTCCGCTATGCGGACAGGAACGGTTCGGTGCCCGACCTGTCTGTTTTACTTGCAGCCATGACCACGACGAGCAGCCGCACCCCTGCGACCGAGGCGGACACGACGCCCGGTGCTCGCCGCATGTGTCGAATGTGCGCCATCTGAGGGCCCCTGACTGAGCCTCGCGCCCCGAAGCGAGACCGACAGCCGCGCCGCGTCCGACCGTCCCCGTAGATCAGGAACGCCCCGGACCGAGCTGCCCCGCGCACGCGTTCGCCCCGGCCGCAGGCCGAGCCCGCCCGTGCCGCGTCGGAACCGAAATGCCCCGTGCCCGGCGGACACCTCGCCGCGCACTCGACAGTGACGGAAACCCCCTGTGATCACCACTACGGGCCTGACCAAGGTCTACCAGTCGCGAGGCGGCCGCGAGGTCACCGCCCTGGACGGCGTCGACTTGCACGTCCGTGAGGGCGAGGTCTTCGGCGTCATCGGACAGAGCGGCGCCGGCAAGTCCTCGCTGATCCGCTGCGTCAACCTCCTCGAGCGCCCCACCTCCGGCACCGTGACCGTCGCCGGCGAGGACCTCACCGCCCTGGCCGGCCGCGGCCGGCGCGCCTCCAGGGAACTGCGCGAGGCGCGCAGCCGCATCGGCATGGTCTTCCAGCACTTCAACCTGCTGTCGTCGCGCACCGTCCAGGACAACGTGGAACTGCCCCTGGAGATCCTCGGCGTCCCCGGCGCCCGGCGCTCCCGCAAGGCCCTCGAACTCCTCGACCTGGTCGGCCTCGCCGACAAGGCCGGCTCCTACCCGGGCCAGCTCTCCGGCGGCCAGAAGCAGCGCGTCGGCATCGCCCGCGCCCTCGCCGGCGACCCCAAGGTGCTGCTGTCCGACGAGGCGACCAGCGCCCTCGACCCGGAGACCACCCGCTCGATCCTCCAACTGCTGCGGGACCTCAACCGGCAGCTCGGCCTCACGGTCCTGCTGATCACCCACGAGATGGACGTCGTCAAGACGATCTGCGACTCGGCCGCCCTGATGAAGAAGGGAAAGATCATCGAATCCGGCACGGTGAGCGAACTGCTGGCGACCCCCGGCTCCGAACTCGCCCACGAGCTCTTCCCGGTGGGCGGCGACGCGTCCGGCCCCGACCGGACCGTCATCGACGTCACCTTCCACGGCGAGGCCGCGACCCAGCCGGTCATCTCCCAGCTCTCGCGCACCTACAACATCGACATATCGATCCTCGGCGCCGCCATGGACACCGTCGCCGGCCGCCAGATCGGCCGGATGCGGATCGAACTCCCCGGCCGCTACGAGGAGAACGTCGTCCCGGTCGGCTTCCTGCGCGAACAGGGCCTCCAGATCGACGTCGTAGACACCGACACAGTGGCCGCCGCCGCGCCCGCGCTGGTCAAGGAGGTCGCGAAGTGACCTGGTCCGAGATGCAGCCACTGCTGAGCCAGGGCACCCTCGACACCCTCTACATGGTGCTGTGGTCCACCCTCGTCACCGTCGCCGGCGGCCTGCCGCTCGGTGTGCTGCTCGTCCTCACCGACAAGGGCGGACTGCTCCAGAACACGCCGGTGAACAAGGTCGTCGGCGTGATCGTGAACATCGGCCGCTCGCTGCCGTTCATCATCCTGCTGATCGCGCTGATCCCCTTCACCACCCTCGTCGTCGGCACCTTCATCGGCCCCACCGCGATGATCGTGCCCCTCGCCGTCGGCGCCATCCCCTTCTTCGCCCGGCTCGTCGAGACGGCGGTCCGCGAGGTCGACCACGGACTCGTCGAAGCGGTCCAGGCCATGGGCGGCTCCGTCCCCACCATCGTGCGCAAGGTGCTGCTCCCGCAGGCCCTGCCCTCGCTCGTCTCCGCCGTCACCACCACCGTGATCGTCCTCGTCGGCTACTCGGCGATGGCCGGCGCGGTCGGCGGCGAGGGCCTCGGGTCCAAGGCCGTCACCTACGGATTCCAGCGCTTCGAGACCCAGTTCATGCTCGTCACGGTCGTGATCCTGATCGCCCTCGTGACGGTCGTGCAGCTCGCCGGCGACGGCGTCGTACGGCTCCTCGCCCGCCGCGGACGCACCGCCGGCTGAGCCCACAGACCTTCTCCCCACACGGCCCGCACTCCTTGTCCGGGCGACGCACCACCACAAGAAAGAGGCACTTTTCGTGCGCAGCACCATCAAGTTCACCGCGGCCACCGCCGCCTCCGCCGCCCTCGCCCTCGGCCTCACCGCCTGCGGCACGGCCTCCGACCCGGCCGCCCAGGCCGACTCGGGGTCCAAGGGGGACGCGTCCAAGGCCCTCGTCGTCGCCGCGTCCCCGATGCCGCACGCCGACATCCTGAACTACGTCAAGGACAACCTGGCGAAGCAGGCGGGCCTGACGCTGGAGGTGAAGGAGTTCACCGACTACGTCCTGCCGAACACCGCCACCCAGCAGGGCCAGGTCGACGCGAACTTCTTCCAGCACAAGCCGTACCTGGACGACTTCAACAAGAAGAACGGGACGACCATCGTCCCCGTCGCCGACGTCCACCTCGAGCCCCTCGGCCTCTACTCCAAGAAGGCCGACGACCTCAAGGACCTCAAGGCCGGCCAGACGATCGCCGTCCCCAACGACACCACCAACGAGGGCCGCGCGCTCGCCCTGCTCGCCGACACCGGCCTCATCACCCTCAAGGACGGCGCCGGCACCGACGCCAAGCTCTCCGACATCGCCGACGCCAAGGGCCTGAAGTTCAAGGAGCTCGAGGCCGCGACGCTGCCCCGCGCCCTGAACGACGTGGACGCCGCCGTCATCAACGGCAACTACGCCATCGAGGCCGACCTGGAGCCCGCCAAGGACTCCCTGGCCCTGGAGAAGGCCGAAGGCAACCCGTACGCCAACTTCCTCGCGGTCAAGGAGGGCAACGAGGACGACGCGCGCGTGCGGAAGCTCGTGAAGCTCCTCAACTCGCCCGAGGTGAAGAAGTTCATCGAGGACACGTACGCCGGTTCCGTCGTCCCCGCCTTCGACGCCGCCAAGTAGGGCCCCGGCAGCTCCACTTGACGCAGGCCCCGCGCACCTACGAAGGTGCGCGGGGCCGTGTCGTACCCCCACCCGGCCATGCGCGGCCCGCATCCGATGTTGCATGCTGTGCCTTTACGGCTACGACAACCCAACGGCTTTGACCATTTATCGACAGTCTTCGGCATGGAGCTGCGCATGACTACCACCTTCCCGGACGTGTCCATCAGCACGGAGCGGTTGGTGCTGCGCCCCTACGAGGACGCGGACATCGCGGCCCACACCGAGATGATGAACGACGAGATGGTCACCGCCTGGACCTCCGTGCCCCACCCCTATACGACGGCGGACGCCGAGGACTGGGTCCGCAGGATCGCTCCTGCCGAGCGGACCGAGGGTCGCGGCATCGTCCTCGCCGTCACCGAGTTCCTCACCCAGCGGCTCGTCGGCGTCGTCCACCTGCGCAACACCGACTGGCGGACCCTGTCCACCGAGGTCTCCTACGTCACGGCCCCCTGGGCACGCGGCGAGGGATACGCCACCGAGTCCGTCCTCGCCGTCGCCCGGTGGCTCTTCCGCAACCAGAAGTTCGAACGCATGGAACTGCGCACCGCCGCCGACAACACCGCCTCCCAGCAGGTGGCGCAGAAGATCGGCTGCATCAGCGAAGGCGTCCTGCGCAACGCCTGGATAGCCCGGACCAGGCCCGACGACGGCACCGGAAGCTGGACGGACATCCGCACCGACCTCATCGTCTGGAGCCTGCTCCCCGAGGATCTGGAGGCCGACCGGATGGCCGAGGCCGGCTACCGCCCCCTCACCGACTGGAACTGAGGCCCTCCGGGCTTCCGGACACCCTCCGTACGGCCCACGGTCATGGCCGCCAGGTACGCTCACGGTGCGACGCGTACCCGCGGTACTGCCCACCACCTGCGACAACTGACTGACGGAGACTGACGACGATGGCCGACCGGGTCACGGTGATCGGCTGGGACGGTTCGCCTCTCACCCGAGCAGCGAGGTCCGCCCTCTCCGCCGCCACTCTGGTGGCCGGCGCCGCCCACCACCTGGCACTGCCCGAGGTCCCGCCGAGCGCCGAACGCATCCGGCTCGGCAGCGTCGGCCTCGCCGCCCGCCGTATCGCCGGACACCGCGGCAGCGCCGTCGTCCTCGCCGACGGCGACCCGGGCTTCTTCGGCGTCGTACGCACCCTGCGCGCGCCCGAGTACGGCCTGGAGGTCGAGGTCGTCCCCGCCGTCTCCTCCGTGGCCACGGCCTTCGCCAGGGCCGGTATGCCCTGGGACGACGCCCAGATCGTCGTCGCACACCGCCGCACCCTGCGCCGCGCCGTCAATGTGTGCCGCGCCCACACCAAGGTCGGGGTCCTCACCTCCCCGGGCGCCGGCCCCGCCGAACTGGCGCTGCTGCTCGACGGCATCCACCGCACCTTCGTGATCTGCGAGGAACTGGGCACGGCCCGCGAGCAGGTCACCGTCCTCACCTCCGACAAGGTCGCCGACCACATGTGGCGCGACCCCAATGTCGTCATCGTCATCGGCGGCACCGGCAGCGCGCCCTCCCCGACCGGGACCGGCGGCTGGATCGCCGGCCGCGACCCGGGCTATCCGCCGGCCGAACGCGGCTGGGCGCTGCCGCCAGAAGAGGCGCCCGCCCGCGGCGAGGGCGAGTACGCCGGGCTGCGAGCCGCCCAGCTGGCCCGGCTCGGCCCGCGCACCGGCGACCTCGTCTGGGACATCGGCTGCGGCAGCGGCGCGCTCGCCGCGGAGGCCGGCCGCTTCGGCGCGGCCGTCATCGCCGTCGACAACGACCCCGAAGCCTGCCGCCGCAGCGAGGCGGCGGCACGTCGCCTCGGCGTCCAGCTCCACGTCGTGCACGGACGCGCGCCGCATGTCCTCGAACGGCTGCCCGAGCCCGACGTCGTGCGCATCGGCGGCGGGGGGGTGCCGGTCGTCACCGCCGTCGCCGACCGCAGGCCCGAGCGCATCGTCACCCATGCCTCCACGCGCGACGAGGCGGAGGCCATCGGCGCGGCCCTCGCGGCCGGTGGATACACCGTCGAGTGCGCCCTCCTCCAGTCCGTCGAAATGGACACCTCCGACTGGTCGGAGCGGGAACGCTCGGTGGTCTTCCTGCTCTGCGGAAGGCAGTCCGAGCCTCGGCCCCGGCCCCCCGTGACAGACGGTCCGGGGTAGGCTGGCCGATCGTTGTACCGCAGCCGGGCGTTCGTCGCTTCGTTCGTCAATGTCCGGAAAAGGGAGTCACTTTGGTTCCCGTATGTGGTACGTCGATACCGGGGGGTCGCGCGACGTGGCGCAGCCCACAGCGAACCACGGCGGATCTTGCTGCCGTGGCGGCGAACGACCGCGACAATGCTTTGGTCCGTGGGTCAATCGTGCCGCGCGGCGCACACGCTCGTTCTTGTTCACGGGCGTCCGGTGTGCCGCTGTCGGACGTCCCGGGCGAAGGGCGAAGGAGCAAACCGATGGGCGAGGGGTACGCGCATGACTGACACCGGCCAGATCCCGGGCGAGGGGCTGCCGGAGAACGCAGGCATGGTGGAGCAGCCGGGCATCCCCGCTCCGGACGCGTACACCTACCTCGAGAACTCCGAGAACAGCCCCGAAGAGGACGACCTGCTGCTGATGCCGGGCTCCCAGGGCGCCTGGAGCGACGCCCAGCACGCGGCCCCCGCCCAGCACGCGGCCCCCGCCCAGGGCGGGCACCACCCGCAGGGCGTGCCCGCCGCCGATCAGTACGCGGCCGCGCCCGCGTCCGTTCACCCGATGGCGAACCACGCCGCCGGACCACAGCACCAGAGCGGCGAGTACCGGCCGGACCACGGCGCGGTGGGCTACGCGCCCCACGACTACCAGGCCGCGCCGGTCGCGCACGGAGCACAGCAGACGGCGGAGCCCGTTCCCCCGGTCACGGAGAACGCGGCAGCGCCCGCGCCCGAGTTCGTCGAGGTCACCCAGGCCGCCGGAGCGTCGGAGTACGCGCAGCAGCAGCCCCGGCAGGCGCAGTTCCACGAGGTCCAGCCGCAGGAGGCCGCGGCCCACGAGCCGTTGGCGCAGGTGCAGGGGACCATGTCCGTCGTTCCGGGCGTCGCGCCGACGGGCGCGGAGCCCGCGGCCGTCGCGGACGCCCCGGCCGCCGTGGAGGCCGAGGCCGCACAGGCCGCCGCGCAGGCGGCGGTTCACGAGACCGGTGCGCACGAGGCGGGCGGTCGCGATTCGGGCGCCGTCGACCTCGGAGCCGTACGGACGCCGGCCGCCGCGACCTCCGCCATGCCGACGCCGGCGCCCGCGCGCCGCCCGCTCCACATGGGACCGCCCGTGCCAGAGACCTCCAGCGGTGTGGTCCGCTCGCTGGCCGACCGCGGGCCGGCCGGTACGCCGCCGCACCCGATGGTCGTCCGCACCCCGCAGGCCCAGGCCGCCGCCACCACCACCGGCGTGGAGTACCTCGACGTGCCGCGGGAGGACCCGGGCGCCGGACTGCCGGGCCCGCAGCTGGGCGAGATCCCGCCGCAGGCCGGGGCCCCCTGGGACCCCCAGCCGGTACAGGAGCAGACGGCGGCCCCGGCAGAAACGGTCGCCCCGGCCGCCCCGGCCGTCCCGGAGAACGCCCCCGAGCCCGCGCCCGAGAACGCGCAGGCCACCGTGCCCGCGCCGCGGGTCGGCGGGTCCGACCAGCCGGTGGCCCCGGAGGCGGCCGTACCGGAGGCGGCAGTCGCCGAGCCGGAGGCCCCCGCACCCGCGGCGGCGCCCGCTCCGGCCGTCGAGCCGGCCGCTCCGGTCGTGGCCGACGCGCCGGAGACGGTCGCCCCCGAGACCGCCGTCGCTCCGGAGCCGCCCGCGCAGGCCGAGGCCCCCGTAGAGGCGCAGCCCGTACCCGTCGAGGCGGAGCCGGTGGCCGTCGCACCGGAGGCGGAAGCGCCGGCTCCCCAGCCGGAGCAGCAGCCGGGCGCGGACGCGCCCGAAGCCGCCGCCGTTCAGGACGCCCCCGTTACGGCCCCGGAGGGCGCCACGCCGCCCCCGGCTGAGAATCCGACGCCGGCCGCCCCCGAGACGCCCGCCGCCGAGCCCGATGCGGTAGCCCCCGCCGACCCGGCCCCGGCGGTTCCGGTCGCCGAGGAGCCGGCGCCCGCCGCTGTGCCCGCCGACCCGCAGGTGCCCGACGCGCAGCCCGAGGCCGCCCCTGTGGCCGAGACGGCAGAGCCGGCCCCCGCGCCCGCCGCCGTCGACACCCAGGCGCACGACGTGCCGCAGCCCGCCGCCGACGAGGCGTCCGCGCCCGTGGAGGCCGGCCCGGCAGCCGCACCCGAGCCCGGCGAAGCCGCCCCGGCCGCCGCCGCACCGCCGGAGGCGGAACCCGCCCCCGCCCAGCCGGCCCCCGACGCCGCCCAGCCCGCCCCCGCGGACGCCCCCGAGGACGCCGAGCCGGCCGAGGACCACCCCGTCGCACCCCCGGCCCCCGGCTACGCCGACGCCGAGCGCGAGGCCGTCCTGCGCGTCATGCGGGAACGGCGCGACATCCGCAACGGCTTCCGCAGCGACCCCATCCCGCACGAGGTCCTGCTCCGCGTCCTCGAAGCCGCCCACACCGCGCCCAGCGTCGGCCACTCGCAGCCGTGGGACTTCGTCGTCATCCGCTCGGCGGAGACCCGCCGCACGATGCACGAACTGGCCCAGCGCCAGCGCGAGGCGTACGCCAAGTCGCTGCCCAAGGGCCGGGCGAAGCAGTTCAAGGAACTGAAGATCGAGGCCATCCTCGACACCCCGGTGAACATCGTCGTCACCGCCGACCCCACCCGCGGCGGCCGCCACACCCTCGGCCGGCACACCCAGCCGCAGATGGCGCCGTACTCGTCCGCCCTCGCCGTCGAGAACCTGTGGCTCGCGGCCCGCGCCGAGGGCCTCGGCGTCGGCTGGGTGTCGTTCTTCGACGAGCGCGAAATGGTCCGTACGCTCGGGCTGCCCGAGCACCTGGAGGTCGTCGCCTACCTCTGCGTCGGGTACGTCGACGAGTTCCCGGAGGAGCCCGAGCTGATGCAGGCAGGCTGGTCCAAGCGCCGCCCGCTGTCCTGGGTGGTCCACGAGGAGACCTACGGCCGCCGTGCGCTGCCGGGCGAGGAGCCGCACGACCTGTTGCAGGAGACCGTCACCAACATCCGTCCGCTGGACGCCAAGGCGCTCGGCGAGGCGTGGGAGCGCCAGAAGCGGATGACCAAGCCGTCCGGCGCGCTCGGGATGCTGGAGATCATCTCCGCGCAGCTCTCCGGTCTCTCCCGGATGTGCCCGCCGCCGATCCCGGAGCCCGCGGCCGTCGCGATCTTCGCGGGCGACCACGGAGTGCACGCCCAGGGCGTCACGGCCTGGCCCCAGGAGGTCACCGGCCAGATGGTCGCCAACTTCCTCGGCGGGGGAGCGGTCTGCAACGCCTTCGCCAACCAGGTCGGCGCCGAGGTCTGCGTCATCGACGTCGGCGTGGCGTCCGACCTGCCCGCCACCCCGGGCCTGCTGCCGCGCAAGGTCCGCGCCGGCACCGCCGACTTCACCACCGGGCACGCCATGACCCGCGAGGAGGTCCTCTCGGCGATCGAGGTCGGCATCGAGACCGCCCGTGACCTGGTGGCCGCCGGCAACAAGGCGCTCCTCACCGGTGAGATGGGCATCGCCAACACCACCACCTCCGCCGCGCTGATCGCCGTCTACACGGGCGTCGACCCGTCGGAGATCACCGGCCGCGGCACGGGCATCAACGATGAGATGCACGCCCGCAAGGTCGATGTCGTCCGCCGTGCCCTCGAGCTGCACCGGCCCGACCCGGCCGACCCGATCGGCGTCCTGTCGGCCGTCGGCGGCCTGGAGCACTGCGCGCTGGTCGGCCTCATCCTCGGCGGCGCCTCCCTGCGCACCCCGGTGGTCCTCGACGGCGTCAGCACCGGCGCGGCGGCGCTCGTCGCCCGCGCCATCGCCCCCGAGGCGCTGGCCGCCTGCATCGCGGGCCACCGCAGCGCCGAGCCGGGCCATGTGGCGGCGCTGAACAAGCTGGGCCTGCGTCCCCTCGTCGACCTGGACCTCCGCCTCGGCGAGGGCACGGGCGCCCTGCTGGCGCTCCCGATCGTCCAGAGCGCGGCACGGGCCATGCACGAGGTGGCGACGTTCGACTCGGCCGGAGTCACCGAGAAGTAGCACCCCGCCACGCACCACCGCGCACGCCCTGCGTCACGCACCCGGTCCGCCTCCGCGCCGGGTGCGTGACGAACTCGGAGGCAACCGTTCCGCAACGGCCCCCGACAGCCCCGTGGCCGGGGCCGTATCGTGGTCGCCAGGACCCCGCACCTGTCCCCGCCAGCCGCTTCACCGTCGCAGCGGCGTCACTCACGCACTGCCCTGCCCGAGGAGCCGCACCGCCATGGCTGAGCACGTCCCGCCCGCCGAGCACCCCGCCTACCCCGTCGGCCTGCGACTCGCCGGGCGCCGCGTCGTCGTCATCGGCGGCGGACAGGTCGCCCAGCGCAGGCTCCCCGCCCTGGTGGCGGCCGGCGCCGACGTCACCCTGATCTCCCCGTCCGCGACGCCCTCCGTCGAGGCCATGGCCGAGTCCGGCGAGATCGCCTGGACCCGTCGCCGCTACGAGGACGGCGACATCGCCGACGCCTGGTACGCCCTCGTCGCCACCAGCGACCCCGACGCCAACGCCCGCGCCTCCGAAGAGGCCGAGCGCACCAAGACCTGGTGCGTACGCAGCGACGACGCGGACGCCGCCACCGCCTGGACCCCGGCCACCGGCCGCAGCGACGGCGTCACCGTCGCCGTCCTCACCGGCCGCGACCCGCGCCGCTCCGCCGCCGTCCGCGACGCGATCGTCGAAGGCCTGCGCGACGGCACCCTCGCCGCGCCGCACCGCCGCAGCCGCGCCCCGTTCGTCGCCCTCGTCGGCGGCGGCCCGGGCGACCCCGACCTGATCACCGTCCGGGGCCGCCGGCTGCTCGCGGAGGCGGACGTCGTCATCGCCGACCGGCTCGGCCCGCGCGACCTCCTGGACGAACTCCCGCCGCACGTCGAGGTGATCGACGCGGCCAAGATCCCCTACGGGCGGTTCATGGCCCAGGAGGCCATCAACAACGCGCTCATCGAGCACGCGAAGGCCGGCAAGGCCGTCGTCCGGCTGAAGGGCGGCGACCCGTACGTCTTCGGACGCGGCATGGAGGAGGCCCAGGCGCTCGCCGAGGCCGGTATCCCCTGCACGGTCGTGCCCGGCATCTCCAGCTCCATCTCGGTCCCCTCCGCGGCCGGCATCCCGGTGACCCACCGCGGAGTCGCGCACGAGTTCACCGTCGTCAGCGGCCATGTCGCCCCCGACGACCCGCGCTCCCTGGTCGACTGGCAGTCCCTCGCCCGGCTGCGCGGCACGCTTGTGATCCTGATGGGCGTCGACAAGATCGGCGCCATCGCCGAGGCGCTCGTCGCGCACGGCAAGGCGCCCGACACCCCGCTCGCCCTCGTCCAGGAGGGGACGACCGCGGCCCAGCGCAGGGTGGACGCCACGCTCGCGACCGTCGCGGAGACCGTCAGGGCCCAGGACGTGCGCCCGCCGGCCGTCATCGTCATCGGTGACGTCGTCGCCGTCGGCCTGCCCAAGTAACCATCGGTAACCCGACTTTGCGGGAACCGTTGGCACCGCACATCCAAGAAGGCAGTATCACCCCGTGGCCGATCTCATCACCATCGACGACCCCGACGACCCCCGTCTGCACGACTACACGGGCCTGACCGACGTCGAACTGCGCCGCCGCCGCGAACCGGCGGAGGGGCTGTTCATCGCCGAGGGCGAGAAGGTCATCCGCCGCGCCGGACAGGCCGGTTACGTGATGCGCTCCATGCTGCTGTCCGCCAAGTGGGTCGACGTCATGCGCGACGTCATCGAAGAGGTCCCGGCCCCCGTGTACGCGGTCGACCCCGCCCTCGCCGAACGCGTCACCGGCTACCACGTGCACCGCGGCGCCCTCGCCTCCATGCAGCGCAAGCCGCTGCCGGATGCCGGGGACCTGCTCGGCACGGCACGCCGGGTGGTCGTCATGGAGTCGGTCAACGACCACACCAACATCGGCGCCATCTTCCGCAGCGCGGCGGCTCTCGGCATGGACGCCGTGCTGCTCTCCCCGGACTGCGCCGACCCGCTGTACCGCCGCTCGGTCAAGGTCTCCATGGGAGCGGTCTTCTCCGTCCCGTACGCCCGCCTCGACAGCTGGCCCCGCGGCCTCGAAACGGTCCGCGAGGCGGGCTTCCGGCTGCTCGCCCTGACCCCCGACGAGAAGGCGTCCTCGATCGACGAGGCAGCCCCGCACCGCCTGGACCGCGTGGCGCTCATGCTCGGCGCCGAGGGCGACGGGCTGTCCACCAAGGCGCTCATGGCCGCCGACGAATGGGTACGCATCCCCATGGCCCACGGAGTCGACTCGCTCAACGTCGGTGCGGCGGCCGCCGTCGCCTTCTACGCGGTCGCCACCGGCCGCCCCGCGTAGCGCTACAGCTTTCCGCGCCGAGGCCCCCGGTAGCCGCTACAGCTTCTGCGCCGCGGCGATCCCGAGCGCCACGATCAGCGTCACCACGAAGAAGACGGTGATCCGCTGGCGCAGCAGCCGCGGATTGGCCGGCCGCCGGCCCGTCGACGTCGTCCGCACCCCCGGCCGGGTGCCGTTGCCCTGCCGGCCGTTCGTACGGCCCGCGGTACGCGGCTGCTGCGGCCGGGACCCGCCACCCGTGCGGGCGGGCGCCTGCGGCCGCGACGAGCCGCCCGTCCGCCGCTCCAGGCGCTCGGTGCGCTCCGGCCGCTCCGGATAGCGCGCGGTCGGCCGGTTCGACTCGACCCGCTCCCGCTGCGCCGGCGGCCGGGCGTCGTGCTGCAGCCCCTGCGCCTCCCGCGCCGCGATCTCCTTGAGCCGCATGGACAGTTGCAGCGTGCTGGGCCGCTCCTCCGGGTCCTTCGCCAGACACGCCGACACCAGCGGGGCCAGCGCGTCGTGCACCCCGTGCAGCTGCGCCTCCTCGTGCACCACCCGGTACAGCATCACCTCGGAACTGCCGTGCCCGAACGGCGAGTCGCCCATCGCCGCGTACGCCAGCGTCGCGCCCAGGGCGAAGACGTCCGTCGCGGGCGTCACCGCCGCGCCGCGCACCTGCTCCGGTGCGAGGAAACCCGGGGACCCCACGGCCGTGCCCACATGCGTCAGCGTGCTCGCGCCCGTCGCCCAGGCGATGCCGAAGTCGATGATCCGCGGCCCCTTGGGGGACAGCAGGATGTTCGACGGCTTCAGGTCACGGTGCACCACACCGGCCTCATGGACCGCCACCAGCCCCTCCGACAGCGCCGCACCCACCGCGGCCACGTCGGCGGCCCGCAGCGGACCGTCCTCGACGACCTTGTCGTGCAGCGACGGCCCCGGCACGTACTGGGTCGCGAACCACGGCCGGTCCGCCTCCAGGTCCGCGGCCACCAGCCGGGCCGTGCAGCCGCCGCGGATACGGCGCGCGGCCGACACCTCACGGGCGAACCGCGACCGGAACTCCTGATCCTCCGCCAGGTCCGGCCGGATCACCTTCAGCGCGACCCGCTGCCCCCGCCGGTCCGAGCCCAGATAGACGACACCCATGCCGCCCGCGCCGAGCCGCCGGTGAATCCTGAACGAGCCGACGACTCGCGGGTCCTCGCGCCGGAGCCGCATCATCGCCATGTCCGTCCCCTACCTACGGTGGGGAGGCCCCACCCCGCTGCCCGGTCGTCCGCTTGTGACGTGCCACAGCTTACGTACCCCCGCGCCGGTGCGCTCATAGGCCGCGCCCTCCCGTTCGGATCGATTGTCAGTGCCCGATGGGATACTTGAGGAGTGGTCAAAGGAGGGCGGATCCCCCTCCTTCGACCCGTGCGAGATGTCAACGACTCGTCGCAGAAGGGGGATTGGATCGATGAAGGGTGACCGCGTGGAGATAGTGGTGGACGCGGGGGACACGACGCGTACGTACGAAGTGGTGGCAAGCCGGGCGGGCCGCAGGGTGGAGACAGCGGTGCGCAGAGGAGTGGTCGAAGTGAGCGAAGTCACTCGTTCCGGCTCCGTCGTCCGCACCGCCCGATTCATGGCGACCCGGGTCCTCGCCCTGGTCGAACAGCCCGTGCCGCGCGAGGACACCGCCGACTGACCGGTGTCCCCTCAGGGAAGACCCCAGGACCTGGAGCCCCGTCTCCACCCAGGGGAGTACATCGGGGGGTGACGGCTCATCCTCCGGGAGGCCAGGCAATCGGTACGAGGGCATGACGTCCCGGCCCCGCCGTTTCCCTAATGTTGATGTCAAGCGGCGGGTGCAGCACTCGTCCCCCGAGGTCAGACACCCGCCGCTGCCAACCACGACAGGAGAAGGACCATGACGGACACGGCAACGCGGACGGTGATCCGCACGCAGGGACGCAAGGCATCCGCCGCGTTCGGCGGCCGGTCCGGTACACGCCACCCCCTGGTGGCGACGGCCATGGTCCTTCCCCTCGCGGCACTGCTGGTGGTCGTCTTCGGCGGCTGGGAAGCAGTGGTCACACAGGCGTCGTCCGTAGGCGTGATGCTGGGGCGCTGAACGGCGCCCCGGACCCGGAAGAGCGGTCCGGGTCGGGGACATCCGGCCAACAACCCCGTGGGGACGGGGGTGCGGCGGACGGCAGCGTTTGGCCGGTCAGCTGGGGAGCTGACCGGCCATCGCGCGTTGCCCTCGAGCGGGCGGCAGTGCGGGTCTCCGGGCGTGGCCGGGGGCCGCCGGTCTCAGCTGACGTCCACGTCGGCGTGCAGCAGGTGGTGGTCCGAGTGCGGGGTGGGGTGCACACCGTGGTCGAGCGGGACGACGCCCCGCAGGAAGACGTAGTCGAACTTGCTCCGCCAGTCGGTCGTCGTCTTGCACATGCCGGCGGGCGAGGGGCGGCAATCGGGGTCGGTGTCCGTGGCCAGGGCCCGCATCGCAGCGAGTTCCGGAGCGTCCGGCACGGCGTTGAAGTCGCCGACAACGATCGCACGGTCGTGCCGGGCGACCTCCGCGGCGAGTACGTCGACCTGGCCCGCTCGGACCGCCTCCTGGCGTCGTTCGGCGAGGTGCGTGTTGAAGACCCGGACGGGCCGGCCGTCCACCGTGGTGGTGACAGCCATGTATCCGCGGTCCTCGGACCCTCCGTCGGGGTACTCCACGCTGACGCGGTCCGTCATCGGCGCCGCCGAGAGGATCGCCTGGCCGTAGGCCCCCGGACTCCACGGCATTCCACCGCAGCGCCCCCAATTCTGCAGAACCGCTCCGTACTCGACGTGGTAGACCAGCCCGTGACGCCTCTCCAGATAGTCCCGGATCCTCGCGACTTCGTGCTCGCAGGCTTCCTGCAGACCGATGACCTGGGGCGCGTACGTGGCGATCTCCGCGGCCCGGTCGACGTCGCTCTCCTCGCACGGGTTGCAGATGTTCCACGTCATGACCCGGTTCGGCACGACGTCCTTGACGGCTTCGGCGGGCAGCGGCCTGGTGAAGAGGGCATCGCCGAGTGAGCTGGGGCCGATGAGCACCGTGCAGGTCACGATCACGGCACCCGCGAGCAGCAGCGTGCCCCTTCGGCGCACTGTCGCCTCCTGGAAGTGGATGGAGAAATCCGGCGTCTTCCTGCACGAGGTTATGGGACCGGGTGGTCACCGACACGCTCGTACCCGGCGCTACGCTCCCCGCGTGACCGCTTCCGTCGTACGCGTACTCGCCTCCGTCGCCCGGAGCGCCGCCCACCTGGCGGCACCGCGGGGGACCTGTGCCGCGTGCGGCGCCGCGCAGGACGGGCAGACGCTCGCCGACCGGCCCGACGGCACCGTCGTGCGCCACGGCTCCGCCGTGGCGAAGGCGCACGCCCCCGGGACCGACCCGGTCGCCCACCGCGCGCGCCTGGCGCTGGCGGCGCACCCGGCGCTGGCGGGCATCCTCCTGCCGCCGCTCCCGCACGGAGCGAGCCCCCCGGCACCCGGCCGCCCCGTCACCGCCTGGCCCTACGGCGCGCCCGTCGACCCCACGGACCCGGACGCCGCGCCCTGGGAGGACGCGGCGGTCCTCCTGGCGCGTCTGCACCGCGTCGCGCCCGCGGGGCTCCCGGGCCCGCTGCCGCCGATGCGGGGCCCGGCGAAGGCCGCCGCCGCGGTGGCCCGCATGGAGGCGGCCGCGGCCGACGACCCGGCCGCCCGCGACGTCCGGCGCGCCTGGGCGCACCTGCCGGCCTGGGCCCGCGGCGAGGAGCCCTCGGCCGCGGAGCGCCGGAGGGTGTGCCACGGCGACCTCCACCTCGGCCAACTCGTGCGCCACCCCGCCCCCGACGGCCCCTGGCTGCTGATAGACGTCGACGACCTCGGCCTCGGCGACCCGGCCTGGGACCTCGCCCGCCCGGCCGCGTGGTTCGCCGCGGGCCTGCTGCCGCCGGAGGTCTGGCAGCGGTTCCTCGGCGCGTACGCGGCGGCCGGCGGCCCCGCGATCGCGTCCGCGGACGACCCGTGGCCCCAACTGGAAGTGCCCGCCAGGGCGTTGACCGTCCAGGCGGCGGCGCTGGCGCTGGCGAAGTCGGCGGCGGAGGGCCGCGGTCCGGACGAGGACGAACGGGCGATGCTCGACGCCTGTACCCGAATCGGGACACTGGCACCCGAGTTGGAGTCCGGGGCTCCGTCGTAGGCTGAAGACCTCGTCCCCGGGCACGTATCCCGGTGACGTCGACGAGACGGCGAGGAGCTGACCGGACGATGCAGTGTCCCAAGTGCCATGCAGCGATGCACACGTACAACCGCAATGGCGTCCAGATCGAGCAGTGCAGCGGCTGCCGGGGCATATTTCTCGACTACGGCGAGCTGGAGTCGCTGACCCGCCTCGAGTCGCAGTGGACCCAGCAGGCCCCGCCCCCGCCGCAGGCCCCGCAGGCGTACCCGGCCGCTCCCGCACCCGCGGCCCCGGCCTGGGGCGCGCCGCACCAGGGCGGCCACCACGGGCACCACCGTCAGCGCGGCTTCGGCCGGATGCTCTTCTCCTCCTGACGGACCGGGCAGGACATGACGAAACCCCCGGTCGTCGAGACGACCGGGGGTTTCGGCTGGTGCGCGATACTGGGATTGAACCAGTGACCTCTTCCGTGTCAGGGAAGCGCTCTCCCGCTGAGCTAATCGCGCAGGGCGGCGGAGTGCAAAGTGACCTGCGTCACCACGTCCCACGTTACTGCGTACAGCGTGCGCGATACTGGGATTGAACCAGTGACCTCTTCCGTGTCAGGGAAGCGCTCTCCCGCTGAGCTAATCGCGCTCGGGTCCTCGCGGACCCAGTGGACGATACTGGGATTGAACCAGTGACCTCTTCCGTGTCAGGGAAGCGCTCTCCCGCTGAGCTAATCGTCCTTGGAGGTGGAGACGGGATTTGAACCCGTGTAGACGGCTTTGCAGGCCGTTGCCTCGCCTCTCGGCCACTCCACCCGGAGTGCGGGGGTCGGAAAGATCCCCCACTTTCTCGAGCGGACGACGAGATTCGAACTCGCGACCCTCACCTTGGCAAGGTGATGCTCTACCAACTGAGCCACGTCCGCTTGTCGGTTCCGATCCGCTTGCGCGTCCCGGCGACGTGTTGAACTCTAGCGGATTCCCGGGCCAGTACAAAAACGCGTTTGTGCAGCTTGCCGCCGTGTGTTCACGTCGCGGCAGCTCACCGGCCGCCCGTCCCCGCCGCATCCATGCCGGTCATACACTCACAGACGTGCACGACCTCGCTCCTCTGGCCCGTTTCGGCTCCCTCGTCGCCACCGACCTCAGGGACGTCACCAGCGACCCCGCGGCCCTCGACTCCACCGGCTTCTGGGCCGTCGTGGCCGACTTCGAGGGCCGTCTGACCTGCGCCCGCTTCGGCGACGTCCGCACCGAGCCGGTTCCGGAGCCGGCCCCGGGACGCTGGCGGGGACCGGCGGCCGACGCGTGGACGTCGTCACTGGACCGCGCCGCCTACATCGCCGGCGTACGACGTGTCCGGGAACACATCGCGGCCGGCGAGGTCTACCAGGCCAACCTGTGCCGGGTGCTCTCCGCGCCGCTGCCGGAGCCGGACACCGCGGACGTCGACGAGCTGACCGCCCTGCTCGCCCGCGGCAACCCGGCCCCGTACGCAGGAACGATTCGGCTGCCCGCGCACGGCGTGGAGATCGCGACCGCCTCGCCCGAGCTGTATCTGCGCCGCGAGGGGCGCTCCGTCGAGTCCGGCCCCATCAAGGGGACGGGCCGCACCGCCGACGACCTCCTGGAGAAGGACCACGCGGAGAACGTCATGATCGTGGACCTGGTCCGCAACGACCTGGGCCGGGTGTGCGCCACCGGCAGCGTGACCGTGCCGGCGCTCTGCGCGATCGAGGCCCACCCCGGACTCGTCCACCTCGTCTCCACCGTCCGCGGCGACCTCGCCCCGGAAGCCGGCTGGGCAGAACTGCTTGCGGCCACCTTCCCGCCGGGTTCGGTCACCGGCGCCCCCAAGTCCAGCGCACTGAAGATCATCGAGGCGCTGGAGACCACTCCGCGCGGCCCGTACTGCGGCGGCATCGGCTGGGTCGACGCCGACCGCGGCACCGCCGAGCTCGCCGTCGGCATACGCACCTTCTGGATCGACCGCACGGAGAACGCCCTGCGGTTCGGCACCGGTGCGGGCATCACCTGGGGCTCGGACCCGGAGCGCGAATGGGCCGAGACAGAACTGAAGGCGTCGCGGCTGCTGGCGGTAGCGTCGGGCGCGTACGCGGCAATCGGAAGGACAGCTCGATGAAGGTTTGGGTAGGCGGCGCGCTCTCGGAGCTCGAGGACGCCCGGGTGTCCGTACTCGACCACGGCATGACCGTGGGCGACGGCATCTTCGAGACCGTGAAGGCCGTCCACGGCCGCCCCTTCGCCCTCACCCGCCATCTGGAACGCCTCGCCCGCTCCGCCGCCGGCCTCGGGCTGCCGGAACCCGACCTCGACGAGGTCCGCCGCGCCTGCGCCGCCGTGCTGGCCGCCAACCCGATGCCGCTCGGCCGGCTGCGCATCACCTACACCGGAGGGCTCTCCCCCCTCGGCTCCGACCGGGGCGCCGACGGCCCCACCCTGATCGTCGCGATCGGCGAGACCGCCCGCCGCCCCGACACCACGTCGGTCGTCACGGTCCCCTGGACCCGCAACGAACGCGGCGCGCTGACCGGCCTCAAGACCACCTCCTACGCCGAGAACGTCGTCGCCCTCGCCAGGGCCCACCAGCACGGCGCCTCCGAGGCGCTGTTCGCCAACACCGTCGGGCAGCTCTGCGAAGGCACCGGCTCGAACGTCTTCGTCGTCCTCGACGGCGAACTGCACACCCCGCCCCTGGCCTCCGGCTGCCTCGCCGGCATCACCCGCGCCCTCACCGTCGAATGGACGGGCGCCAAGGAGACGGACCTGCCCCTCGAAGTCCTCGACAGCGCCGAGGAGATCTTCCTGACCTCCACACTCCGCGACGTCCAGGCCGTCGTACGCCTCGACGGGCGCGGCATCGGCGAGGGCCCGGGGCCGGTGACGAGCAAGGCGATGCGCATCTTCGAGGAGCGCGCGGCGGCCGACCAGGACCCGAAGTCCGGCTGACGGCCGGCTTCCGGCGGTAAAACCGGGTGTCGGACGGCCGCGGGTCAGGTAGAAACTCCTCGATGACCACAACTCTGCGGCCCACCGGGCCGATCCAGCGCGACGAGTCCGGCGCCACCTCCCGCGGCTACGACGTGTGCGTCAACGGCAGACCCGTCGGCGCCCTTGAGCTCGCCACCGAACCCCGCACGGGCCGCCCCGTCGGCTACATACGGTCCCTGCGCATCGACGACGCAGACCGCCGGCGCGGCCGCGGCACCGTCGCGGCCCTCGCGGCAGAGGAGGTGCTGCGCGGGTGGCACTGCACCGAGGTGCGCGCGTCCGTCCCCATTCCCGCCGACGGCGACGCCGTCCCCGCGCTGCGCCTGGCCGGCGCCCTCGGCTACACGGAACGCGGCCGCAACATGATCAAAGCGGTGGCCGCGCCGCCGCCCCCACTGCCCGGCCACGTCGAGAGCCGCCCCATGACCGAGGCGGAGTTCGACCACTGGTACTCCCACGCGATACGGCACTTCGCAGACGCCCTGACGGCCGGCGGATCGCCCGAGGACGAGGCCCTCGCCCAGTCGGAAGCCATCCACGCCCGCCTGCTCCCGGACGGCCGCGCCACCCCGGGCGTCCACATCCACAGCCTCCTCGCCGACGGCGCCGCGGTCGGCCACGTCTGGGTCTCCGAGCAGGAGGCGGGCCCCGGAGAGCCGGGGGCGTACGTGTTCGACGTCGCAGTCGCCGAGCCCTACCGCGGCCGCGGCCACGGTAGGGCCCTGATGCAGCTCGCCGACCGGATCGCGGCCGACGCCGGGCAGCCGCTGATCGGTCTGCACGTCTTCGAGGGCAACGACCCGGCACGCACCCTCTACGAGTCCCTCGGCTACCGCACCACCCACCGCAACTTCGCCAAGCGGCTGCTCTAGACCGCTACCCACTACCCGCCGGCCAGCAGCCCGTCGGCGATCTCCTCGATGCGCGCCCGCAGCCCGTCCTGGCTCTTGCCGCCGTCCAGCCGCTCGCCGCCGATGACGTACGTCGGTGTGCCGGTCACGCCGATCGCCTTGCCCTCCGCCTGGTCGGCGTCGACGATCAGGATGTGCCGGCCGTCGATCAGGGCGGTGTCGAACTCGTCGGCGTCCAGGCCCAGTTCGCGGGCGACCTCCAGCAGGAACGGCTCGCCCCGCGCGGCCAGTTCCTCGGTGCGCGCCAGCACCGCCTCCGCGTACGGCCACGCCTGCCCCTGCGTCGCGGCCTCCTCCGCGGCCTGCGCGGCGGCGAACGCGTGCTTGTGCTTGTCGAGGGGGAAGTGCCGCAGCCGCGGTTCCAGCCGGTCGCCGTACCGGGCACGAAGCGCCCGCAGATCGTCCAGGGCGCTGTGGCAGTCGGGGCACTGGAGCTCGCACCAGACGTCGAGGACGACGGGGGAGCCGGTCGGGGAGTCGCTCATGCCGCCCAGTCTCCCAGCCTGCCGCCCGCCGCCCCAACCGGGACCTGGGGAGGAGTCCGCCCCCGAGATCTCCCCCAGATGTCACGGTGCCCGCCCCGGACCGTGGCCCCGGACCCCCTGGTCGGTGCAGGATGGAAGGACACGAACCGCTCGAGCCGCCTACGCCTGGAGGACCGGATGCTTGCCGAGACCATTTGTTCCGCGGTGTCCGCGGCGGGCCTGGGCATCGCCGCGATCACGGCGTACCGCAGGCGCTTCCTCGCCGCGGCGCGCATCGCGGCCTACTCCCTGGTCCCCGTCGCCCTGGTCATGACCGGCGCCGTCGAGTGGGCCGTGGGCACGGCCTTCAGCCCGACCGCGTGGGCCGGATTCGGTGTCCTGGGCCTCGCCTGGCTGCTGTTCATCACGACCAGGGCCGTCGAACGCCGAGGGGGCGGCACCCGCAAGGAACGCAAGGCCGCCGCCGCGGCGGCCCGCCAGGACACCGTCGAGCCGGCCGCCTCCCGGCCCTCGCTCGGCGGCTCCGCCCCGGCGGCCGAGAAGCCCAAGGCGGCCCGCCCCAAGGGGTCCGCCGCCGACGACGACTTCAGCGACATCGAGGCCATCCTCAAGAAGCACGGAATCTGACGCCCGCCGGCCACGGAATCCGGCGCCCACCGGGCCCGGCGAGGCACGGCGCCGCACCACGGGATGTGATGAACAACCCTGCCCATGGGGCGTGTTGGGTAATGATCAAGGTCCGGCCTGCGTCATCATCACCCCGAGATGCTCGATACCTCGCGGGGCCGTCCCCCCGCCCCGACCCAGGAGCCGCGCGGATGCCTTTTCGCGCTCTCCCAGCCGCCCCTGATGATCTTCCTCGGGGTGATCGGCGTTCTGCTGCTCATGGCGGCCGTTCACGACCTCTTCTGGTTATGAGGCCGCGATGACACACCACCCCCTCAGCCCGCGGCCTCCCGGCGGCGCGCCCGGTACGCGGCGACATGCAGACGGTTGCCGCACGTGCGGCTGTCGCAGTAGCGGCGCGAACGGTTGCGCGACAGGTCCACGAACGCGCGCCCGCAGTCCGGGGCGTCGCAGCGCCGCAGCCGCTCCTGCTCACCGGCGACGACGATGAACGCCAGCGCCATCCCGCAGTCCGCCGCGAGATGGTCGGCCACGGACGCGCCCGGTGCGAAGTAGTGGACATGCCAGTCGTGCCCGTCGTGGTCCGTGAGCTGCGGAGTCGTGCCCGCCGCCGCCACCAGGCGGTTGATCGTCTCCGCGGCGGCCCTGCTGTCGGTCGCCGCGAACACCTCCGCGAACAGCGCGCGGATGCCGTGCACGGCCTTGAGATCCCGCTGGGTCAGTTCCCCCACGCCGCTCACCATGTGCGTCCGTACGAAGTCGTAGAGCGCTTCGACGTCCGCCAGATTGTCGTCCTGCCCGCTCTGCGGCGCGGTGTTCATCAGGTCGACCACGGTGTCGAGGGCACTACGGGTGTCGTGGGGGATCAGCACGTAATTCGCTCCCTGGCCGGATGCGGGCCGGTGCCCGCCGAATTGCGCTGACTCTAGCGGTTCGTGCCGAGAGCGCACCGGCGCCGTCGCCGCGGTGGATTCCGCGACGACGGCGCCGGTGTTCGCCATATGCGGTTGTCCGCGCGGCGCCGTCTCCCCGAGACGGACGGCGCCGTGCGGCTTTCAGCCGGCCGGACTGGAGTCAGTTCTCGGCCAGAATGTGCGACAGCTCCGTGTCGAGATCGAAGTGCCGATGCTCGGTGCCGGGAGGCACCGCGGCGTCCGTCCGCTTGAGAAACGATTCCAGGGCCCGCGCCGGGGCCTCGAGCAGTGCCTCGCCCTCCGGGGAGCTCAGCGCGATGCAGACGACGCCCTGGCCATGACTGCGTGACGGCCAGACACGTACGTCGCCCGTGCCGGTGGGCCTGTGCAGACCCTCGGCGAGAAGGTCGCGGGCGAAGACCCACTCGACCGTCTCTTCGGCTCCGGTGTGGAAGGTGGCGTGCACGGCATAGGGATCGACCGTGTCATACCGCAGGCCCGCGGGTACAGGCAGTGAGGACTCGCTCGATACAACGAGGCGCAGGTGCAGCTCGCAGCTGACCGTGGTGTTCATAAGCGCCAGGGCCTTTCGCTCAGTGTGCGCTCGGGGATTCGCACGTCGGCGAAATCGACATGCCACCTGGGGTGCCGTTGTAAACCCCTCTGACCGTTTTGGGGTCCTTCAGGTCGCTCGTACGGCGGTGGATTACTTTGCGTTATACGGCCATTCCGGTGACCGAGTTCGATCCGGTAGGTTTGGAGTTATGAACGCGCAGAGTGACGAGCGGGACGAGGCCGCCGCGGCGACGGCGGCCCCCCTCGCGACGGGGGACGTGACGACGGGGACGGCCGAGCCGGTCCCGGAGGCCGCCAAGGAGGAACGGGCCCTCGGCTCCAGGGCGCCGCACTTCATCAAGCGCTCCAGAACGCTGCATGTGAGCTGGCAGGTCGGCGTCTTCGTCGTCGGCCTCGCCGTGGTCCTCGCCGGCGTCTCGATGCTGGTGCTGCCCGGTCCCGGCTGGGTCGTGATCTTCGGCGGCATGGCGATCTGGGCGACCGAGTTCGTCTGGGCCCAGCTGGTGCTGCGCTGGACCAAGCGCAAGGTCACGGAGGCGGCCCAGCGGGCGCTCGACCCGAAGGTCCGGCGGCGCAACATCATCCTCACCACGATCGGTCTCGTCATCGTCGCGGTGCTCTGCGCCGTCTACCTCTGGAAGTTCGGCCTGGCCATGCCGTGGAAGATCGACCAGTGACCGGGAAGCGGTCCGGGGCACCGGCTGACATGCGGTAATGTTTGCGATGCGCCCGGGCGATTAGCTCAGTGGGAGAGCGCTTCGTTCACACCGAAGAGGTCACTGGTTCGAACCCAGTATCGCCCACCACCCGGACCGAATGCCCCGGAGACCCTCGAGTCTCCGGGGCATTCGGCGTCGGGGCCCCGGCCCCGACCGTCACCGCATCCGGGCCACGTGGTCGCGCAGCCTGCGGGCGTCCCGCAGCCGCTGCTCGTACGTCGCCCCCACCGCCAGCAGCAGCAGGCCGGCGAAGGCCGGCGGCAGCCAGCGCGGCAGCGCACCGACGACCTGCACCACGTACGGCGCCAGCTCGTGCAGCGCGACCAGGGTCAGCACCATGCCGCCGAGCACCAGCAGCGCCTGCAGCCGCCACCGCGCCCCGGCCAGGGTGACCGCCAGCGCCGCGAGCCCCAGCAGCAGCGGACGCACCCAGTGCTCGTCGCCCCAGGCGGCGACGAGGCTCGGCACCAGCGTCGCGCCCAGGCCGGGCCCGTACGCCGTCCACGACGACGCCTGCGGATCCCGCCGGCGCCGCAGCACCCCGACCGCCAGCGCCGCGACCGTGACGGGCAGCGTGTACGCCTCGGGGGACGCGACGTCCCAGGCCGCCAGCCGCACCCAGGTCGCCGTCACGAACAGGACCGCCGCGACGATGCCGGCGACCGGGCGCCGCTCCGGGCGGACGGCCGTGCCCGCGGCGATCACGCCGGCCAGCGCGAGGATCAGCGCCAGATCCGGCGCCGGTGCGTCGCCCGCCGCCAGAGCGATCGCCAGGAGCCCCGTGGCCGCGCCGGTGACCTCCACCGACAGCGCGACCGGGCGGCGCCGCAGTACGGCGCCGAGCAGCGCGGTCACCGCCGGCACCGCCAGCAGCACCAGCGCGGCCCGGTGCGGCGGCAGCTCCCAGGCCGCGGCCGCGGCCCCGGCGAAACCGGCCCCGTAGAGCGTCGCCGCGCAGGCGAGCAGCGCCTGCACCGGGCCGCGGGTCCGCAGCGCGGCGGACGCGAGCCCGACGACCAGGATGCCGAGCACGGCGAAGGTCCCCGGCCGCGTCGCGAGCGCCAGCAGCGCGACGCTCACCGACCCGGCGAGCGCACAGACCAGCGCGGTCGTCCCCGCCGGGCCGGACCGGCGGACGCCGAGCGCCAGGACGGCCGCCGTCAGCGCCAGCTGCCACGAGAGCGCGGCGGCGTGCACCAGACCGAACACGACCGGCACGACCGTGAGCGCCGCCCACGCCGACACCAGGGCCCCGCAGCGTGCGGCGGCGCGGAGCGGACCGGACCGGTCGCGCGGCGCGACGGGCGGCGGCCAGGGCGCCGGCGTGCCGGCCGCCGGCGGGGCGGACACGGCCGCCGGGCCGTTGTGACGCGAGGCCGCGACCAGGACCGCCGCGGTGATCAGCAGCACGACAGGGACCGGGAGCAGGCCCGCCGCTGTCGCGTCCGGCTCCAGCAGCGACGGCGCACCGGCCCAGACGTCCGCGAGCGTCGCGACGGGGCCGGCGAGCGCCAACGCGGTCAGCGGCAGCGCCGTCATCACCGCGGCGGCGTGCACCGCCCCGGCGGCACTCGCCGCACCGGGCAGCAGCCGCGCCGGCAGCACGGCCCGCGCCACACCCAGCAGAGCCACCGCGCACAGCAGATAGCCCGTGACCGCCCAGCCGTCCGGCACCACCGCGCGGACCACACCGCCGACGCCCGCCACCAGCGCCAGGCCCGACACGGCGGAGACCCAGCCGGCCGCGGGCACCCGCCACGCCGCGAACAGCGCGACCGCCGCCGCCACGACCAGCAGCACCGCCGGACCCGCGGCAGCCGCCGCACCGTCCGCCGCCACCGACCGGAACACGCCGATCAGCAGCGCCCCGCCGCCCGTCGCGGCGGCCCCCGTCCACGCGACCGCCCGCACCCCGGCCGGGCGCGTCCACAGCACGACCGCCAGGTCCAGCACGGCGGTCAGCAGCAGCGCCCACTCCATGGGCGGGGCCGCGGCGTCCGCGGTCAGCGCCCACAGCGGCAACGGAAGCTGGACGGCCGCCAAGGCCACCGGCAGCGGCGTACCCAGCCGGGGCAGCGACATCCCGTACCCGGACCACAGCGCCGCGAGCGCCGCCGACGCGAGAGCCGCGTAACCGAGCCCGTCCGTGCCCGCCAGCACCGTCCGGTGCAGGGCGTACGCGTCGAGCACCGTCAGCACCAGACCCAGCACGGCCACGGACTCCGCCGTCGCGACCAGACCCCGGCGCAGCAGCACGACCGGCGTGCCGAGGGCCGCGACCGTCACCACGCCCAGAACCACGGCGCGCCCGCCGATGCCCATCTCGCCCCAGCTGACCAGGGTGAAGGCGATCGCCGCGATCGCCAGCAGCAGGCCACCGAGCGTCAGCAGCAGATTCTGCACACCCGGCGCCGACGTCTCGGGCGGAGCCGCGGGCATCGCGGGCGCCCCGGACGGCGGGCCGAAGCCGGCCGGCGGCGCCGTGGGCGGCACAGGCGGCGCGAACGGTGCGGCGGCAGGCCGCAGCGCGGCGACCAGCCAGGCCCTGCGAGCCAGCAACTGCCCGCGTCGCGCATCAAGTTGGCGCAGCTCACGGTCGAGCATCGCCAGTTCCTCAGCCGGTGACGGCACGTTCTTCATGGCCGCAGTGTGGCCCCCACCACAGCCAAGGGCATGGGTGCGGGTACTCAATTCCCGCTGAGTACCCCCCGGCAGGCGCAGACTGGGCCCATGGACTGGTGCCGATACCGCTTCCGCAGCACCTGGGACCTGCCCGCCGAACCGGGCAGGGTCTACGACGTGCTCTCCCGCGCCGAGGACTACCCACGCTGGTGGCCGCAGGTCCGCGAGGTGACACCCGCCGACGACGACTCCGGCACCGCCAGGTTCCGTTCCTTCCTCCCGTACGACCTGCACGTCAGCGTCCGCGCACAGCTGCGCGACCCGGCGGGCGGCGTGCTGGAGATCGGGATGGCCGGCGACCTCGAGGGCTGGTCGCGATGGACCCTGCGGGCCGGCGGCCGAGGCACCCGGGTCCGGTACGACCAGGAGGTCGTGGTGCGCAAGCCCCTGATGAGACGGCTCGCGATCCCCTGCCGCCCCTTCTTCCGCGCCAACCACGCGCTGATGATGCGCGGTGGACGGCGAGGACTGGAGAGGTACCTCGAAGCGGTTTGAACCAAGCCCGCGGAGCCCTGTATGGTTCAGTGCGTTCCCGGGCGATTAGCTCAGTGGGAGAGCGCTTCGTTCACACCGAAGAGGTCACTGGTTCGAACCCAGTATCGCCCACCGGGAGAGGCCGGTCCGTCGAAGACGGACCGGCCTTGCTCATGTCCGCGAGGACCCGGCCGCCCGCCGTCAGGCCGCCGCAGGCATGTCCGGTCGCAGCGGCCACGCCGGATCGACCGCCTCCGGGGCGCCGCTGCGGGCGAACCACGCCTGCAGGCCCCGCGCCTGGGCCGCGTGCCACACCGCCTGGAGCGTGTGCAGCTCCGCCGGGGACAACCGCTCCAGCCGGGCGTTGAAACGCCGCCCCACCGCCCGTACGACCTCCAGCGCCGCCAGCGCGTCCGCCGCCGCGTCATGCGCGCCGTCCAGCACCACCTCGTAGTGCGCGCACAGATCCGTCAGCGTCCGCCGGCCCTTGCGGTAGCGGTCCAGATGCTTGTCCAGGACTCGCGGATCCAGTACGCACAGCGGCGACCGGTCCAGATAGCGGCTCAGCGACGACGCCCGATGCCGCCTCAACTCCCGGTCCAGCAGCGTCAGGTCGAACGGCGCGTTCATCACCACCAGCGGCCGGGCGGCCGCGCACTGCTCCGCCAGCGCCCTCGCTATCTCCTCCATCACCGGTGCCGGCCAGCGGCCGTTGCGCTGGAGGTGATCCTCCGTCAGCCCGTGCACCTCGACGGCCCCAGGCGGCACCGGCACCCCCGGGTTCACCAGCCAGCGCCTGATCCTCGGCCGTCCGCCGGGCGAGTCCTGGACCACGACCGCCGCCGACACGATCCGGTCCTCCTCGACGTCCACTCCGGTTGTCTCTGTGTCAAATGCGGCCAGTGGGCCGTCGAACCAGTCCGTCATCCCCGAACTCCTCGCCCGTAACCGGCAGATGGCGTGAGCCCCTGCCCGAAACGGTGATACCCGGGCTGTTTGCACCGTACGCAGGCAGGTGACAACACAGATGACGGGAAAGGGAATTGCCATGGCGCTCGCCCAGCCCGAGCAGGGAGGGCTGCTGCCGCAGCGGACGCCCCCGCTGCGCGGAGCACTCGCCACCACCGCCTGCATGGAGACGCTTCAGGTGGGCTATCTGCACGCCGTCGCCGCGGCCGCCGGCTGCTCGCTCTCCCAGCCGTTCCCGGACAACGGCATCGACTGGCACGTCAGCCACAGTTCGGCCGGACACGCGGTCGACGACGAGGTGACCATCAAGGTGCAGCTCAAGTGCACCTACCAGATCCCGCCGCACCCGCCGGGGCCCGCGTTCTCCTTCACCCTCGACAACGACCATCTGGTGAAGCTCGCCCGGACCCCCGTCTCCGTGCACAAGATCCTGGTCGTGATGCTCGTCCCCAGGACACAGGACGAATGGCTGCGGGCCGGCCACGACCGGCTCGACCTGCGGCACTGCTGCTACTGGACCAACCTGGCCGGCCAAGAAGTGACCGGCAGGCGCAGGACCACCGTGCGCATCCCGACCTCGCGGATCTTCGACGACCGGGCACTCTGCGAGATCATGACGCGTGTCGGGGCGGGAGGGAGACCCTGATGCACCGGCCCTTCGACGACCATGTGCGCCCCCACCCGAGCACCGCCGAACCTCCCGGCCCCTGGCTCGGCGCGGCCGAACCCGACCCCGCGGACGTCGACCCCGTCGTCCTCGGCGCACTCCTCGACCGGCACGGCTGGCGCCGCCGCGGCGGCGCCGCCGGCCGCTACACCCGCTGGACCCCGCCCGGACCCGCCACCGGCGGCACCAGCCTGCTCGTCCCCGAGAGCCGGGCCTTCCCCGACTGCGAGGACCTGCTCGGCGAGGCCATCACCGCCCTCGTCCGCAGCGCGGCGCCCTCCGCCAGGGAAGTGCTCGTCGGACTCACCGTTCCCAGCGACGAGATCCGCTGGTGGCGCGACATCCCGCACGGCGGGCCCTCTGGCACCGCCTCATGGACCGCCCAGGAACAGTTCCGCTCCGCCGCCCGGCAGATGCTGCTCGCCGGAGCACTCGCCGCACGCGAACGCGCCGGCTACTACGGCGCACGCCACCGCCGAGCTGCCCAGGCCCTCCTCGAAGGCGTCCTCGTCGGACCCGCGCCGGGCGGCCGGTCCCTCACCGCGTTCGTCCCCGTGGCGACCGGGCGCACCCTCGCCGTCCGGCTCAGCCACGCCCTCCAGGCCACCAGGGAGGCCATCGACTACCAGCGCGCGACCGGCGGCGCCGAGGCGTTCGACGCGGCGGTCCGGGCCGGCGTCAGCCGCGAACTCACCGAGTCCGTCATCGCCCTCGTCCGCGGCTCTGAAGGCGCCCGCATCGCCCTGGCGTGGTCACCGGCCGCCGGAGTGCCGCCGGGCTGCGCCGCCCGCATGGAACCCGTCGAGTTCTCACCCGGCGACCTCCCCGCACTGCGGGCCGCCGGCGCCCGCTACCTCCAGGACGAGCCGTCCGTGCCCGTACGGATCACCGGCACCGTCGTCCGGATGCGGCGCTCGGGCCCGCGCGGCGCCGGCACGGTGCGGCTGCGGGTCCTGGCCGGCGCCGACGTCCCGCATGTCCGGGTGGCGCTCGACGAGGACGCGTACCGCACCGCGGGCCACGCGCACCTGGCGGGACTGCCGGTCCGGGTCGCGGGCCGGCTGGAGAGCCGGGGCGGCTTCCGCCGGCTCACCGACGCCTCCGGACTCGTACCGGTACCGGTGGACGAGGCGGAACGCGACCGGCTGATGAAGTCGCTCCAGGAGAATCCGGACTTCTTCGAGGAGCCGGGCGAACAGGCGGCCGACGGATAGGCGCCGTCCCCACGCGCACACAACCGTTTCGCGAGCGGTCCCTCCGGCTCGGTACGATTCCGAGTGCGTGCGCGACAGACATGGCGCCGCATCCGCCTTCAGTCAGGAGAGACCGGTGTCAGACGTCCGTGTGATCATCCAACGCGATTCCGAGCGGGAAGAGCGCGTGGTGACGACGGGCACTACGGCCGCCGACCTCTTCCCCGAGCGCACCGTCGTCGCCGCCCGCGTGGCCGGCGAGCTGAAGGACCTCGCGTACGAGCTGAAGGACGGCGAGGAGGTCGAGCCCGTCGAGATCTCCTCCCCGGACGGCCTCGACATCCTGCGCCACTCCACCGCGCACGTCATGGCCCAGGCCGTGCAGGAGCTCTTCCCCGAGGCCAAGCTCGGCATCGGCCCGCCGGTCAAGGACGGCTTCTACTACGACTTCGACGTCGAGAAGCCCTTCCACCCCGATGACCTCAAGGCCATCGAGAAGAAGATGCAGGAGATCCAGAAGCGCGGCCAGCGCTTCTCGCGCCGCGTCGTCACCGACGAGGCCGCGCGCGAGGAGCTCGCCGACGAGCCGTACAAGCTGGAGCTCATCGGGCTCAAGGGCTCGGCGTCCTCGGACGACGGCGCGGACGTGGAGGTCGGCGCGGGCGAGCTGACCATCTACGACAACCTGGACGCGAAGACCGGCGAGCTGTGCTGGAAGGACCTCTGCCGCGGTCCGCACCTGCCGACGACCCGCAACATCCCGGCGTTCAAGCTGATGCGCAACGCCGCCGCGTACTGGCGCGGCAGCGAGAAAAACCCCATGCTGCAGCGCATCTACGGCACCGCGTGGCCGTCGAAGGACGAGCTGAAGGCGCACCTCGAGTTCCTCGCCGAGGCCGAGAAGCGTGACCACCGCAAGCTCGGCAGCGAGCTCGACCTGTTCTCCGTCCCGGAGCAGATCGGCTCCGGCCTCGCCGTCTTCCACCCCAAGGGCGGCATCATCCGCCGGGTCATGGAGGACTACTCGCGCAAGCGGCACGAGGAGGAGGGCTACGAGTTCGTCTACACCCCGCACGCCACCAAGGGGAAGCTCTTCGAGACCTCCGGTCACCTGGACTGGTACGCCGACGGCATGTACCCGCCCATGCAGCTCGACGAGGGCGTGGACTACTACCTCAAGCCCATGAACTGCCCGATGCACAACCTGATCTTCGACGCGCGGGGGCGTTCCTACCGTGAACTGCCGCTGCGTCTCTTCGAGTTCGGGACCGTGTACCGGTACGAGAAGTCGGGCGTGGTGCACGGCCTGACCCGTGCCCGCGGTTTCACCCAGGACGACGCGCACATCTACTGCACCAAGGAGCAGATGGCGGACGAGCTCGACTCGACGCTGACCTTCGTGCTGAACCTGCTGCGCGACTACGGTCTGACCGACTTCTATCTGGAGCTGTCCACCAAGGACGAGACCAAGTTCGTCGGCTCGGACGAGGCGTGGACGGAGGCCACCGAGACGCTGCGGCAGGTCGCCGAGAAGCAGGGCCTCCCGCTGGTCCCGGACCCGGGCGGCGCCGCCTTCTACGGCCCGAAGATCTCCGTGCAGGCACGCGACGCCATCGGCCGGACCTGGCAGATGTCGACCGTGCAGCTCGACTTCAACCTCCCGGAGCGCTTCGACCTGGAGTACACCGGTCCGGACGGGACCAAGCAGCGTCCGGTCATGATCCACCGCGCGTTGTTCGGTTCGATCGAGCGGTTCTTCGCGGTGCTGCTGGAGCACTACGCGGGGGCGATGCCGCCGTGGCTGGCGCCGGTGCAGGCGGTCGGCATCCCGATCGGCGACGCGCACGTCGAGTACCTGGAGGCCTTCGCGGCGGACGCCAAGAAGAAGGGCCTGCGGGTCGAGGTGGACTCGTCCTCGGACCGGATGCAGAAGAAGATCCGCAACCAGCAGCGGCAGAAGGTCCCGTTCATGATCATCGTCGGTGACGACGACATGAACGCCGGCACGGTCTCCTTCCGCTACCGCGACGGTTCGCAGGAGAACGGGATCGCCCGTGACGAGGCGCTGGCCAAGCTCGTTGATGTGGTCGAGCGCCGCGTGCAGGTGTGACGCGTTCCCCGCGTGAGCGGGGGTGATCCCAAGATCCGGAAGCACCACAAGCTCAAGGTGCCTTGCTCCCCGCCTTCGCGGGGGTGACCGAGGGGCGGCCCCTTACCCAGGGCCGCCCCTCTCCGCATGTCCGCGCCGGCGGCGAATATGCTGGCCCGCATGACGACAGAGCCGGAGCAGCAGATCGGGGTCGGGACGCCTGACGCGTTCCAGCGCCTGTGGACGCCTCACCGTATGGCGTACATCCAGGGTGAGAACAAGCCGACCGGCTCGGGTGCCGGGGACGGCTGTCCCTTCTGCTCCATTCCGTCGAAGTCCGACGAGGACGGCCTGGTCGTCGCCCGCGGCGAGCGGGTCTACGCCGTGCTGAACCTGTACCCGTACAACGGCGGCCACACCATGATCGTCCCGTTCCGGCACGTCGCCGACTACACGGACCTGGACGCCGCCGAGACCCTCGAGCTGGCCGAGTTCACCAAGCGGGCCATGGTCGCGCTGCGGACGGCGTCCGGTGCGCACGGGTTCAACGTGGGGCTGAACCAGGGGTCGGCCGCCGGTGCCGGGATCGCCGCCCATCTGCATCAGCACATCGTGCCGAGGTGGGGCGGCGACACGAACTTCATGCCCGTCGTCGGCAACACCAAGGTGCTGCCGCAGCTCCTCGGCGACACCCGCAAGATGCTCGCGGACGTCTGGCCCGCGTAGCTCCCCGGCCCTTACGCGTCGTAGATGTCGGCCTTGCCGGGCGACGGGTCCTGGATGAAGCCGCTGACGACCGACGCGCGGTTGCCGAAGCGCTCCGTGTCGACGCCGTTGTCCTCGAGGACGCGGATCGCGGCCGCGTGCGCCACGCGCAGTACGGGGGCAGCGGCGCGCATGGCGTCGTCGGCCATGAACCGGTGGCGCCACGGCTTCTCCGCCCAGGCATGGCGGAGGCCGAAGGGCTCGGGGAGGACGAGCTTGCCGCCGAGGAAGTCGAGCAGCGGCGGATACCAGGTGAACGGGGCGCGCACGGCGAGGCGTACGACCTCTTTGGTGTCGACGAGGGGCAGGACCCGGTCGACGGTCTCCCAGAAGCGGATCGTCTTGCTGACCGTCTCGGTCTTGGGCTCCGGCTTTGTCGTGAAGAGGGAGTGGACGGGGCCGAGGGCGTGGCCGGTGACCTCGACGCGCAGGGTCTCGTGGAGCACGGTGACGGTGATCATCATGGTGATGACCAGCTGGCCGTCCCAGAGGGTGAACTGCACGCCCAGGTAGTGGCGGTTGCCGCTGCCGAACTGCTGGTGGTTGCAGATGCGCTGTATTTCGTGGCTCTTGATCTGGAAGGTCTCGACCTCCTGGCCCTCGGGGCGGGCGACGGCGCCGACGTTCTCGCCGACGGGGGAGACGATCCAGTGCTTGACCGAGGGGGTGGGGAAGCCGCCGGAGTTGAGGGGGCCGCGTTCCAGGAGCTTGAGCTTGTCGTGGATGGCTCGTACGACGTCCCAGCTGCGGAACTGGTTGATCTCCTTGGTGGCGTCCTTGGAGACGAGCTCCTCGGCCATCTGCCAGCTGCCCCAGCGGGTACCCATGCCGAGTATGCCCTTGGGGCCGGCGTAGAAGACGACGTTGGACTGCTGTTCCGCGGTGAGCTTCTCGAGGCCCTGGCGGAGCTGCTCGCGGGAGGCGTCGCCCGGGTTTCCCGGTACGGCTTCGGGCACTTTGGCGCCGATGCCGCCGCCGGACAGCAGGCCGTCCCAGCGGGCGCGCATGTCCTGGGCGGAGGATTCGCAGATGCGTTTGGCGAGGAACCAGCCGATGACCGGGGCGACGAGCATGGCGCGGACGTAGTAGGCCCAGAAGCCGCCGAAGGGCAGCCGGACGAGGAAGATCACGGCGAGGATGCCGATGCCCACCAGCAGGAGGCTGCCGAGGGCTCCGGCGCTCTTCTTCTGTGAGCCGGCGAGGGTGCGGCGGAGCTGGAAGACGCCGAGCCACAGGAGGAGTCCGGGCAGGAAGAGCAGTCCGCAGGCGGCCATGACGGCGGTGAGTCTGCCGTCGCGCTCGCGGCGCAGGCGGGTGGCGGCGAGACAGTGTTCGACGACGGTCTGGGGTTCGGTGCCGAAGGACTGGATGAGTGCGCCCCGGCCTCCGCCGAGCATGCGGGCCTGTACGGCGCGGCAGAAGCCTTCGCCGAGGTTGGGTTCGAAGAGCGAGATCTTTCCCGGTTTGACCTCGGACTTGTGCCACTCGCTGTTGGCTTTGAGGATCTCCTTGAGTTCGGAGTCCCGGTAGGCGGCCGATGCGAGGGCGTGGGTCGCCGCGGTCTGGCCGGCCGCGCCCATGAGCGGGACCTGTGCCCCGGGCGTGAAATCGAATAGGTCGTTCGCCACTGCCGCCCCCATCGCCGCGTGCTTCCGCACTGCGGCCTGTTCCCAACTGCCGTGCCCCGCACACCTTCTGAGCCGTCCGGCCCGGTCGGAGTGCCCAGCTTATCGAGGGTGCGGCCGTCGGATAAGGGGGCGATCAGGTCGGCCGCCGAGAGGGCGACCGGGTCGGCCGCCCGCCACCGGTCCGTGATCGGGGGCCGGGGCGGGCGGCGTCGGCGGGGCGGTGCGGGCGGGCGGTGTTCAGGTGCGGGCTGTGCTCAGGCGTTGGCGGGGGCCTGTTCGCGCAGCCTGTCGGCGACCTGTTGCGGCATCGCCTCGTGGCGGGCGTAGCGGCGGCTGAAGCGGCCGGTGCCGTGGGAGATGGACCGCAGGTCGACGGCGTATCTGCCGATTTCCAGTTCGGGCACCTCGGCCCGTACGAGGGTGCGTGATCCGGCGGTCTGTTCGGTGCCGATGACTCTGCCGCGGCGGCCGGACAGGTCGCTCATGACGGGGCCGACGTATTCGTCGGAGACCAGGACCTGCAGTTCCGCGACGGGTTCCAGGAGGTTGATGCGGGCGTCGGCGGCGGCTTCGCGCAGGGCGAGGGCGCCGGCCGTCTGGAAGGCGGCGTCGGAGGAGTCGACGGAGTGCGCCTTGCCGTCGCGCAGGGTGATCCGTACGTCGACCAGCGGGTAGCCGGCGGCGACGCCTCGGGCGGCCTGGGCGCGTACGCCCTTCTCGACGGAGGGGATGAACTGGCGCGGCACCGCGCCGCCGACGACCTTGTCGACGAATTCGATGCCGGAGCCGGGCGGCAGCGGGTCGACGTCGATCTCGCAGATCGCGTACTGGCCGTGGCCGCCGGACTGTTTGACGTGCCGGCCGCGGCCCACGGAGCCGGTGCTGAAGGTCTCGCGGAGCGACACCTTGTGGGGGACGACGTCGACCTGGACGCCGTAGCGGCTGCGGAGGCGTTCCAGGGCGACGTCCGCGTGTGCCTCGCCCAGGCACCACAGGACGACCTGGTGGGTGGCCTGGTTCTGTTCGAGGCGCATGGTCGGGTCCTCGGCGACGAGGCGGGCGAGACCCTGGGAGAGCTTGTCCTCGTCGGCCTTGCTGTGGGCCTCGATGGCCAGGGGCAGCAGTGGGTCGGGCATGGCCCAGGGCTCCATGAGGAGCGGGTTGTCCTTGGCGGAGATGGTGTCCCCGGTCTCGGCGCGGGAGAGTTTCGCGACGCAGGCCAGGTCGCCGGCGACGGCGTGGGGGAGGGGGCGCTGCTGCTTGCCGAAGGGGGCGGACAGGGCGCCGACGCGTTCGTCCACGTCGTGGTCCTCGTGGCCGCGGTCCGCGAGGCCGTGGCCGGACACGTGCACGGTGTCGTCGGGCCGCAGCGTCCCGGAGAAGACGCGGACCAGCGAGATCCGGCCCACGTACGGGTCGGAGGCCGTCTTGACGACCTCGGCGACGAGCGGGCCGGCGGGGTCGCAGCTGATCAGCGGGCCGGGCCTGCCGTCGGGGGTGGTCACGGTCGGCGGGACGGGTTCGAGGGGGGTGGGGAAGCCGCCGGTGATCAGTTCGAGGAGTTCGACGGTGCCGAGGCCGGCCGCCGCGCCGTCGGCCGCCGGCGCGGCGGCGAGGACGGGGTGGAAGGTGCCGCGGGCGACCGCCTTCTCCAGGTCGTCGATCAGCGTCTTGAGATCGATCTCCTCGCCGCCGAGGTAGCGGTCCATGAGGGTCTCGTCCTCGCTCTCGGCGATGATCCCCTCGATGAGCCGGCCGCGGGCCTGCTCGAGCAGCGCTGCCTGGTCGTCCTGGGGCGGGTTCTCCTTGCGCTCGCCGGACGAGTAGTCGTAGACCTTCTGCGTGAGGAGCCCGAGGAGGCCGGTGACGGGTGCGTGGCCGTCGGCGTGCTGGGGCCCGTACTGCGGCAGGTACAGCGGCAGTACGGCGTCGGGGTCGTCGCCGCCGAAGATGCGGGCGCAGACGCCGGTGAGCTCGTCGTAGCCGGTGCGTGCGGTCTCCAGGTGGGTCACCACGATCGCGCGGGGCATGCCGACCGCCGCGCACTCCTCCCAGACGGCACGGGTCGCGCCGTCGACGGCGTCGGCCTCCTGGGCGGCCGAGACGACGAAGAGGGCCGCGTCCGCGGCGCGCAGACCGGCGCGCAGCTCGCCGACGAAGTCGGCGTATCCGGGGGTGTCCAGCAGGTTGATCTTGCAGCCGCCCCATTCGAGGGGGACGAGGGAGAGCTGTACGGAGCGTTGCTGGCGGTGCTCGATCTCGTCGTAGTCGGAGATCGTCGCGCCGTCCTCGACCCGGCCGGCCCGGTTGACCGCTCCTGCGGTCAGCGCGAGCGCCTCGACCAGGGTCGTCTTGCCGGATCCGCTGTGGCCGACCAGCACCACATTCCGTACGGATGCGGGGCGGTCGGCCGTTACTGCCCTGCCGGCGGCTCCGGGGTGGTGTGCGTGCGCCTTGTCGCCCATGGTCTTGCCTCCCGGTCGATTCACGGCTCGATATGCACGGTGAGGAAGTCGATATGCACGGTGAGGAAGGAAGCCGCGGGCGGGCGGGGAGCCGTGAAGGCGTCCCGAAGGGCGTCCGGGGCAGCTCCGGCGGTGCCCGCGGTGGTCTTTCGAGCTTTCCACTCCCGTCACTGTGCGTCCATACGTCCGACGCCGCCTCCGGGGACGGGTGCGCGGCGCTGGGGCGGCGGGGTCGTGGCTACGATGGGCCAGCCGGTGGCCGTAGGGGCCACGCGGCCCACCGGACCCTCGGGAAGGCCATGCTGAACAAGTACGCGCGTGCATTTTTCACGCGTGTCCTCACACCGTTCGCCGCGTTTCTCCTCCGCCGCGGGGTGAGCCCGGACGCGGTCACGCTCATCGGTACGGCCGGGGTGATGTCGGGGGCGCTGGTCTTCTTTCCTCGCGGGGAGTTCTTCTGGGGCACGATCGTCATCACGCTGTTCGTCTTCTCCGACCTGGTCGACGGGAACATGGCGCGCCAGGCGGGGATTTCCAGCCGCTGGGGCGCTTTCCTGGACTCGACTCTGGACCGGGTCGCCGACGGCGCGATCTTCGGCGGCTTCGCGCTCTGGTACGCGGGCGGCGGTGACGACAACGTGCTGTGCGCGGTGGCCATCTTCTGCCTGGCCAGTGGGCAGGTGGTGTCGTACACGAAGGCGCGCGGCGAGTCGATCGGTCTGCCGGTGGCGGTCAACGGGCTGGTCGAGCGCGCGGAGCGCCTGGTGATCTCGCTGGTCGCCGCGGGGCTCGCGGGTCTGCACGGGTTCGGCGTGCCGGGGATCGACATCCTGCTGCCGATCGCGCTGTGGATCGTCGCCGTGGGCAGTGCCGTGACGCTGGGGCAGCGGGTGGTGACCGTGCGGCGTGAGTCGGCGGAGGCCGACGCGGCCGCGAAGGGCGACCGCGGGGCGGAGGCGTCGTGATGCGGGACAGGCTTACGGACGCGCTGTACGGACTGGGCTGGGGCGCCGTCAAGAAGATGCCGGAGCCGATGGCCGCCCGGCTGGGCCGGACCATCGCGGACACCGCGTGGAAGCGGCGCGGCAAGGGCGTGCTGCGACTCGAGTCGAACCTGGCCCGGGTGGTGCCGGACGCCGGCGCCGAACGGCTCCGGGAGCTGTCCAAGGCCGGTATGCGGTCGTACATGCGCTACTGGATGGAGTCGTTCCGGCTGCCGACGTGGAGCAGTGAACGCGTCGAGCGCAACGTCTTCATCCAGGACGTGCACCGTCTGACCGACGGCCTGGCCTCCGGCCGGGGCGTGGTCCTGGCGCTGCCGCACCTGGCCAACTGGGACCTCGCCGGGGTGTGGGTGACCAGGGCCCTCGGGGTGCCGTTCACGACGGTCGCCGAGCGGCTGCGGCCGGAGTCGCTGTACGACCGGTTCGTCGCCTACCGCGAGAGCCTCGGTATGGAGGTGCTGCCGCACTCGGGCGGCGCGACCTTCGGCACCCTCGCGCGCCGGCTGCGCTCCGGCGGGCTGGTCTGCCTGGTCGCCGACCGCGACCTGTCGGCGTCCGGGGTCGAGGTCAACTACTTCGGCGAGACGGCGCGCATGCCGGCGGGACCGGCGCTGCTCGCGCAGCAGACCGGGGCGCTGCTGCTGCCCGTGACCCTCTGGTACGGCGCGGAGCCGGTCATGCACGGGCGGGTCCACGCCCCCGTCGAGGTACCGGAGACAGGTACGCGGGCCGAGAAGACGTCCTCCATGACACAGGCGCTGGCCGACGCCTTCGCCACAGGGATCGCCGAACACCCGGAGGACTGGCACATGTTGCAGCGGCTGTGGCTCGCGGACCTCGAGGAGCGCCGGGCGTGAAGATCGGCATCGTGTGCCCGTACTCGTGGGACGTGCCCGGCGGTGTGCAGTTCCACATCCGGGACCTCGCCGACCATCTCATCCGTCTCGGCCACGACGTCTCCGTGCTCGCCCCGGCGGACGACGAGACACCGCTGCCGCCGTACGTCGTCTCCGCCGGGCGGGCCGTGCCCGTGCCGTACAACGGTTCCGTGGCACGGCTCAACTTCGGCTTCCTGTCTGCGGCCCGGGTGCGGCGGTGGCTGCACGACGGCACCTTCGACGTGATCCACATCCACGAGCCGGCGTCGCCGTCGCTGGGGCTGCTGTCGTGCTGGGCGGCGCAGGGGCCGATCGTGGCCACCTTCCACACGTCGAACCCGCGGTCGCGGGCCATGATCGCCGCGTATCCGATCCTCCAGCCGGCGCTGGAGAAGATCAGCGCGCGGATCGCGGTCAGCGAGTACGCGCGACGGACGCTGGTGGAGCACCTCGGCGGTGACGCCGTCGTCATCCCGAACGGTGTCGACGTCGGCTTCTTCGAGAAGGCCGAGCCCAAGAAGGAGTGGCAGGGGAACACGATCGGCTTCATCGGCCGTATCGACGAGCCCCGCAAGGGCCTGCCGGTCCTGATGAAGGCGCTCCCCGCGATCCTCGAACAGTGCCCGGAGACACGGCTCCTGGTCGCCGGCCGCGGCGACGAGATGGAGGCCGTCGCGACCCTGCCGGCCGCCGTTCGCGAACGCGTCGAGTTCCTCGGCATGATCAGCGACGAGGACAAGGCGCGGCTGCTGCGCAGCGTCGACGTGTACGTGGCGCCCAACACGGGCGGCGAGAGCTTCGGCATCATCCTCGTCGAGGCGATGTCGGCGGGGGCGCCGGTGCTCGCCTCCGACCTGGACGCGTTCGCCCAGGTCCTGGACCACGGCGGGGCGGGCGAACTGTTCACCAACGAGGACGCGTCGGCGCTGTCCGCCGCCGCCGTGCGGCTGCTGCGCGACCCGGACCGGCGCGCGGAACTGCGGGCCCGGGGCAGCGCGCACGTGCGGCGCTTCGACTGGTCGACGGTCGGCGCGGACATCCTGGCGGTCTACGAGACCGTCACGGACGGGGCGGCGTCGGTCGCGACGGACGAACGGGTGGGGCTGCGGGCGCGGTTCGGGCTGGCGGCGCGGGACTGAGGGGGCGGGCCGCGGCGGGTGGGGGCGGCTGCGCGGGGCCCTTTCCCCACCCCGCCCCTTCCCGAACCGGGGGCTCCGCCCCCGGGCCCCGTACCGCCCTCCGGGCGGTGGGCCGGGCTTCGCCCGGGCCGGTACCGCGCTCCGCGCGGTGGGCTCAATCCCCCCTACGGCCTGGCGGCTGTGGAGGTACCCCCAGGCCGGGCTGGAAATGCCGCTGCGCGGCACCCAGCCCAGCCGGCGCGCAAGGTGTCCGGACCGGGCGGAACCCGGCCACTCCAGCCTCGCCGGCGTTTGAGGCGCGGGGTTCGGGGCGGAGCCCCGACATGACCGCCACACCCAGCCCCGCCGGCGTTTGAGGCGCAGGGGCCCGGGGGCAGCGCCCCCGGTTCGGGAAGGGGCGGGTAGGGGAACAGGCTCGCGCAGCGGACGCACCGGTAGCCTTGCCGCCCGTGAGCACCCTGATCTGGATCGTCGTCGCGCTCGTCGCCATCGGCATGTACCTCTCCTGGACCGCCGGCCGTCTCGACCGGCTGCACGCCCGCATCGACGCCGCCCGCGCCGCGCTCGACGCGCAACTGCTGCGGCGCGCCTCAGTCGCCCAGGAGCTCGCGACCGCCGGCGTGCTCGATCCCGCCGCGTCGATCGTGCTGTACGAGGCGGCGCACGAGGCCCGCCAGGCGGAGGAGGAGCACCGCGAGGTCGCGGAGAGCGAGCTGAGCGCGGCGCTGCGGGCCGTGTTCGGCGCGGTCGAGCAGGTCGAGGCGGTACGGGAGGTGCCCGGCGGCGAGGAGGCCGCCGGGGAGCTCGCGCAGGCGGTGCGCCGAGTGCCCATGGCGCGCCGGTTCCACAACGACTCCGTGCGCGCCGCCCGCGCGCTGCGCCGGCACCGTACGGTCCGCTGGTTCCGGCTCGCGGGCCACGCCCCGTTCCCGCTGGCCTTCGAGATGGACGACGAGCCGCCCGTCGCCCTCGCGGACCGTCCCGTGACCGGCAGCGCATGACCTGCACCGCACGGCGAAAACAATCCACCGGCTGTTCATTGGCCCTTGCAGTGGACTGGTCCGCGCGTGTTCCATCGACGTTGCACCACAACGTCGTCATCTAGTGAGGTTCCCGTGTCCGTCACCCCCACCCCGCAGACCCCCGAGACCGGCACCGCGCGCGTGAAGCGCGGCATGGCCGAGCAGCTCAAGGGCGGTGTGATCATGGACGTGGTCAACGCCGAGCAGGCGAAGATCGCGGAAGACGCGGGCGCCGTGGCCGTCATGGCGCTGGAGCGCGTGCCCGCCGACATCCGCAAGGACGGCGGCGTCGCCCGGATGTCCGACCCGAACATGATCGAGGAGATCATCGAGGCGGTCTCCATCCCGGTGATGGCCAAGTCGCGTATCGGCCACTTCGTCGAGGCCCAGGTCCTCCAGTCCCTCGGCGTCGACTACATCGACGAGTCCGAGGTCCTCACCCCGGCCGACGAGGTCAACCACTCCGACAAGTGGGCCTTCACCACCCCGTTCGTGTGCGGCGCCACCAACCTGGGCGAGGCCCTGCGCCGTATCGCCGAGGGCGCGGCCATGATTCGCTCCAAGGGCGAGGCCGGCACGGGCAACGTCGTCGAGGCCGTCCGCCACCTGCGCCAGATCAAGAACGAGATCGCCAGGCTGCGCGGCTACGACAACAACGAGCTGTTCGCCGCCGCCAAGGAGCTCCGCGCCCCGTACGAGCTGGTCAAGGAGGTCTCCGAGCTCGGCAAGCTGCCGGTCGTGCTGTTCTCCGCCGGCGGTGTGGCCACCCCCGCGGACGCCGCGCTGATGCGCCAGCTCGGCGCCGAGGGCGTCTTCGTCGGCTCCGGCATCTTCAAGTCGGGCGACCCCGCCAAGCGCGCCGCGGCCATCGTGAAGGCCACCACCTTCTACGACGACCCGAAGATCATCGCGGACGCCTCCCGCAACCTCGGCGAGGCCATGGTCGGCATCAACTGCGACACCCTGCCCGAGAACGAGCGCTACGCCAACCGGGGCTGGTGATGACCACTCCCGTGATCGGTGTCCTGGCTCTCCAGGGCGACGTACGGGAGCACCTGATCGCCCTGGCCGCGGCCGACGCCGTGGCCAGGCCGGTCCGGCGCCCCGAGGAACTGGACGACGTCGACGCCCTGGTGATCCCGGGCGGCGAGTCCACCACGATCTCCAAACTGGCCGTGCTGTTCGGCCTGATGGAGCCGCTGCGCGAGCGGCTGCGAGCGGGCATGCCCGTCTACGGCACCTGCGCCGGTCTGATCATGCTCGCCGACAAGATCCTCGACCCGAGGTCGGGCCAGGAGACGTTCGGGGGCATCGACATGATCGTCCGCCGCAACGCCTTCGGCCGGCAGAACGAGTCGTTCGAGGCGGCGGTCGACGTCAAGGGCATCGACGGTGACCCGGTCGAGGGCGTCTTCATCCGCGCGCCGTGGGTGGAGTCCGTCGGCGCGGAGGCCGAGGTGCTCGCCGAGCACGACGGCCACATCGTCGCCGTCCGGCAGGGCAACGCGCTGGCCACCTCCTTCCACCCCGAACTGACGGGCGACCACCGGGTCCACGGCTTGTTCGTGGACATGGTGCGCGCGGGCGGGTGACGCGATCCCGGTAGGATCTCTCGGGTTCGGATCGTAAAGGGTTACGCGAAGGAGACAGGCAGATGTCCGGCCACTCTAAATGGGCTACGACGAAGCACAAGAAGGCCGTGATCGACGCCAAGCGCGGCAAACTCTTCGCGAAGCTCATCAAGAACATCGAGGTCGCGGCCCGTACCGGCGGCGCCGACCTGGAGGGTAACCCGACCCTCTTCGACGCCGTGCAGAAGGCCAAGAAGAGCTCGGTGCCGAACAAGAACATCGACTCGGCGATCAAGCGCGGCGGCGGCCTCGAGGCCGGCGGCGTCGACTACGAGACGATCATGTACGAGGGCTACGGTCCGAACGGCGTCGCGGTGCTCATCGAGTGCCTGACCGACAACCGCAACCGCGCCGCGTCCGACGTCCGGGTCGCCATGACCCGCAACGGCGGCTCGATGGCCGACCCGGGCTCGGTGTCGTACCTCTTCAACCGCAAGGGCGTCGTGATCGTCCCCAAGGGCGAGCTGACCGAGGACGACGTCCTGGGCGCGGTGCTCGACGCGGGCGCCGAGGAGGTCAACGACCTCGGTGAGTCCTTCGAGGTGCTCAGCGAGGCCACCGACCTGGTCGCGGTCCGCTCGGCGCTGCAGGACAACGGCATCGACTACGACTCCGCCGAGGCCAACTTCGTCCCGACCATGCAGGTCGAACTGGACGAGGAGGGCGCGCGGAAGATCTTCAAGCTCATCGACGCGCTCGAGGACAGCGACGACGTGCAGAACGTCTTCGCCAACTTCGACGTGTCCGACGAGGTCATGGAGAAGGTCGACGCCTGACGGACGCTCATGGCCGCGTGCGCGGACGGGCCGACGGGACACACTCCCGTCGGCCCGTCCGTGCGTTGTCGGTGCCGACCGATAGCCTGCACAAACAGTTGAGCGAAGGAGGCGGCGGCGTGCGCGTGCTGGGGGTGGACCCGGGGCTCACCCGGTGCGGTGTCGGCGTCGTCGAGGGCGTCGCCGGCCGTCCGTTGACGATGATCGGCGTCGGTGTCGTCCGGACACGGGCCGACGCCGAGCTGGGCAGCCGGCTGGTCGCGATCGAGCAGGGCATCGAGGAGTGGCTCGACGAGCACCGCCCCGGATTCGTCGCCGTAGAGCGGGTCTTCAGCCAGCACAACGTGCGTACGGTCATGGGTACCGCCCAGGCCAGCGCCGTCGCCATGCTCTGCGCGGCCCGGCGCGGCATCCCCGTGGCCCTGCACACCCCCAGCGAGGTGAAGGCCGCCGTCACCGGCAGCGGACGCGCGGACAAGGCGCAGGTCGGCGCGATGGTGACGCGGCTGCTGCGGCTCGACGCCCCGCCGAAGCCGGCCGACGCCGCGGACGCCCTCGCCCTCGCCATCTGCCACATCTGGCGCGCGCCCGCCCAGAACCGCCTCCAGCAAGCCGTCGCCGCGCACCGCACGGCGTACGCATCGAAAGGCCGTACCGCATGATCGCGTATCTCAGCGGCCCCGTCGCCGCGCTCGCACCGACCACCGCCGTGATCGAGGTCGGCGGCATCGGCATGGCCGTCCAGTGCACGCCGAACACGCTCTCCACGCTGCGGATCGGGCAGGAGGCGAAGATCGCGACCTCGCTCGTCGTCCGTGAGGACTCGCTCACGCTGTACGGCTTCGCCGACGACGACGAGCGCCAGGTCTTCGAGCTGCTCCAGACCGCGAGCGGCGTCGGGCCGAGGCTCGCGCAGGCGATGCTCGCCGTGCACAGCCCCGACGCGCTGCGGGTCGCAGTCGCCGGCGGTGACGAGAAGGCGCTGATGGCGGTGCCCGGCATCGGGAAGAAGGGCGCGCAGAAACTGCTGCTCGAGCTGAAGGACCGGCTGGGCGAGCCGCTGGGCTCGTCCCCGGCCGTCGGCTCCCCGCTCACCGGTTCCTGGCGCGACCAGCTGCACGCGGCGCTGATCGGGCTCGGCTATGCGACGCGGGAGGCGGACGAAGCGGTGACGGCGGTGGCGCCGCAGGCGGCGGCGATGGGGGAGTCGCCGCAGGTGGGGCCGCTGCTGCGGGCGGCACTGCAGTCCCTGAACCGCGCGCGATGACGCTGTCCGCCGCGGCGGGGCTTGTTCCCCACCCCGCCCCTTCCCGCTGTGCCGGATGTGCGGCTCCGCCGCGTGGGGGGCAGGCCCCGGACCCCGGTACCGCGCTTCGCGCGGTGGCCTCAAACTCCCCCTACGGCCTGGCGGCCGTGGGTGGGGGCACCTCCCACGGCCCGGTAG